>JAGPDW010000119.1:0-9766 GCA_018057345.1 Bacteroidia bacterium | reverse complement strand
TATGTTTTTAACGGCTCACCTTTTTTATCCACAATGCGGATCATAGGGCTCATCGTTTTATCTTTACTTTCAATGATCACTTTCTCTTTAAAGCCTGTTTGTTCGTCAGACTCTTCACGGAAAGTTACATTTTCTTTAATGTGTTCAAATTCTGCAGTACCACCAAATTCTGAAACGATGATAGCATTGTACGGATCCCAATCACAAATAAGCTCACCTTTTTTCACTTTAGATCCCGGCTTAATATATAAGTCAGAACCATAAGGAATATTTCCGGTAGTTAAAGTGATTCCAGTATTTGAATCAACGATACGAACCTCAGTTGAACGACCAATAACGATATTTACTTTTTTACCATCATTGTTTACGCGCTCTACTGTACGTAATTCATCAATTTCAGCAATACCATCGTACTTAGCTTCTAATTTAGAAGAAGCAGCAACGTTACTTGCAGTACCACCCACGTGGAATGTACGTAATGTTAACTGTGTACCCGGCTCACCAATTGATTGTGCGGCAATAACACCTACAGCCTCACCTAACTGAACTAAGCGTCCGTTAGCTAAGTTACGACCGTAACATTTTGAACACACACCATTTTTTGATTCGCAAGTTAATACCGAACGGATATCAATTGTTTCAATTGGAGATGCTTCAATTTTTGCACCGATATCTTCATTGATCAATTCACCAACCGAAACGATCAATTCGCCTGTTGTTGGATGATAAACATCATTTACAGCAACACGACCTAATACGCGATCGTACAGCGATTCAACAACATCATCATTATTTTTCAAAGCTGTCATGCTCAACCCACGAAGAGTTCCGCAATCAGATTCGTTAATAATAACGTCTTGTGCAACGTCAACTAAACGACGGGTTAAGTAACCAGCATCGGCAGTTTTAAGAGCCGTATCGGCCAAACCTTTACGCGCACCGTGAGTTGAAATAAAATATTCTAAGATCGAAAGTCCTTCACGGAAATTAGATAGTACCGGATTCTCAATGATAGATGCAGTTGTATCACCCGCTTTTTGAGGCTTAGCCATCAAACCACGCATTCCACTTAACTGTTTAATTTGTTCTTTACTACCACGAGCACCAGAGTCAAGCATCATGTACACGGCGTTGAAACCCTGACGTTCTGTGCTTAATTTATCTAATACTTTCTTTGTAACTTTTGAGTTAGCATGCGTCCAAATGTCAATGATCTGATTGTAACGCTCGTTGTTAGTAATGAAACCTAAGTTATAGTTTCCAATTACTTCGTCAACTTGTTCTTGAGCATCAGCAATGATCTTTGTTTTTTCAGCAGGCGTTTGAATATCTCCTAAATTAAATGATAAACCACCTTTGAATGCCGTTTTGAAACCAATTTCTTTAATATCATCCAAGAATTTAGCAGCAACTGCCATACCCGAACGTTTGATAACGTTACCGATGATATCACGAAGAGATTTCTTAGTAAGTAATTCATTGATGTAACCTACTTCATGAGGAACAACTGTATTGAAGATCACACGACCAACAGTAGTATCAATTACTTTAGTTACTAATTTATCACCTTCCCAAGCATTTGTAATTCTTACTTTGATTGTGGCATGCATGTCAATTTGCTTTTCGTTCAAAGCAATGTTAACTTCTTCTGCACTATAAAATATTTTTCCTTCTCCACGTACGCCATCATCTTTTAAGTTCATTTTACCTTTTGTAAGATAATATAAACCTAACACCATGTCTTGCGATGGAACCGCTACCGGTGCACCGTTAGATGGATTTAAAATGTTATGCGCAGCCAACATCAAAATTTGTGCTTCCAATATTGCGGCATGTCCTAACGGAACGTGCACCGCCATTTGATCCCCGTCAAAGTCAGCGTTAAACGCAGTACACACCAATGGGTGCAACTGAATCGCTTTTCCTTCGATCAATTTTGGTTGGAAAGCTTGAATACCTAATCTGTGGAGTGTTGGAGCACGGTTAAGTAACACAGGGTGCCCTTTTAACGCGTTCTCTAAAATATCCCAAACAATTGGTTCTTTTCTGTCAACAATTTTCTTAGCTGATTTTACTGTTTTTACAATACCACGCTCTATCATTTTACGAATGATAAATGGTTTGAATAATTCAGCAGCCATTTCTTTAGGTAAACCGCACTCGTGTAGTTTTAATTCAGGTCCTACAACAATTACCGAACGTGCTGAATAATCCACACGTTTACCAAGTAAGTTCTGACGGAAACGTCCTTGCTTACCCTTTAATGAATCAGATAATGATTTTAAAGCACGATTTGATTCAGTTTTAACTGCGTTAGATTTACGCGAGTTATCAAACAATGAATCTACCGACTCTTGCAACATACGTTTCTCATTACGTAAGATAACGTCTGGTGCTTTAATTTCAATTAAACGCTTTAAACGGTTGTTACGAATAATAACACGACGGTAAAGATCGTTCAAATCTGAAGTTGCAAAACGACCACCATCCAATGGAACGAGTGGACGTAATTCCGGCGGAATAACCGGCACAACTTTAATGATCATCCACTCAGGTTTGTTAACCACATTTTGGTTAGCCTGACGGAAAGCCTCAATAACCTGCAAACGTTTCAAAGCTTCGTTCTTACGTTGCTGTGAAGTTTCGTTGCTGGCTTTGTGACGTAATTCGTATGATAATGAATCTAGATCTAAACGCGATAATAATTCTTGTAACGCTTCAGCACCCATCTTCGCTACAAACTTATTAGGATCTGCATCATCTAGAGCTATGTTCTCTTTTGGTAATGTATCTAATGTATTTAAGTATTCTTCTTCAGTTAAAAAGTCTAAGTAACTTACACCTTTTTCTGCAGCAATACCTGCGTTAATTACTACATAACGTTCGTAGTAAATGATCATATCCAGTTTCTTAGTTGGTAATCCCAACAAGTAACCAATTTTATTTGGTAATGAACGGAAGTACCAAATGTGCGCAACAGGAACCACTAAATTAATGTGTCCCATACGCTCACGACGTACTTTCTTTTCAGTAACCTCAACTCCACAACGATCACAAACAATCCCTTTGTAACGAATACGTTTGTATTTACCGCAGTGGCACTCATAATCTTTTACCGGACCAAATATACGCTCGCAGAACAAACCATCTCTTTCAGGTTTGTATGTACGATAATTGATCGTTTCAGGTTTTAGAACCTCGCCGCTTGAACGTTTCAAGATAGTTTCTGGCGAAGCTAAACTGATGGTTATTCTAGAGAAATTCGATTTTTGTTTGTTATCTCTTCTTAAAGCCATGTTGTATTTACTGGTTTAATTTTTAATTTATTTTCTTGTGTTGCAATCTTCATTTTGATTTCTCTCCCCTTTCGGAGAGAGAAATTTAAAATGATTAATCCATAGTTATATCTAACGCCAGACCTCTTAATTCGTGCAACAATACGTTGAACGACTCAGGAATACCCGGAGTTGGGATATTATCACCTTTTACAATTGCTTCGTAAGCTTTTGCACGACCAATAACATCATCCGATTTAACTGTCAATAATTCTTGTAACACGTTGGCTGCACCGTATGCTTCGAGTGCCCAAACCTCCATCTCACCAAAACGCTGACCACCAAATTGTGCTTTACCACCTAAAGGTTGTTGCGTAATTAATGAATATGGTCCGATTGAACGCGCGTGCATCTTATCATCTACCATGTGACCTAATTTCAGCATGTAAATGATACCTACAGTTGCAGGTTGATCAAAACGTTCTCCTGTTCCACCATCGTGCAAATAAGTACGTCCGTATTGTGGAACGCCTGCCTTAGCAGTGTACTCATCTATTTGCTCAATAGTTGCACCGTCGAAAATTGGCGTTGAGAATTTCAATCCTAATTTTTGTCCGGCCCAAGCAAGAACTGTTTCATAGATCTGACCTAAGTTCATACGAGAAGGTACACCTAGTGGATTCAATACGATATCTACCGGAGTTCCGTCTTCTAAGAATGGCATGTCCTCATCTTTTACGATACGGGCAACAATACCTTTGTTACCGTGACGACCCGCCATTTTATCACCCACTTTTAACTTACGTTTTTGAGCAATATATACCTTAGCTAACTTCACAATTCCGTTTGGTAATTCATCACCAACCGAAATTTGGAATTTCTCACGTTTGTATTTTCCTAATAGATCGTTGTACTGGATCATGAAATTATGAAGCAAACGCTCTACAGATTCATTTTTGTCTTTATCAGTTGTCCAGTTGCTTGGATTTACTTCCGAATAATCAACGCGCTCTAATAATTTTTGAGTGAATTTTGTTCCGCGAGGAATAACTTCTTCACCTAAGATATTAGTTACACCTTGAGATGTTCTTCCATTCACAAGAACGAATAATTTGTCAACCAATTTTAATTTTAGGTTGTAAACATTCTTCTCGTGTTCTGAATCCAATTTCTCGATCATTGGTTTCTCTTCGGCTTTTGTTTTCTTATCCTTAATAGCGCGAGAGAATAATTTTTTGTCGATAACAACACCTTTGATAGATGGAGATACTTTTAATGAAGCATCTTTCACATCACCGGCTTTATCACCAAAGATAGCGCGTAACAATTTCTCTTCCGGAGAAGGATCTGTTTCACCTTTTGGTGTAATTTTCCCGATAAGGATATCGCCTTCTTTTACGTCGGCTCCTACTCTAACAATTCCGTTCTCATCTAAGTCTTTAGTTGCTTCTTCACTTACGTTTGGAATATCCGGAGTTAACTCCTCTAAACCACGTTTTGTGTCGCGCACTTCTAAAGTATACTCATCAATGTGAATTGAAGTGAAGATATCATCACGAACAATTTTTTCAGAGATAACGATAGCATCCTCAAAATTGTAACCTTTCCAAGGCATGAACGCTACTTTTAAGTTACGTCCTAATGCTAACTCACCATCTTCCGTTGCATAACCATCGCATAATACTTGTCCTTTTAAAACTTTATCACCTTTCTTAACGATAGGTTTCAAGTTCATACAGGTGCTTTGATTTGTTTTTTGGAATTTAGTTAACTTGTATGTTTTCACATCGCCCTCGAAGCTTACTAATTTTTCGTCTTCAGAACGTGTGTAACGAATAACGATCTCGCGAGCATCAACGTATTCAACAATACCATTGTTCTCAGCATTGATCAATACGCGGCTATCTTCAGCAACACGTGCTTCGATACCTGTACCAACAATTGGTGCTTGAGGACGTAATAATGGAACTGCTTGACGTTGCATGTTCGACCCCATTAATGCACGGTTAGCGTCATCATGCTCCAAGAAAGGAATTAATGATGCAGCTATGGATGCAATTTGATTTGGAGCAACGTCCATTAAATGGATAGCGCTTGGATCAAGAATAGGGAAATCACCTTCGCGACGCGATGTTACTTTTTGAGTGATGAAGTTTCCTTTATCATCCAAATCAACATTTGCTTGCGCGATATTTTTTTGATCTTCTTCTTCCGCTGTTAAATAAATAACAGGTTTGTTAACCTCAACCTTGCTATTTGCTACGTTACGGAATGGAGTTTCAATAAAGCCTAATTTATTAACCTTAGCGAATACACATAATGAAGAGATCAAACCAATGTTTGGTCCCTCCGGTGTTTCGATAGTACATAAACGACCGTAGTGCGTATAGTGAACGTCACGAACCTCGAAACCTGCACGCTCACGACTTAAACCTCCTGGCCCTAGTGCCGATAGACGACGCTTGTGCGTGATCTCCGATAAAGGGTTAGTTTGATCCATGAATTGAGATAACTGGTTTGTTCCGAAGAACGAGTTGATCACTGATGATAATGTTTTTGCGTTGATCAAATCGGTTGGCGAGAACACCTCGTTATCACGAACGTTCATACGCTCACGAATTGTACGAGCAATACGCGCTAAACCTACACCGAACTGAGCATATAATTGCTCACCTACAGTACGAACACGACGATTTGACAAGTGATCGATATCATCCACATTTGTTTTTGAGTTAATTAACTCGATCAAATATTTAATGATGAGGATCATGTCCTCCTTAGTTAATACGCGGATATCCATTGGAATATCGATACCGAATTTTTTATTGATACGGTAACGTCCAACTTCTCCAAGATCATAACGTTTGTCAGAGAAGAATAATTTATCAATTACACCACGTGCAGTTTCCTCATCTGGTGGCTCAGCATTACGAAGTAAACGGTAGATGAACTCGATCGCTTCTTTTTCTGAGTTAGTTGAATCTTTTTGTAATGTGTTGTAGATAATAGTGTAATCAGCGCTATTCACGTCTTCTTTGTGAAGGATGATAGACTTAACACCAGAATCGCATATCAAATCGATATGATCATCTTCTAATAAAGTTTCGCGATCAATAATAACTTCGTTACGTTCGATAGAAACTACCTCTCCGGTATCCTCATCTACGAAATCTTCGATCCACGTTTTAAGAACACGAGCAGCTAATCTACGGCCAACTTCGCGTTTTAAACCTGCTTTACTAACTTTTACCTCATCAGCAAGACCAAAGATCTCGAGAATTTGTTTATCGCTTTCGAATCCAATAGCGCGTAATAAAGTAGTAACAGGTAATTTTTTCTTACGATCAATGTAAGCGTACATTACGTTATTGATATCGGTTGCGAATTCTATCCACGAACCTTTAAACGGAATAACGCGAGCGCTGTATAATTTGGTTCCGTTAGCGTGACGGCTTTGGCCGAAGAACACACCCGGAGAACGATGTAATTGAGAAACAATAACACGTTCAGCACCATTTATGATAAAAGATCCTTTTGGGGTCATGTAAGGGATAGTTCCCAAATACACGTCTTGCATGATAGGCTCGAAATCCTCATGCTCAGGATCTGTACAATACAAATATAATTTTGCCTTTAAAGGCACGCTGTATGTCAAACCACGTTCGATACACTCATCAAGAGAGTAGCGAGGTGGATCGATGTAGTAGTCCTTGAACTCTAACACGAAATTGTTACGTGCATCAGAGATCGGGAAGTTCTCAGCGAACACTTTGAATAACCCTTCTTTTTTACGGTTATCAGGTGTAGTTTCCAGCTGGAAAAAATCCTGGAAAGATTTGATCTGGATATCCAAGAAATCTGGATACTCGATCGGGAATTTGTTTGACGAGAAGTTAACTCGTTTTTGATTTTTAATTGCTGCCAAGGTAATTTTTGGTTAAGTAAAACAATAAAGAGAGGTACCCATGGTTTTGTTGTTCTCAACAAAGGGAAAATGGCGGGCGCTAAGCGCCCTGCCTTTTCCGAATTCCAATAGAAATTACTTAACTTCTACTTTAGCACCAGCTTCTTCTAAAGCTTTTTTAATAGCTTCAGCTTCTTCTTTGCCAATACCCTCTTTTACTGGTTTTGGAGCTCCATCCACTAAGTCTTTAGCTTCTTTCAATCCTAAACCTGTAAGGTCTTTTACAACTTTTACAACGCCTAATTTAGCTGCACCAGCTTCTTTTAGGATAACATCGAAAGTTGTTTTTGCAGCAGCAGCTTCGCCACCACCTGCACCACCTGATACTACAACCGCAGCTGCAGCAGGTTCGATACCGTACTCGTCTTTTAATATTTTAGCTAAGTCTTGTACTTCTTTTACTGTTAAGCTTACTAATGTTTCAGCTACTGATTTTACGTCTGCCATTTTATTCTGGATTTTAAATTTTTAATTAATTAATTTTTATTCTTTTTTGATCATTCTTCTAGTGAGTATTATGCCGCAGCATCTTCTCCACCTTTTCTGTTTTCAAGGCCACCGATAACGCGTTGGATAGGAGATTGTAATAATCCTATGATCTCTCCTATCATTTCGTTTTTCGATTTCAACGATGCTAAAGCATCTAATTGATTATCGCCCATATAAATCATTTCCTCAACGAAGGCCGCTTTTAAAACCGGCTTATCGCCTGCTTTACCGCGAAACTCTTTAATAACTTTAGCCGGTGCACTTGATACATCGGTAAAAATCAAAGCAGTCTCACCTTTTAATGCAGGTATAAGTTCAGCTAAACGCGAATCGCTTGCGCGCTCGATCGCTTTTTTCAATAAGGTGTTTTTTACAACCTTAACTGATATTTTTTTAGCGAAACAAGCTCTACGGAAATTATTTACTTTTTCTACTGTTAATGAAGAACAATCTGCTAAATAGATCTTGTTGTTAGCGTTCAATTCGCTAACCAACCCGTCTATTACTTTTGTTTTTTCAGCTTTATTCATGAGCTTTTTTTAGTTTTTAGCAGTTTTTAATTAAATGATTTGGTGTCGATGATGATACCCGGACTCATTGTGCTGCTCATTGTAATTGATCTTACATATGAACCCTTTGCACTTGATGGTTTTAATTTCATGATCGCTTGTAACAATTCATTTGCGTTGTCGGCAATTTTTGCAGCATCAAAAGATGCTTTTCCAACAGCGGCATGAATGATACCTGCTTTATCAACTTTGAAATCAATTTTTCCACCTTTTGAATCGGTTACAGCTTTACCAACGTCCATGGTTACAGTTCCGGTTTTAGGATTTGGCATTAAACCACGAGGGCCTAATACGCGTCCTAAAGCACCAACTTTACCCATAACAGAAGGCATTGTGATGATAACATCAACATCTGTCCAACCACCTTTTATTTTCTCTATGTACTCGTCTAATCCAACAAAATCCGCACCTGCAGCTTTAGCCTCAGCTTCTTTATCCGGAGTAACAATTGCTAATACGCGCAATGTTTTTCCGGTTCCGTGAGGTAATGATACAGTTCCACGAACCATTTGATTAGCTTTCCTTGGATCAACTCCTAAGCGAACCGCTAGGTCCACAGACGAATCAAATTTTGTAGTGGTAATGTCCTTTACAATTTTTGAAGCGTCTACTACAGAGTAGGCTTTTGTAGCATCATACTTTGCTTCAGAAGCTTTTCTTTTTTTAGTCAACGTTGCCATTTTTTTGAAAGCGTTTTAATTAATAATTATTTTAATTTAGAAAGGTTTGTTTCCGGAAACAGTTACACCCATACTACGTGCAGTACCTGCGACCATACTCATTGCCGATTCCATTGTAAAACAATTCATGTCTACAATTTTATCTTCTGCAATTTTTTTGATCTGATCCCAGCTGATCGAACCAACTTTTTTACGGTTGCTCGTAGCCGAACCTGTTTGTACTTTGGTAGCCTCTTTTATTTGAACTGCTACAGGCGGACGTTTGATAACAAAATCAAACGACTTGTCGACGTAAACATTAATGATAACTGGTAAAATCTTACCAGGTTGATCTTGGGTTCTTGCGTTGAACTGTTTGCAAAACTCCATGATGTTTACACCTTTAGCACCTAAAGCAGGACCAATAGGAGGCGATGGGTTAGCAGCTCCACCTTTGATTTGCAACTTTACAATTGCTGATAACTCTTTTGCCATTTCTTTTAGTTTTACTTTATTTATTTTATTTCAACGATCTAATGTCTCACCTATAGATCGTTTTTTGTTATTGTTGGTTTCGTTAAGGCCCCTTTCGGAATTTAGTTACTTTGAGTTGGAAGCAGCAAAGCACTCTAACCTTAATTTACGCCATTCAATTTCTTTATTCTTTTTCTACTTCGCCAAAGATTAGTTCTACCGGTTGTTTACGACCGAAGATCTTCACTGTAACTTTAATTTTCTTTTTGTCTTCCATAACTTCTTCAATGATCCCAATGAATCCGTTGAATGGACCGTTAATTACTTTAACCGATT
>JAGPDW010000118.1:0-9779 GCA_018057345.1 Bacteroidia bacterium | reverse complement strand
GCTATGAACCTTGTATTTTTTTCCGTTGAATTCAATTTCTTTTCCAACCGAGCGCTCAGAGGCAACCGGAATTAATTCTGTAACAGGAAAGTTTCTTTCCTTTAGTACTTGTAACATTTTTGTACCAACTAATCCTGTGGCACCAACGACTGCAATTTTCATATATTGTTTTTATTAAATTTAAAAGCCTCTCCACTATGGAAAGGCTCTGCTTTATATCTATACAAAATAAATGCCCTTCCTTATGCAGGAGTTTTCTTAAGACATTTTATTTTTTTAGTGATCATTTTACGGGGACAAATATCTACATTATTTTGTGATCTGCAAAACATCGAACTTATTTTTTGCCACGGAGGCGCGGAGACACGGAGTTATATTTTTAGTATTGAACTTTTCTCTGCGTCTCCGTGCCTCCGTGGCTAAATAAACCCGTACATTTGGTAAATGAAAGCTAGCGCTTCTTCCTGGATCATATTAATTGTTCTTTCTGTTGTGTGGGGAAGTTCGTTCATCCTTATGAAAAGAGGCATGGAAGTTTTTAGCGCCGATGAAGTTGGAGGTTTGCGAATTGCCATTGCGTTTGTATTCTTACTTCCATTTTTTTTAAAGAAGCAGCAAATAGATCTCAAAAAGAACTGGAAAGGCTTGGTGCTCATGGGCGTTTTTGGAAATTTGATCCCCGCGTTTTTATTTACCACCGCCGAAATTCAAATTAGCAGCAGCTTGGCCGGAATGTTGAACGCGTTAACTCCGCTTTTTACCATAGTTGTTGCAGTTGTTTGGTTCAAGGATAAATTCAAAACCATTCAGGTGATCGGAATTTTGAGCGGATTAGTTGGCGCCATGCTTCTTTTGCTATTTAATGAAGGAGGCGATGCTTCAACAAACATCATGTATAGCCTTTTGGTGGTTTTGGCCACTATTTGTTATGCTATTAGCATTAATGGCATTAAACATTACCTCTCGGGAATGAATTCTATTAGCGCTACAATGGGCGCTTTTGCTATCACCGGCCCCATGGCTTTAGCCTATCTGTTTTTTAGAACTGATTTCATTAATGATTTGAAAACTAATGATTTAGCCTTAAAGGCGCTTGGATATGTGAGCATTTTGGCCATTGTGGGAACTGCCCTTTCGGTAATAATTTACAATACCCTTATTAAAAATGCCGGGGCACTTTTTGCCTCTACCTGTACCTATCTAATCCCCGTGGTTGCTGTGATCTGGGGCCTTGCAGACGGGGAAACCGTGAATTTAGTGCAAATGGGCGGGGTAATTGTCGTTATTCTGAGCGTTTACCTTATTAATAGGCGCTAAATATTTGTCAAAATCCAATTTTTCTCATACATTTGCGTCCCTTAAATTTTTAAGTATTAACGATCCGGAGTGGTTTTAAGGGAACCGCAAAAGATCAAAAAAAACGAACGCACATGTACGCAATAGTAGAAATAGCCGGGCAACAGTTCAAAGTAGAGCGTGGACAACGAGTTTATGTTCACCGCCTTGAGGCTAATGAAGGTGCTAATGTGGAATTTAGTAACGTATTGTTGTTAGACAATGCCGGAAAAATTTCAGTTGGTAATCCTTTAATTGATGGCGCCAAAGTAGCAGCCACAGTAGTATCGCACGTAAAAGGCGATAAAGTAGCGGTATTCAAAAAGAAACGCCGTAAAACGTATCAAAAGTGGAATAACCACCGTCAACACTTCACCGAGATCTTAATTCAAGGTGTATTAGGTAAAGGCGAAACATTGAAGGATTCATTACCTGCAGTGAAACGCGAGGTTAAAACACACAGAAAGTTTAATGCAAAAACTGCAGAAGCAACTGAAGTAGTTGAAAAACCAGTAGCAAAAAAAGCTCCCGCAAAAAAAGCAGCAGCTAAAAAAGTAACAAAGAAAAAAGATTAAATAATCCGTTATTAGCCTTAAGCCTTTTGGCTTTTGACTTTTAACTTTTAACTTATAAAAACATGGCACACAAAAAAGGAGCGGGTAGCTCAGATAACGGTAGAGAATCACACGCAAAACGACTAGGCGTGAAGATCTTTGGTGGTCAAAAATGTATTGCCGGCAATATCATTGTTCGTCAACGTGGAACTAAACACAATCCCGACAAAAATGTTGGTATTGGTAAAGACCATACATTATATGCATTAACAGACGGAGTTGTTGTTTTCAAAAAGAAAAGAGACGACAGATCCTATGTATCGGTAATTCCGCCTCAGGCCTAAATAACCGATGTTTTGATTATTAGAAAGCCTGTGTCGGTAAAACGGCGCAGGCTTTTTTATTTTTATATTTGAACCTATGTTACAATTAAATTATATACGCGATAATAAAGAAGATGTTTTAAAACGTCTTGCTATTAAAAACTTCAAAGATGCAGAAAGCATTATTGGAAATGTGATGGACCTTGACGCCAAACGTCGCAATACACAAAAAGATACCGAGGCCATAAAAGCGGAAGCCAATAGTTTAGCAAAACAAATTGGTGAGTTGATGAAAAGCGGCAAAAAAGATGAAGCCGAACAAATAAAATCAAAAACTGCTTCTTTAAAACAAAAAGAAAAAGAGTTGGACGAGCAATTGGCAGGAATTGAAAAAAGCATTCACGATATTTTAGTAACTGTTCCAAATTTACCAAACGTAACAGTTCCTGTAGGAAAAACTCCGGAAGATAATGCCGTTGTATTTGAACATGGCGAAACACCAAAGCTTCACGATAAAGCAGTTCCGCATTGGGAATTAACAACACGCTATGATCTTATTGATTTTGAATTGGGCGTTAAACTAACAGGCGCAGGATTTCCTGTTTACAAGGGTAAAGGCGCAAAAATGCAACGCGCGTTAATAAATTATTTTTTAGATAAAGCGCACGCCGCAGGATATAATGAAGTTCAACCTCCGATTTTAGTAAATGAAGATAGCGGTTATGGAACAGGACAATTGCCCGATAAAGAGGGACAAATGTATCATGTTGGTGTAGATAATTTTTATTTGATCCCAACTGCTGAGGTTCCAATTACAAATATGTATCGTGATGTTATTTTAAAGGAAACAGATCTTCCTGTTAAGAATTGCGGATACACACCTTGTTTTAGAAGAGAAGCAGGAAGTTATGGTAAAGATGTTCGTGGATTAAATCGCTTACATCAATTTGATAAAGTAGAGATCGTACAAATTGCACAACCCGAAAAGAGTTACGAAATTTTAGAAGGCATGCGCGATTATGTGGCTGGCTTATTAAAAGAATTGAATTTACCTTTCCGTGTTTTAAAATTATGTGGTGGAGATATGAGTTTTGCGTCGGCATTAACTTACGACTTGGAAGTTTGGAGCGCAGCGCAAAAACGTTGGTTGGAAGTAAGTAGCGTTTCTAATTTTGAAGCGTTTCAAACCAATCGATTAAAATGTCGCTACAAAGATAAAGATGGTAAAACACAATTAGCACATAGTTTAAACGGAAGTGCCTTGGCGTTGCCGCGTATTGTTGCCGCTATTTTAGAAAATAATCAAACAGCCGATGGAATTACCATGCCAAAAGTATTAGTTCCATATTTAGGATTTGATACCATTAAATAATTAGATGAGAAACGCTTTTACCATATTTGTTTGTTTGACGTTTCTGTTTTTACAAAGTTGTAGTATAAAAGACCAAGTTGCTTCCGAAGCCAAGCGCTTAGATAGTGTAAGCATTATTCTTAATAGCAAATTACAAGAACTAAATAAATGCGATACGGCTTTATTAGAAAGAGCGACCACAAAATTTACTAATTACTCTACCTTCATAGAGAACAACATTACCGATACCATTACAAAAGAGGAAGCCAATAGCCTTCAGCAATTTTATCAAAGTGGAAAGAATTTAAAAGCCTTTAGCCTTAATTATAAAAGCTTACGTTCACGAACTTCGTTGGTATCTGACCAAATAAAAAAATTACAGAGCGACGTTGAGAAAGGAAGCATATCAAAAAAAGATTTCTTGTCCAATTTTGAAAATGAAGTTAGCGCAGCATCGCAATTGATCTCGTTAACGTCGAATGAATTAAAAAACAATTTGAATAGTGTTCAGGATTTTAAAAATTCATTATTGCCGGTGGAAGCGCTTATTAAATCGCGCAATAACGGACAATTACCCGAAGCCATAAAAGATAAAGTTGAATTGTAACATGGCTATTTCATTTACATCACAGCACAAAAAATTCAAGCTTTTAAAAAGTGCGGCCATAAAAAAATGGATCGATGTAGTTATTAAAAAGGAAAAGAGAAAATTAGGAGAGATCCATTATGTTTTTGTGAGTGATGAAGAGCTTCTAGAAATGAACAAACAATTTTTAAAGCACAATACGTATACCGACATTATCACTTTTGATTACTCGGAAGGTAAGACCATAAACGGGGATATTTTTATTAGTATCGATCGCGTAAAAGATAATGCCTCAAAATTCAAGACCGAATTCAACGACGAACTTCACAGAGTAATTATACATGGCGTTTTGCATTTGTGTGGGTATAAAGACAAAACCAAAAAAGACGCTTCTTTAATGCGTAAAATGGAGGAAAATTCCCTCAGTAAAAGGTCTTTCTAAAACGTTGTAGCGGTAGAGTCCATCATGTTTTACAAAAACGTATGTTTATTTTGCTACATTTGGCAAGATCAAAAAATCTATATCAAGATGAAGAAATTTCTACTCCTTTTTTCTACGCTTTTTTTTGCAAATACAATTAGCGCGCAAAGCCCTAAAGATGCCTCCGTTGAACTTTGGGCAAAAGTTCAAACTGCTGCGCCAAGCGTTACCCTTAATTGGATAACCAGTGCTATTGCAACAAGCTACGACGTTGCAAAAAAATTAAAGACCACAACTTCATGGACAACCATAGTTGCCGGTCTTTCAGGAACTGCAACATCATATGTAGATAATAGCGTTGTTGTTGGAGGAAATTACGAATACCGCGTTATAAAATATGCACCAACTTTAACTTACAACGGTTATGGTTATATCAACGTTGGTATTGAAACTCCAGTAGTAGAGAATCGTGGAAAGTTATTGTTAGTGATAGCAAATAATCTTACACTCGCCCTTGCTCCGGAAATAAAACGCTTACAAGATGACCTTGAAGGCGACGGATGGGAAGTTTTAACCAGTAATGTAAGCACTACGATGGCAGTTACAGCTTTAAAAACAATGATCAATGCAACTTATAATCTTGATCCCTTAAATACAAAAGCATTATTTTTTCTAGGACATATTCCTGTAGCATACAGCGGAAATTTTGGTCCCGATGCTCATCCTGATCATCAGGGTGCTTGGCCAACTGATTCTTATTATGCAGAAATGACCGGTTCTTGGACAGATGCATCGGTTAACCAAACAACAGTTTCTCCAAGAAATATAAATATTCCGGGTGATGGTAAATTCGATCAAAGCAGTTCGGGAATTGTTGAATTGCAAGTAGGGCGTGTTGATCTTTCGAGTATGCCGGCATTTACGTTAACAGAAACGCAACTCACAAAAAATTATTTGGATAAGGATCATGATTACCGCAAAAAAGTTTTCACACCTATTAAGCGTGCTGTAATTGACGACAACTTTGGATGGATGAGTGGAGAAGCGTTTGCCTCTAGCGGGTATAAGAATTTTGCTTCATTAGTAACTCCAACAAATGTTATTGCCGGAGATTATTTTACTACAATGGCTGCTGGTGCAAGTTATCAATGGTCTTATGGTTGTGGCGGTGGAAGCTTTACAAGTTGTAGTGGAGTTGGTAATACTACAAATTTCACAACTTCAAATCTTGGTGGAGTATTTACAATATTGTTTGGAAGTTATTTTGGCGATTGGGATATTGCAAATAATTTTTTACGCGCACCATTATGCCAAGGAAAAACATTAACTAACGTTTGGTCGGGTCGTCCACACTGGGCATTGCATCATATGGGCTTAGGCGAGAACATTGGTTATAGTACACGAATTACCCAAAACAATACGGGAACATATTATTACAGCTATGCGCAAAATTTTATTGGAATTGCATTAATGGGCGATCCAACATTGCGTAATGATGTAGTTGCTCCGGTTTCAAATGTAGTTGCAACACGTATTGGAAATAATTGTAATATTAGCTGGTCGGCCTCAACACAAACCAATGTTTTAGGATATAATATTTACATGAAGAATGATACAAATAAAACGTATGTAAAAATAAATCCAGCATTGATCACAGGAACTACGTATACGAATTTGTGTTTGGTTTACCCAGGCATTTATAAATATATGGTTCGTGCTTTGGTTCTAGAAAATGTACCAAGCGGAACATATTATAACATGAGCGAAGGAATTGCTGATACTGCAATGAATACGATGAATCTTGCCATTCATGGAAATGCAGGAATTCAAACGCAAGTTGGAAGCGCAGTTAACTTTACAGCTTCAGCAATAGGTGGAACGGTATTTAGCTGGAACTTTGGCGATGCTGGAACAAGCACTTCACAAAATCCATCTCATACGTATACCTTGAGTGGAAATTATACAGCAACTTTAACTGTAAGTAATTCCTGTAATTCAAAAACGTTTACTATTTCTGTAGGAATTACAACAGGAATTACACCAAATATTTTAGAAGAGTCGTTTGTGTTATTCCCAAACCCAAGTAATGGAAAAATAAAGATCAGCACATCGTATATTGATAATTTTGATATTGCAGTTTATAGCAGCGATGGAAAACAAGTGTTCTCACAAAATGCTTTAAGCAATGATAAAGAAGTTAATTTAGAAGGATTAGCAAAAGGACTATACCTTGTTCAGTTAAAAGACAGAGACAATCGAACCATAAGTAAACGGTTGATCATAGAATAAATAAAAAAGCCTCGAGAGATCGGGGCTTTTTTATTTAATGGCATTATTTTTTCTTTGCGTACTTCGCGTTATTTTCGGTAACACGAAACTTCACAATAGCTGTTATTAATTTTAAAGGCATTGCTTCATCAAGAGGAAATTGAACGGAACCTTTTCCCTGCTTATATTTTGAAAGTTGTTTTTCAAATTTTTTGTGTCCGGTTGGCGTGGCATAAAACCCAATATGTTTTTCGTAACCGCCAAAATAAACCAAAGGTTTGCCGTTAAGTTTATAAGCCGGCATTCCATAACTTATGTCTTCAATGCTTTTTGGCGCTGCAGATTTTATGGTTTTGCGAACTTGCTTTAATGATTTTTGAGTTTTGTCTGGAAAACTATCGATGTACTCTTCCACACTTTTAGCCTTAACGATCTTCATTAGTTTGCTTCGGCGTAAATTTTAAAATTATTTAATATGGCTTGCCATCCTGCTTTTTGCATTTCTTCGGGGTTCTCATTTTCTGCTTCAAACAACTCTATTACTTTTGTTCCATCATCTACTTTCGAAAAATTTGTTTCCCACATTCTTCCATCGCCCATGGTGATCGTTAATTTTTCGTTTGGTTTAATTTCTTTATAGATACCCCAAAAATCAAATCCAAAACTACCATCCTTGGCTTCCATTCTGGTAGAAAGTTTTCCTCCAACTTTTAGATCGGAACTTGAACTTGGCGCATGCCAATCATCAGAAGCAAAACACCATTTGATGATGTGTTCGGGCTTTGTCCAATATTCCCAGGCTTTTTCTATTGGCGCACTAATAATGACTTCTACTGTAATACTATTTCCCATATGATAAATAATTAAATGCTAAGATAATAATTTATAAGAAAGATAGGTTTGCCAGGAGGTAAAAACCAATAACTAACAGCCCTTGCAAAATAATAGTACCATCTAATATAGCATAATGATAAAGCGAATAGTGTTTAGCTGTATCCCACTTTAAGAACACAAACGTACTAAGTGCGGAAACAACCATGGCCATGGCAATAAAACCTTGGTTAAGAATATTGTAATGAAAAAGTGAGATGGCTAGAAAGATCAAAATACATGAGTAAGAAATGATCAGAGATTTTTTTTCGCCGAGTAATAATGGGATGGTTTTGGTATTAGCCGCACGATCAGCTTCCATATCTCTTATGTCGAAAGGAATAGTGATGGCAAGTACAAAAACAAAACGTTCAATAAGTATTAAACCAATATGCTGTGTATTGAACTCTTGCCCCGTTTGAATTAACGGCAACAGAACCGTAGTGGCCGACCACGTAAACGAAATAATAAAGATCTTTAAATAAGGAATTTCGCGTAACCTGAAAATACTTTTTTTATTTCCGTAAACCGGAATAGAATAGAGGAGCGTTAAAGCGGCAATAGGGGCAAGTGTTAGCAACACTTCTTTTTTGGCCATAAAAGCTGTTACAATGAAACCCACCACCGATAAAATAACCAGGGCATAAAAAGCGATCAAATTATCTTTTACCCATTTGTGTTTTTCTGAATTTAAGGCTTCTTTATTTGTAATAATGGTAATAAAACGATGAACATTATATTCGCAAAGTGTGGCAAAAAAAATAAGGAATAAATACGGATGCCATTGTGGACGCATACCTAATTGAATTTGTGTTTCAATAGTGAACACAACCGCCGCAAGGGAAATGTAGATGTTGGAGTTTATGAGTGCGCGTAAGATCAATTTCTTTTCTGTATCATTTCAATTTTAAAAAATCCCCATCTACTATAAACAGCTTTACGCCCTTTACCGAACTTGTGCAGTGCGAACTTAATTCATCCGAAACCTGATAGCTCATGCCTTTGGTGAGCTTTACAATTTTGCCATCAGCCAATTCGGTATCCATTTCTCCTTCGAGGCAATAAATAATATGTCCTTTTTGACACCAATGATCGGCTTTGTAATTTTTCGAATATTCTACAACGCGAATGCGTAAGCCTTCAAATTCAATGGTTTTCCAATAAGCAGTTCCGGTTTCGCCTTTGTATTCTTTGGTTTCAATGTTGTCCCAGTCAGTTAGTTGAAAGGGAATATTTTTTTCTAAAACAGGCATATTGAATTTATTTGAATTTAAAACTATTCATGATCTTCTCTCCGGTTGCTTTGAATTTTTCAAATTGCGAGGCTTCGCAGGTTAAAGTTAATACGTAGGCTTTTTCGTTCTTTATCCAGTAGTATTGTTCAAATTTTAGTTTATACATTCCTTGATCGCCTGTATAGATCAGTTTTTGAAACTCCGATCCATTCTCATTTCGTGTTTTGCTTTCAATAAGTTTTCCATTGGTTACCATGGTTGCTATTTGTTCCTCAGAAAGCTCGGTATAAGATTTAAGAGTCATATTCTTTCCTTTCAGGTCTTGAATGAGCAGGTTCACATTTTCTTTGAACTGATCTTTGGGATCGCTTAGTTTAGAAAGCACAACAAAACTCATTCCCATTTGTGGATTTCTATCCAAGATCCAAGTATCGGGATATTGAACAGAATAATTTTTATCGCTAAATGTGCTCCAGCCTTTTTCGGTTTTTGGAGTTGTTTGACCTAAGGTGATGAGATTTGAGAATAAAAAGGGGAGAAGGAGTATTGGAATTTTTTTCATGATCGGATTTTTTGGAGATAGAGGTCACTAACTTCTCGTTAAGGCCCGCATTAAAGATACATTTTTTTAAATCAGCTTTTTGTCGGCTAAATTGGAAACTATTTTCAAAGGAATAATTTTATGAAAACATCATTACAAATATTTGTATATCAATAAGTTATAAAGTGCATCATTCATTTTAAAATAATCTAACCGTTTGTTGTCGACTATAAACACTTTCTATACGGCTCCCGTTTTTTTGTCGCCATACCTTTGTCTCGTCAAACTATTAGAA
>JAGPDW010000117.1:0-9788 GCA_018057345.1 Bacteroidia bacterium | reverse complement strand
CCATTATTACCATCTGAAACTATAGTTCCTGTTCCACCAATATTATTATACACTTGTAAGAAGATCAATCCTCCACCAGCACCACCAACACCTCCAGTATTACTTGCGTTAAGATCATTTACATGACCTGCTCCACCACCACCGCCTAAAAATATTTTTCCTGTAGTGTAATCAAGTGGACGTCCACCAAATCCACCATTTTTTCTTCTATTATCTCCACCCCATACTGTAGAGCCTGGAACAGCCAAAGTTGGATTCTGATTTTGATCCGAAAAACTATAACCACCTCTGCCACCACCTGATGAAACAATTGCGGCGCGTCCTGCCCATTCTAAGTTATAAGCAACATTGTATGCAGGATTCACAACTCCGTAACCAAACCAACCTGTAACATTTCCTGCATTTGCGCCACCACCACCACCGGCGTTATGACAATTTCCTCCTCCGCCTCCATTTGCGGGAGCTCCCATAGCAAATTCTCCACCATACGTTACAGAATAATCTGTTACTGATCCGGCAATACTTTCTCCTTTTTGGCCACCTTCGTTAGCACCACCGCCAAGAGACACAAAACGTAAACCGCCGTAATTACTATTGTTAGCCGCTGCTCCTCCTCTAAATCCTAAACCTGTTGCACTCACTGTACCATTGATAGTAGTTGATCCATTTACTTCCACTGCAAGTACACCTGCAATTGTTCCGTTCCATGCATCAGTTGTTAATACAGCACCAGCATTTACCGTGAGTGTAGTATATCTTGGCACTCGAACAATTTGCGTTTTACCACTTACTAAATAATTATTCTTTAAGCCGCAATCCAACACAATAGAAGTTGCATTTGGTATTGCGTAAACTTGTGCGAATTCGTAATTACCTGCATTGTTATAATTTAATACTTCACCATAAGTAGAGTCTTGCCCGGGTACAGCCGCAAATGTTTTTATAATAGCTCCTTGCATTTGCATGATCATAATTAGATCACCAACTTGAAGTGTAGATGTAAATCGTGAATTTGTATTTAACGCGGCGGCGGCAACAGAAATTGTTGAATTACCAGCGGCGGCGTTGCTTGACAAAGTTGTAAATTCGTTAATCCTAGTGTTTGAAGAAACTACTGTTAAACTTCCGTGCTTTCCTTTTTGAGAAAACGCAAAATTAGAAAGTAGGATGATGAGAAATAAAAATAGTGTATGAGAATGGTTGAATTTCATGCTAAATTAAAGTTCAATTTAGCTAAAATAATGATATACTACAAAATGATTTTATAAATGAAGATCAAGAGGATTGACCACAAAAGCAAAATGCCGGTAACCACTCCGGCATTTCTTTAAGTAACTAATTGCTTAACCCTTAATTATGACAATAGTTACTATGTTCTCAAAAACAAACCACTTTAATTCATTTTGAAAGGAGGAATTCTTCCTTCTTTCATCATTTGTACACTTTTCTTTTTGTGCTCTTCAAAATTTCCGAATGCAAGTGCATCCAACATTTCCTTACGGGTCATTTTTGGATTGCCAAATTGTGTGCGGATCTCTTCAGAACATCTGTCAACATATTTTTCGAATTTGTTTGGTGCCCACAAGTATTCCTTTTTCACGGCTTCCTTTTGGAAAATAACAAACTCCTTTGGTAAACTTCCTTCGATCTTTGCTTTAATATCTAAACCCTCATAGCTTTTTGGAAGCTGACGATTGTCGAACATAAAAGGCTTGCTAATTAAAATAACATGCTTCTTTCTTTTTGGATCTATCATTGATAAACCCTCAATACGCAAACCTTTCTTTTTCAAGGTTCCGTACTTCGTTTCAAAACTTTTTAGTATCTCAAACATGGCTTTAATTAATTGGACTTCAAAGATATGGATATTACTTGTTAATAAGTTTCTTTTTTAGACGAATCGCTTATCTCAATAATAAGTACCTTGATTGTTCGTGTTCAAAACATCTTAAAAAGCTGTTCATTTCCATTTTAAAAGTTGTTAATTTACTGATTCCAAACTAGTTAATAACTAACATTCGGGTCAGTCTATTCCGCTTTCAAAATCAAATTCTCAACGATTTTTTCGTTCAATGCATTTCGACGAATTGACGACCATTTTTATGTAAGATCTAAGCCATTTCCTGAATAGATTGCAATATATTGATATTCAATAATTTAAAAATTATTGTTGCAAATTCTAAAATTCCACACATTTTGCAATAATTGACAACGAATAAAATTCTTTTTTATCTATTACAAGTATATTTGCGGCCTGAAACAATGACCTTTACTGAAGAAATAAATCGTCGGAGGACTTTTGCAATTATTGCTCACCCCGATGCCGGAAAAACAACGCTCACCGAAAAACTACTTTTATTTGGTGGAGCCATACAAAGTGCGGGTGCAGTAAAATCAAATAAAATTAAAAAAGCAACTACAAGTGACTTCATGGAAATCGAAAAACAAAGAGGAATCTCGGTTTCAACTTCCGTAATGGCTTTTGATTATAAAAATTATAAAGTAAACATTTTAGATACTCCCGGTCACGAAGATTTTGCTGAAGATACTTACCGCACACTTAGCGCAGTTGACAGTGTAATAATGGTGATCGATTGCGTAAAAGGTGTTGAACCGCAAACCCGAAAATTATTGGAAGTGTGTAGAATGCGCAACACGCCTGTAATTGTGTTCATCAACAAACTTGATCGCGAAGGACAAAATGCTTTTGATCTTTTAGATGAAATAGAAAAAGAATTAAAAATAAAAGTTCGTCCGCTTACCTGGCCAATTGGCATTGGAAAATCGTTTAAAGGCGTTTATAACCTTACCGAAAAAACATTGAATCTTTTTCAGGGAGATAGTAAAACAACAGTGGAAGATACTCTAACCATTAGTGATATTAACGACAAACAAATTGACAAACGTATTGGTGAGAGTTTTGCTGAGCAATTAAGAGCTGATGTTGATCTTATTGACGGTGTTTACGATACCTTAGACAGGCAAAAATATTTGGATGGGCATATTAGTCCGGTGTTTTTTGGAAGCGCTGTAAATAATTTTGGTATCAAAGAATTATTAGATTGCTTTGTTGAAATTGCTCCTCCTCCTATTGATCGCGAAACCGACGAAGGAATTGTAAAACCAAGTGATCCAAAATTCAGCGGCTTTATTTTTAAGATCCACGCCAATCTAGATCCAAAACATAGAGATAGAATTGCGTTTTTAAGGATCTGCTCAGGAACTTTTGAAAGAAATAAATATTACCATCACGTAAGAGACGATAAAGAGTTGCGCTTTAGCAACCCAACCGCTTTTATGGCCCAGCAAAAATCGGTTATTGATGAAGCATTTCCGGGTGATGTGATAGGTTTGTACGATGCCGGAAATTTTAAAATTGGAGATACATTGACGGAAGGAAAGAATTTTCATTTTAAAGGAATTCCAAGTTTTTCACCAGAGCTTTTCCGTTATGTTACCAATTTGGATCCAATGAAAACGAAACAACTTCAAAAGGGATTAGAACAATTAACCGATGAGGGCGTTGCGCAATTATTCACCAAAAAAGCGGATGGCAGAAAAGTTGTTGGAACGGTTGGAGCCTTACAATTTGAAGTTATTCAGCATCGTTTAAAAAGTGAATACAATGCAAGCGCTAGTTTTGATCAATTGAATTTATACAAAGCTCTTTGGATAAGCAGCGATGATAAAAAGAGTTTAGATGATTTTATGCTCGATCGCTCATCGCATGTTGCTTACGATAAAGAGAACAAGCCGGTATTTTTGGCTGAAAGCGCTTGGCTATTACAAATGGCTCAAGAGAAATTCCCTAAAGTAAAATTCCATTTAAAGAGTGAGTTTTAAGAAATGAAGTATTATTTATTAATTATTGCAATACTGTTATTGAGCATTACGAATTATTCTCAGGTTGCCGGAACTGATGTGGTAACGGATAGTTCTGAAAGCATTTTGTATGGTAATACTTTAAAAATGATAACGCTTTCTTATAGCTCCGGTAAAAAAACGTACGGCGTTCGAGATAAGAACAACAAAGTTATTCTGCCCAACGTTTACGATAATATCTACAAAAGTGAGCCATTTTACATATCTGATTCGGCAAAAAGGTTTAATATTTATGACCTTAACTTTAATCTTATTCTTGGGTCGACGTCCGAATACATTCATTTTGAAAAACTTAAAAAAATAAACTGCTTCATTTCTGTAGACACTACCCGTAGATTTAGTCTTTTTGATGAAAAAGGTAATGAGATCTTCATTGATAGTTCAGCTTATCAAATAAATGATGTCATTCCCTCCGAATACGAAAATATACGCAGCTCTTTTGTTCTCGTTTCAAATAAAAAGGGGCAAAAATTACTTTATAATGTTACTTTAAGAAAAGCAGTTTCAAACTGGGGATATTTTTGGGTAGGAACAACAAAAAATACTTTTCTGGTCTCTAATGAAAATAAGTATAATGAAACTAAGGATTATGAGATTCGCGATCTGAACTTCAAGCCAATTTCAGGTAACATCTATAAGAAGATCATTTCGACGCCAGGCGATAACATCTATATCGTTCAAAAGGAAAATAAATACGGTGTAATAAATGGTGATGATCAATTGATCATTAACTTTGATTATGATCTCTTAACGACTATTTATTTAGAATCGAAAAAGCACTTTATCGCTAAGAAAAATAATAAATTCGGCATCATCGATCTTTCCGGTTCTATAATTAAAGAGTTTGCTTTTGATTCAATATTTCAAAGAGATGCATTTATTTTTTATCGCTCCAAAAAGAACTATACAGCAGGTAAAACTGCCATGTACCTAAATGAGCTATCGTTTGATTCTTTAATTCATTCCGACATGTTCTGTCTTTTCCTCGCTAAAAAAGGTAAAATGATCGTATATAGAACACCCGGTTTCATTGAAGAAGAACTCCTAATTCCTGGTTTTAAAGCATATTATGATAACTACGGCTTTGGTATCTATACTCTAAAAAATGCCTCGGCTCTCATGGGTTCAGTTGACTTTCGCTTCGCCATTCTTGTTCCATTCACTAATAAAAAAGTCATTTGCGTAAATCCGCAGAAGAAAACCTTTTTCATTTTTGGAGATTCGAGTATGGGTTTCTATCGTAATGCACAATTCTATCCATCTAAAATAAATTTTGATATCATAACGCCATTTGAAGGCAATTATTTAGTGGTAAAAGGTAAAAAACAGGGCTTAGTTCATGGTAAAAGTCTAGAATTGGTAATACCCTGTAAATATGATCTCATTACATTCGATTGGAAAAAGAATAAAATGATCTGTAAAAGCGGATCCAAATTTGAAACAATAGACATTAATTAACGTGAGTTTTACAATTTTAAGAATAACTGTTATCATTTTATGCGCTTCTTTCATCAAAGCACAAACCTTCGATATTGAACAAACCTCACAGCTTATCAGGCCTCGAATGAAATTGGATTCAAAATACACCTTTGATCCTACAACAAAAGATACAGGTGGTACTTATACATGTTTTGAGAATTCTGCCAGTTTTACTTTTCCTATCAAACGTAAGTTCGGGACAGAGATCAATTTGGATCTTAAAAATTTCAAATTGAAAGATATTTTCAAAAAAAACATACGAATTAAGGCGAGTGAAGTTTTGGGCACTTTTAAAGTAGCTCAAAAAAATATAAGGTTTGGGATCGAAGATACGCTTGCAAAAAGAGGCTTGTACTACATTAACGCGGGCATCATTGGTTTACATCTCACAAAAAAATACAGGATCTTATTCTACTCCGCTAATATGAATGTACATGAAGACAGTAAAACATTCAATCAATTTACTCCTCGTTTTTCTACTGTAATTGGGCAGTATCATATACGCGGGCTTCGTAAAGGTTTCTATTATGGAATGTCGCTTATTTACAGTGATGGTTTATTTGTACCCTCTCCTTTTATTGGCGGAATGGAACCAATAGCTGATCGTTGGACATTTAACTATACGCTTCCAGTTCAACTCAATGTTCAGTATTATCACCATGCAACCTATGTAGTTTTTGGAGTAAAAACTGATGGCTATAGATCAGGAATAAAACTAGGCAATGGACGAGGTAATATGAATTATGGCAATGGCTGCACGTATTTGAATGTACGACACAAATTCACTCGCACAATTCAAGTTTATGGTGAAGTAGGATACAATTTTTATCAATTCATGAGCTTTGATGATGGAATAAAGAATAGTAAAGTTTGGCCCGAGAGGGTTAAGGTTCCAATGAATACAAGCTTCTATGGCCATATTAGTGTTCAAATATACTTTGGCAAGAGTCTTCTTGAAAAAGTAACCGACCAATTATTTTAAACTTCGTATATTTATAAAGATTGAAGATCAGATCTCTTGCATATTTATTCTTTTTAGGCCTAGCGCTTACTTCTTGTAATAAAAACACAACTGAAGAACAAACGCAAGAAAAACTCATTGCCAGTATAGGAACCGATCAACTTACCGAAACCGAATACAAAGAAAGTTTGATACATGCCGATACAAAAGCTGATAGTATTGCCTTCGCCAAAAAACTTATTGATGATTGGGTTTTGGAAACTTTATTATATCAAGAAGCCCTCACCAAATTAGAACCACAAGAAATTGATGTAGAAAAACAATTGAATGAGTACAAAAAACAATTGATCAATTATATTTATGAAACTAAATTAATAGAGAATAACTTAGATACCATTGTTTCCAATGAGGAAATTCAGGATTACTACAACAACAATATAGATAATTTTGTACTGAAGGATAATATTGTAAAAGTGAACTACTTTAAAGTTCCTATTCAATCAAAAGAAATATCTAAACTTAAAAAACTTGTATACTCCAACACAGATAAAGACAAGCAACAATTAGAAGAATTGTGTATGCAAAATGCCGAAAGTTATTTTTTGAATGATAGTTTATGGCTTTTATTGGATGGTATCAAACGTGATATTCCTGCGATGAAAGGTCCACTGGAATATAATGTTGTAAGAGGTCGAATTATAGAATTTGCCGATGGAGAAGCTTATTACTATTTAAAGATAAAGGATGTGAAGATCAAGAACAGCGCATCACCATTATCATTTGAAAAAACAAATATTAAAACCTTTATTGTGAATTCGCGAAAAATTAAATTGATACAGGCCTACAAACAACAATTGCTCGAAAAGGCCAAAGCCAATAAGACTTTTAAGATATTTTAAGGTTTTTTTAGCCTTTAGTAGCTTATAATACGTAATTTTACCAAATGCCTAAAAAGCTCTTTATACTTCTGCTCATCTCAATTTCTCTTGTGTCCTTCTCTCAAAAAGAAAGTATTGATAAAGTGATTGGCGTTGTTGGCAAATATCCCATTTTACTGAGCGACTTGCAAAACGCTATGTTGATGCAAGAAAAGAATGAAGAAAAGATAAGCAAATGTGCTGCCTTTGAACAAGTACTTTTTCAAAAACTTTTAGTTGCTCAAGCCGATAGAGATAGTATCACAGTTACTGATGCGGAGATAGAGAACGAATTAAATAAACGTTTGAATTATTACATCAATCAATTTGGAAGCGAAGAAAAGCTAGAGCAGTTCTACGGTAAACGCACCAATGTTATCAAAGATGATTTTAGAGCAGATGTACAAGAGCAATTGTTAGCCCAAAAGATGCAAGCTAAGATCTCTCCTGAGGCAAAATTGTCTCCGGCCGAGATCCGTGCATTCTTTAGCACAATTCCTGAAGACAGTTTGCCATTGATAAGCTCTGAGCATGAAATGCAACAAATAGTTAAGAAACCAACTTTTAGCCCAGAAGCAAAAAAAGAAGCGAAGGAAAAATTGGAAGGTTACCGCGAGCGTGTTATAGGTGGCGAAAGTATGAGTGTATTGGCGCGTATTTACAGCGAAGATCCGGGCTCGGCCAAAGAAGGTGGCGTTATTACCAACGTATACCGTGGTCAAATGGTTGGCGAATTTGAAGCGGTTGCTTACCGTTTAAAAACGGGAGAGATATCTCATGTATTTGAAACTCCCTTTGGTTTTCACTTTATGCAATTGGTAGCTCGTAAAGGAGATCTTTTAGATATCAGACATATTCTTCTCATTCCCAAAATGAGTAATACCGATTATTATAAAAGCAAGATCCAACTTGATTCAATTGCAAGTGCAATTCGTGCAGGAAGCATCACGTTTGAAGAGGCTGTAATAAAATTTAGCGACGATAAAGAGACCGTACAAAATGCCGGATTGATGGTAAATCCAATGACGGCGAGTCCGAAATGGACCATTGAAGATATTAGTCAGATCGATCAAAAATTAGTGCAAACCATTGCTGAATTAGGCATTGGAGAAATGAGTAAAACCATGGAATACACTAATTACACCGACAATAAACCTGCCTTTCGTGTTATCAAATTAAAGAATCGCATCGATCCTCACAAAGCAAACATGAAGGATGATTACCAAAAGATCCAGCAAATGGCAACCGGTGATAAGAACAGAAAAGCCTTGAAGGATTGGATCAAAAAACGTTCGAAATTAACTTATATCAAAGTAGACGACGATTACAAAAAGTGCAGCTTTGAGAACAGTTGGAATCTAGCTAATTAAATTACTCTATCTCGGCTTCGCCGAGTTTGCATCATTTCTTGCCACGAATTACACTAATTTTCACTAATCCAAATTGGATAAAACTACACTAAACTGTGTTTAATAATAAAAATATAGGTTAGTGTAATTTGACTGATGCATAAACACAGATTAGTGAAAATTAGTGTAATTCGTGGCTTAAAAAAGCGTTAGCAGCGGAGCTGCGAGGAATTCTTATAATGGTTTGATAACTTTGAATTGGATCAACACCTGTTTTATCTCATTTTTAAAAACAAAGTAGAATACCAAAGCAAAAACGCCTAATTGCGCGAGATAAAGTCGCACATCATAATCCGTGAAAAAATAAAACTGCAGTGCATTGATCAAAAGATATAGCAGCGGGATTAGATAGATCTTAAAGTAATTGAACTCATAAACAAATATGCCTTTGGTTAAACCCGCCGAAAGGATCACTTGAAGTACTTTGGTTAAAATTCCCGCATAGATAACTCCCATCAATCCTAAATACGTAGCTGCAAAATAGGTAATCACAATTTGAAAGATAGCGCTGAAACCGAAGATCTTTAAAAGTGTGAGAGTGTTTTTAGCAAACAAAATAGTAGAGAGATAGAAATTGAGAATGCTTCGCAAACCATATCCGGCCGCCAAGATCCCAATATAACTTGCCGCATCGTAAAAACTTTGTTTGGTGATGAGCAATTTGTAAAGGATTGGAATAGCAATACAAAATACAATGAGTTGAATGATATTTACGGCTGTGAAAACATTAAAATACCGATTACTTTCCTTTGTAGTGCTTAATCGTTCTTGTTTATTCCAAATTTCATAAAGCTTTGGAAATATAACGGCCGATAAACTATTTTGTAAGAACTCAATTCCAAAAAAGCATTTTAATACAAGGTCGTATGTATTCAGATCCACTTTATCAATGTACGATTGCAACATAAAACGATCGATCTGACTTAAGATCCACCCCGAAAGCACATAAAATAAAAAGGGCATGCAAAAGTGCTTGATCTCAGGTAAAAATTCTCTATTGAATTTGAACGAGCCGTATTTTACAAAAATAAAATGCGCCATTATAAAAATGATGGCACCACTTAATAAACGGCCGTACATGGGCCCAATAATAGATTCGGGATACAAATGCAATCCTCCAATTGAAATAAGCAGAGTGGG
>JAGPDW010000285.1:0-2826 GCA_018057345.1 Bacteroidia bacterium | reverse complement strand
AATTGATATCTGCTGAGGAATTCGAAGAAATAAGTAAAAAACAAAAAAGATATAAATAAAAATGCTACAGGACCAGTTCGGAAGAGAACATAACTATTTACGACTGTCGCTAACTGAGCGCTGTAACTTGCGTTGTTTCTATTGCATGCCTGCCGAAGGCGTGCCGCTTTCTCCAAAAGATCATATTATGAGCACCGAGGAGATAGAGACTATCGCCGGTACATTTGTAAAAATGGGCGTGAACAAGATCCGTTTTACCGGAGGGGAGCCTCTGCTACGTAAGGATTTTGCCAATGTTGCAGAAAGGCTAAGTAAATTTAATTGTGAATTGGCCGTTACCACTAACGGAATACTGGTTGATCAGTATCTGCAAACTTTCAAGGACACTGGAATAAAAAAAATTAATGTGAGTCTTGATACGCTTAACGAAAATAAATTCAATAGTATCACACGTCGCGATTATTTTAAGCGAGTGATGAGTAATATAGAGCTTTTATTCACGCATGGTTTTGTTCCTAAGATCAATGTAGTGGTGATCAAGAATGTAAACGATAATGAACTAATAGATTTTATTAATCTTACTAAAGAATGGCCAACCACTGTGCAATTCATAGAATTTATGCCTTTTTCAGGAAATAAATGGGATCTCACGCAAACGGTTAGATCTGAACAGATCCTGGAAGCAGCTAATTTATATTTTGGTAAAAATAATATTTCAAAGATCCAGGATAAAGCAAATGACACTTCTCGAAAATACGGTGTAAATTCATACAAAGGAAATTTTGGCCTTATTTCAACCGTAAGTAATCCTTTTTGTGATTCATGTAATCGAATACGATTAACAGCTAATGGTAGAATAAAGAATTGTCTTTTCTCGCAAGGCGAAACGGATCTCTTAAAAGCAGTACGTGCCGGAGAAGATCTTGAACAATTGATCAGAGAATCTATTTACAATAAAAAAAGTAAACGTGGTGGAATTCAAGATTTTTCAAGTGAGTCAGGAATTTTAAAAGCACAAGAAAATCGTAGCATGGTGATGATTGGCGGATGATAAATTAATACCTTATGTTTTCACTCAAGTTATTTAGTAAGTGCTGCGCTGATGAATGGCTGCAAGTGTTCAAAGTAAATAAGGAAACATTTTATTTTGAAGCTGGGCAGCGTATTTTTACAGAAGGAGAAATAGTTAAGGGGATCTTTTTCGTTGAAAAGGGAAACATCAAGGTCTTGTCGAAAGCATATGACAAAACAGATAAGATCATTCGCTTAGCATCAACGGGTATGATACTTGGTCATAGAGGGTTTAATGCAAAACGTTATCCTGTTTCTGCAGAAGCACTCACACAAACTATTGTTACCTTCATTCCACTCAATGTTTTTCTTAGCATTCTTAAGGTAAGTCCTGAAATGGTTATTTACCTACTTAATTTCATGTCCGACGAATTACAGGAAGCTGAACTGCGAATGAAGAATTTGATCATACTCGATCCTAAGGTGCGTATTGCAATAATTCTTTTAAAACTCGTTGAGGTTTTCGGTTATCAGAAAAAGGAAGTGAAAAATTTACTCAGCTTCACTATCTCACGAACTGATATGGCCAACATGGGCGGAACTACCTATGAAACAGTGATCAGAACATTAGCCATTTTCAAAAGGGATAAAGTGATAGGTTTTGAAGGAAAGGAGATAGCGATCCTTAATGAGAAAAAGTTACGTCAAATTGCCTCAGGCAAAATGAAGAATTAGAAGAAAGTGATCTATTATTTGCTTTACTTTTGTGATTAAGAGCAGGAGTTAAAATGATTTTAATCATGAATTAATTTTTTAATCGGCCTTAAATTTGAATAAAAAAACATGGACTCGTATTCATTATTAGAAAATCAAACTATGGTAGAAAAGGAAATGATTGAAGTGTCATTCGATTATTGGTTCTATGATCATGATGATATCCGTTCACCTATCCCGGATTATATTAAGAGCGAACTGCGAGACAAGGCTACTGAGAGTTTTGTAAAATGGGCCTCTAAATTAACCGATCTTGCAAAAAAGGAGATTAATGATGAGATCATGCTGGAGCGCTTTGAGGAAGTGATGTTTGAAGAGGCTATCAAATTGGTACAAACAGAAGAGGAGCGTATAACGATCAAATATCCCTTTATGCATCGTATTGATGATCATGTGAAGGATGGCGTTCATCCCGAAAGTAAGGTTGTTAAACGAGTGATAATTACCGAGAACGATACAGCGTTTTTAAATGTAACTTTTTCTGAACTTGAAACCGGAAAGGTTTGGGAAACGAATTTCGAAGTGCCTGAATAAAGATAACCGCCATTTTTATTGATAGGTTTTTTTCATCCTCTTAGGGCTTGTTCACTTTTGTGTTCATTTAAAACGCGCATCAAATAGTTGGCCGGCAGATCTTGCCTTAAATTGAGTGATCTAATCCAACTTCGCGCTTTTTGTAAAAAATCGCACAGGATACAGTGCCGCAAAAAAACCAATAAGCATTATTAAACAAAAGATCCAAACAAAATCTTTGGCTTGTAACTCAATAGGGTAGTATGGGATCACAAATTCATCACCAAAAGTTACTAAATGAAATTTAATTTGTAACCAACAAACAAATAAACCTAATATCAAGCCTATAGTTGCACCAACACCTGTAATTAGAAATCCTTCGCGCATAAAGATATTTCGTACAAGGGATAGATCGGCCCCCAAGCTAAATAGGGTTTTGATATCCTTTTTCTTTTCAATGATGAGCATGGTGAGCGCTCCAATGATATTAAACGTGGCTATTATCAAGATAAAAGCAAGAATAATAAA
>JAGPDW010000116.1:0-9812 GCA_018057345.1 Bacteroidia bacterium | reverse complement strand
CATTATAAATATATTGAATATATTTTACATTGGAAAGTTTGCCGAATAAAGTTAAAAAGAGAACCACAACATTACTGCGATCAAATTCTCTTAAATAAAAAACCCCTCCTAAGAGGGGCTTTTTCAATTAAACGAAGACTACTCTTTAATGAGTTTGAAATTACCATACTCATAAGCATTATCTGCATCATGGATTCTTATGAAAAAGATCCCATTATTGAGGTCAGCAATATCTGCTTTAATCATTAATCCATCAACCTTAACGGTTTTTACCAATTGTCCAATGTTGTTGTATATCTTAGCTTCTAACTTCTCATTATAATTATCAAGTGTCAAGGTAAACTCTCCATTTGTTGGATTTGGATATATACTAATTACGCGGTTATTTAATAAAGCAGAATTAATTCCGTTACAAACAGTTACGCTCTGAGTTATCACCGCAGAATTAGAACATCCATTTGCCGAAGTACCATCTACAGTATAGGTTGTATTAACTGTTGGCGATACAACTATAGAGTTACTATTTGAGCTGGTACTCCATGTGTAACTTGTAGCTCCATTAGCTGTTAAAGTAACTGAGGTGCCTGAACAAATGATCGAATTTGAACTATTTGCTGTAACTGTTGGGCCGCTTAATGCAATTACATTTACTGTAGTAGTTGCAGAACAGTTGTTTGCATCTAATACCACTACTGTATAATCAGCCGACGCAGTTGGCGTAATAACAGCAACGCTATTCGTACTAATATTCGTCCACGTATACGTAAATGCGCCTGTTCCACCTGTTGCGTTTGCAGTAAGTGTTACTGAATTAGGAGTACAAACCTGAGTACTGCTAGTATTTGCGTTAAGGGCAATTGCAGGAGGTTGAGTAATAGTAAGTGTGTGAGTATACTTACTGCCACAAGAATTTTCTGCCACAAACGAATAGTTACCTGCCGCCAAATTTACCGCAACTGTTGAATTACCTCCGGTTGGTGTCCAGGTATATGTAAATCCAGAACCGCCCGAGGCTAAAACTGTTGCCGATCCATTGCTTAACGAGTTACACAATGGATTTGTTTGAGCTGTTAAAGTTGTTGTAACAGCAGTACACTCGGTGTATTTCGCCACAAAAACATCTTGCGAATTTGAACCAAGCAAAGTGGATACAGTACTTAGCGGATCAAAATCTACCAATCCATTAAATGTGCCGGTATAATAAATAGTGCCGGCACCGTCGGTAGCAATACTATAACCAACATCAACTGAAACTCCTCCCATATTATGTGCATGAATTAAATTACCGTTACCATCAAATTTAGCAATATATGTATCAGCATTACCGTTAGATGTTTTATTTACAGTAGCACTGCCTGAATCAAAATCAGCAGTGCCATTGAAAGATCCGGTTACATAAATATTACCCGATGCATCGGTTACAACAGTGTTTACAAAATCAGCTGCTGATCCACTAATACTTTTTGCAAAAAGGTAATTTCCATTTCCATCGTATTTAGCAATGTAAACATCTGAATTGCCATAATTGGTAATATTAGCTAAGGCTGCGCTTGGGTCAAAATCTGCATTGGTATTACTATAAATTCCCGTCATAATAATATTTCCGGCAGCATCAATGGTCATGTCAGCACATTGATCGCTGCTGGTTCCACCAATACTTTTTGCAAAAACATAAGCTCCGGCATTTGTATACTTCGCAAAAAAAGCATCAATGCCATTCGCCGCCGTGATGTTTTGTGTTGCGGCAGTAGGATCAAAATCTGCTGTGCCTTGGTATTGACCTCCAACAATAATTTCGTTTGTAGAATTTACTTCAATACCTGAAACCTGATCGGAACTTGTACCACCAATGAGGCCCGCTGTTACATAGGCAAGACTATTAGAGTATTTTGCAAAATAGCCATCAGTCGAGCCTGCGGAAGTTAAATTTACCGTTGATGCACTTGGGTCAAAATCAACTGTAGCGTTCATCGATCCAGCAATATAAATATTATTACTTCCATCTAAAGCAATGGAGAAAGATTTATCATCGCCGGTGCCACCAACATTAATGGCATTTAAATAGTTACCGTTGTTATCATATTTGGCAATAAAAACATCATATAAGCCATTGGTAGCAAGAGAATTTGTTGAGGCACTCGGATCAAAATCACAATCGGTGCTATTGAAATGACCGGTTAAGATAATATTATTTGAAGCGTCAATTTTTAACGCTATACCTAGGTCAGCTCCGGCTCCACCCATAGATTTTGCCCAAACCAATGAACCCGCAGAATTATACTTAGCCAAAAATATATCATTTGATCCAACAGAGGTAAGGGTTTGTGTTGAGGCCGAAGGATCAAAATCAACAGACCCTTGAAAGTAACCTGTAATATATACATTACCGCTCCCATCGCGAATGATATTTTGCACAGTTTCCAGAACTGATCCACCTGCAACATCACCAATTCCTTTAACTAGTTGCAGGGCTCCCGATGAGTTGTATTTAGACATAAAAACATTTACATAAGTAGGAGGTGAAGTAAGTGTATTGGTTGAAGCGCTCGGATCAAAATCTACAGATTGAGCATAATTTCCGGATAAGAAAATTTCTGAAGAAGAATTGATGTACATGCCATTCCCAACATCTGTTCCAACATTACCAAAGCTATTCGCAAAAACAAAATTGCCACTTGCATCGTATTTTGCAAAAAATATATCTTGCGTTACCGAATTTGAAGTTAAAGTTTGAGTTGACGCACTTGGATCGAAGTCAACAGCAGTACCTTCAAATTGACCTGTTATGTAGATATTGTTTGATGCATCAACCGCAATTTTTCTTGTTATATCTGATGAAGTACCGTTTCCGCCAGTTCCAAATGAAAGTAATAAAGCCCCTGCATTTGTATATTTTGCAAAAAACAGATCGTTGGAGCCATTGGATGTTATTAGTTGCGTTGATGCACTTGGGTCAAAATCGCAAGTGCCGTTAAATGTGCCGCCAACATAAATGTTACCTGTTGCATCCAAAGCCATAGAATATGGAGTTTCACTACCTGTTCCTCCAAACCCAAAAGCATTTAAATAACCAAGGTTAGAATCGTATTTGGCAACAAATGCCTCGTTTCCTCCTGCTGAAACAACTGTAGCTGTGCTGGCCGATGGATCAAAATCACATGTGCCCATAAAAGTACCCGCAACATAAACATTGTTTGAAGCATCTAAAGCTAGATCAAAACCTACCTCGGTAATACTTCCTCCAAAATTTATGGCGTTACTATAATTACCGTTCAGATCCAGTTTCCATACATAAGCATCCGGACTTCCACCAGGTGTAGCAGTAAGTGTTTGAACCGCCGCACTTGGATCAAAATCTGAGGTGTTATAAAAAGAACCGGTAACATAAACATGAGTTGATGATACAATTACTGAATAAGCAGCATCAGTTAAAGTACTTCCTGTTGTTGAAACAAATACAAAATTCCCATTGGCATCATACTTAACAACAAAAACATCGGGATTTCCACCATTAGCGGTACGAGTTTGAACAGCAGCACTAGCATCAAAGTCAACAGTTCCATTAAAAACACCTGTGATGTACACATTATTTGAATTATCGAGTGCAATATCTTTTGCTTCATCATTTCCTGTTCCTCCAAATCCCTTTGCCCATATTAAAGTACCGGATGCACTATATTTAGCTATATAAACATCATTGGTACCATAGGATAATAAGTGAAACGTTCCCGGTCCTGGATCAAAATCAGCATTTTGCTGATAATATCCTGTTATATATATATTACCTGCTGCATCGGTAATAATTCCTTTATTATCCACATTACCTCCATATAGTAAGGTGTTTTTAGGGTTAAATGACCATTGGTGGTTAATGGCCTGTTGCGACTTCGCTAAGAAGCCAAAAACAATTAAAGAAGCAGTTAAAAAATTTTTCATGTTTTTAAATTTGGTTATGTTGCGAAACAAAACTAAAAAGAAGGCATTTACTGTTTTAAGTTTTATTATGAATTCTGAAGTTTCAAGCTTGCCTAAAATAAATTTAAACAACACACTATCAATAAGATAAATCGTAAAATAACCGCTTAAAACTGCCAGATATCTCTAGAGACCAAAAAAAATTCGTAACAATAAAACTGTACTAACTGCAAAGCTAAACCGCATAAATTAGAGTTAATGTTTCTATGTATTTTTTAATTGTCACAAAGGAGATTATGAGAATACCTTAAGACCATTAAGCTTGTAAAAACACCTGTTTGAAACCTCATCCTATAACAATTATCTTATTCTAAATTTTTTTATGCAACTATATTTGAAACATACTGATCATAACGAACGGTTCAAATTATAAATAAAAAAATGAGTTAAGCATAAATAAAATTAACTATTCAGTATCTGTGTTGCCAAAGAATATGAAAGAAAAAATTATCCAATTTAAAACATTTAAATCATGAAAAAAACAATTTATACATTGTTGAATACAGTAATAATTAGTATTTCACTTGCTCAAACAAATGTAAACATACACCTGGATAGTGTGCCACAACAAATTCCGGTTGAGTTGAATCCCGGATTCTTTTATAACAACACTAATAGCGCAGCTAATGCTATCTATAATTCATCTGGCTTTTATACCAATTGCTTAAGAACACCCGATGTGGCCTATGCTATTGTTACAGGTACCAGCCAAAATTCGATCATTCAGACTATTCAAAACAACGTTAAACCATACGTACAACAGCGCGCAACTAAAACAGAAAAAATGATCATACAGATCAATGGCATTCCCAAATGGTTGAGCCCGAATACAAATACAACTTCATGCGAAGGAGCACCTTATTATTCTATACACACCCCAACAAACATTGTAGCATGGCAAAATTTAATGACGGCTGTTTCTCAGGAAATTAAAACATGGGGTTTTACACCTTACTATGAGTTTTGGAATGAGCCCGACAATAATTGTTTTTGGGCCGGAACCGAAACGCAATTGATCAACTTTTATAAAGTAACGGCGCAAGCACTTAAGTTGGGCGATAATAATTGTAAAGTTGGAGGATTAGGTATACATAATTTTCATAAGAATGTTGCGTCCTCATCTGCCTATAACAATGTGGCCGGTTATTATTCAAATAATCTGCTTAATCAGGTTTCTGTAACGGCGCATTTAATAGATACATGCGCCTTACAAAATATACCATTAGATTTTATTTCATATCATTTCTTTTCAGGGAGCTATCAGGGAATAAAAAATGCACAAGATTACTTTACTCAAAAACTTTTGGCCGTAGGATTACCCAATACCAAGATAATCGTAACTGAACACTCTGCACCCTACAGAGAATATTGGCTAGAGAATTCTACGCTCATAAGAACGTATCAAAGTTTTGCTCAAAATAAACTAGCTATCCATGCATTAGCTGCTCTGCAAGATTTTAAATACAACCCAACAGATGAGTTTAACGGCGATTATGGAATAATAACACGTAGTGGTTGTATAAAACCGGCTTATGTAACATTTCGATTAATAGATAAAGTTAGGAAGATTGGTGGCTTGATTCCTGTGCATTCACAGGGCAAAATTATAGCTTATTCAAGCAAAAGTAATGATACATTAAGATTACTTTTAAGTAATTTCCTTGAAACCCCATTACTAGCTGCTCAAAATAAACTTTATTACAAATACAATTTAAATACCGGAATATTATCTACTCAGGGCTACACAAGCTCAACAATGATACATAATACCCTTAGCGGATCGTTAACACCAATAGGTTCGCCAACTACAATTAATGCGTTTAACGATGCGCACAATGATTATTTATATAGTGCTAATAATTTTAATAATATTGACACCCTAAAACTTATTTTTAAAGGTCAGGTTGGAATTAAATTCGGAAAACTGATCATTGTTGATTCTATCAATAATAATAATGTAAGGACCTACGATTCATTAAAAGTACAAGCAGCTTATAGTAATAGTGCAGCCATAAATCACATCATCAATACACAAAGCATTACATCACATAATATTTCTGTTACAGACTCCGTTTACAACTTAATTATTAGAAAGAACTCCGTTGTTTATATAGAATTATACAACGTGGCCATAACTACCAACATACAAAAGCCACAACACAAAGATCAAATAACAATTTATCCAAATCCTTCAAACGGAAAATTCAATATAAAAAGTGAAAATGAGAAAATAATCAGCATTGATATTTATAACAGCATTGGCGATCATTTAAAAACTGTTAACAGCATTGATGAAGAAATAGATTTATCTGGATTTTCGAAAGGAATATACTTGATTAAAATAAACACTCCAAAAGGAACTTATACCAATAAACTGATCAAGCAATAAAATGTAATTCCTGTATAATTACTATTAATTACCACAACTAAATACTATTTAACCATACCGAAAAGCTGAAGCTTACACCTTTTTCATTATCTTCTAATTCGATAAAGTTAGGCGGGTTTTCTTTAAAGTATTTCTTCAAACCGTGTTTTGAATCGGCTTTCGATAATTCATAGGCTATTCTTTTTACTTCCAAAAAATTCTTATTGATCAAATAGTTTGACAATAAATGCTCGTTACTATTAAACAGCGATAACATTAAATCCTTATTTCCAATGATCCAATGAGTTGATATGTAAAGCAAAAAAGACTCAAGCAATATGGATTGTTTAAAAACACGATCACACTTTTCATGAAAAAGTTTACCCAACCAAAAAATACATTTTTTATAATTTAACTCTAAATGATAGCAATAAGCGTTTGCATAAATAAATTCAAGTTCATAACCTTTGCTTAATGACAATGGTGTTAAGTAACTATTCTCCACTTCACTAGCTCTCTTTCTTGCCTTCTGAATATTTTCCAGCTGCAAATAGATCTTTACTTCTTCAATGCAAGAAATAGTGATATAAAAAATAAAATTCTCGGCCTTATTTTTAAACGTATTAAATATATACAAACGCAGTTTTAAGAATGAATCTGCGGCTTCTTGAAGCCTTCCATTCAACCTTAGTGTAAATGCATAATTATTTAGCAGTGATACGTAACTTTTTATATGCCGCTTTTTAAACTGAGGATGCATTTCGTAAAATTCAAGGTATTCTGTCATTTCCTTTAAAGCTCCATCGTTGTTTTTCTCATTAAGCTTAATTAATGTTTTAATATTATAATTGTAAGCTTTTGCTAGTTTGGTGGCTTTATCGGGGTCGATCTTATTTACAAACTCCGCCTTCATTAATTTATTAAAGCTTGATTTGTGCTTATCATCAATTACCAGATTGTTATACTTGTAGTTTATGAACTGCTTATAATATTCAAGCTGAAACCTCACCTCATTTTGTAGGTTTTCTAAACTTTCCATCATTATTTGATAATTAGCCATTGATTCATCAATTGAATTTTGCTGATCGTACTGATGAAATTTAGCCATAAGATTTAAAAAGGCCGCTTGAAATACAACAACATAATCGTTATACTCACCACCTTGCACAATTATTTTAGAGGTAGTAATTCGCGAATCGCTGATTAAATTTTTATCATATAATATCCTTGCAAATACTAATTGATTTTGAAGGTTATAAGAAACATCACTATCGTAATTGAAATTATGAAGTGCTTTTAAAATTAAATTATATAAATAATACTTTGTTTCATTAAAATTCTTCGAATCTGCTTTTTTCAGAAATTGTGCTTTTATCTTATTTTCATCATTTTCAATTGCCTTTTCAACAATTTCGAACAATACCAAGAACGAAGGCTTCTTTTCGGAAACCTGGATCATGGCAAATCTTTTAAAATAACGCTTCTCGCTTTGGGTAAGCGATCTAATTAAATTAAAAAGGGAGTCGTTCCGCTTTAATTCTGACATATGCTAATTTATTAAAATCAGACGAGATATCACAAAAAAGTTCAATTTATCAATAGGAGAGAATATATTTTGCTATCCCTATTAAGAAGACCTATATGGCTTCTCGGTAAATTAAATACAAAAGCAATACTCTTTAAAAAAAAAGCCTCAAATAGTGTTTTTAGTTGGGCCAATTCCCGTCAAATAATCATGAAGAACTGTCAGCAAAACTCGAATCGCTAGTTATAGATAAATTATCCGCCTCCTATTTTATCCTCCTCAAAATTTTCGAGAACTCATCCATATTTTCTCCAAACGAGTTTGAAAAAATGTCGATAGATCCCACCAATCGCAAATTCGCAATTTATTGCAGATATTTCCCAAGTATATAATAAATACCGATTCACAATTACCGGTGAATGCGACTTATTCGTTATTTTTTGGTAATGGTTCAAGATGACCTGCAAGATGTGGAGCTTCTCTATTCATCATACGAGTAATAACCCTATGCATCCATATCAAACAAACTCCGGAAAGTATCCACATCAAAATCCAACTGCTTGTCCAAAAGCCTGTGTATTGCAAAAGATATCCAAAAAGAATAGGAAACAAAAATCCACCCATTCCTCCAATCACACCAACTAAGCCTCCTACCATTCCAACTTCTTCAGGGAAATACTCGGGAATATGCTTATACACTGCAGCCTTTCCTATTCCCCATATGGCACCAATAATTGTTACCAGGATTGCAAACACCCATATATTTGCCTGAAAAAAAATGCAGGTGCTAGCCTTGGCTAAAAGTTGTTTTTTTTCAACTATTTGCCCTTGTTTTACAACTACCTCGTGCCACATCTCTTTTTGAGGAAATATGCCGGATCGATCAAACGTTTCTTTGCCTGTGACTTTTGCTTTAATCGGGTAAACTTTATCACCAACTTGAATACTGGTATCAGAAACTGACCTTACTTCTCCTCCTGCCGATGCCATTATTCCGGCGCCCGGCGTGATCAACTCCATTCTGGGTATGATAAGAAAGAAGGAAATACAAAGTGAAGAACCAAGAACCCAATACATAACTTTCCGAGCCCCCCATTTGTCAGACAGCCACCCGCCCAATACTCGAATAACTCCCGAAGGGAAACTAAATAAGGAGGCAAAAAAACCGGCCGTAACAAGTGAAACGCCATAGACATTCACAAAATAAGGCACCAGCCACTGTGAGAAAGCTACAAAACAACCAAACACTAAGAAGTAATACAGTCCAAAACGCCAAACCCTTACATTTTTAATGGGTTTAATTAACTGGCTGAGCGTCTTGTGCCCTTCAGGCCTTTTATTTTTTGCAAACAGCAAATATACGATCGACATTCCAAAAAGCACGAAAGCATAAATTTGAGGAAGAAGTTTCCATTGATCTACCGAGGTTCCGTCGCCCGTAAATTTATTCAGTAATGCAGGTGCAAACATGGTAGTTATCGCAGCGCCTGCGTTACCGGCACCTACAATTCCAAGTGCCGTTCCTTGCCATTTTTTAGGATACCACACCGAAGTGTAAGCCACACCAACAGCAAAACCTGACCCAACAATGCCAGTGAAAAAACTTAGTATGGCAAAGGACAAAAAATCATCAGCATAACTTAGTAGATACATTGGTACTGAACAAAACATTAGTAATAATCCGAATACCCATTTCCCTCCAAATTTATCCGTAAGAATACCCATCGGCAATCGAAATAACGACCCTGTAAGAACAGGTATGCCCAACAACCAACCAACCTGAATGGGACCCCAATTAAAAATTCCCTTATCTACTAAAAAAGTAACTAGAACTCCGTTTAGCATCCAAGCCGCAAAACAGATAACAAAAGCAGTTGTGTTTAAAAAGAGTGTGCGATGCGCAAGACCTGATACTTTTTCTTCCATATAAACAGCGAAAATAAG
>JAGPDW010000284.1:0-2839 GCA_018057345.1 Bacteroidia bacterium | reverse complement strand
TAATTTGATTGGTTGAATTAAAGCCATTAGGGCCATACCATTGGTAACCCGCAGCGTTTAATGCGCTCGCCGAAAATGTTCCTGTAGTGTATTGGCAAACATTGGCACTACTAAATGGCGTTACAGGATTCATTGGCACCACCGAAACATTCACAACTGCAAATGATGTACAAACCAATGTGGTTTGTGGATTTGAATAATAGGCAGTTATTGAATAGTCACCAGAGTGTATAGGAGCGACGTTATTTATGCTTGGATTTTGAAGTGAAGAATTAAAGTTTGGACCTGCCCAGCTATAAGAAGTTGCTCCGGCAGCTGATGCAGTTAAATTTAAATTAGACCCAGCACATAAAGTAAAGAATGGTGTAACGTTAAGCGAGGAGACGGGTACAACTGCTGCGCTAGTTGTTGCCATAGCCTGACACGTTATTAATGTAGGACTAGATGCACTTGTATATGTATTTGTTACCGTTAAACTATAAAAACCCGTTGCGGCAGGTTGTGCATTTAAAATAGATGCGTTTTGCGCATTAGCCGTAAAGGAATTTGGTCCAATCCACGAATATGTAGCAGGCGATGTTGTATTAACAGTTGAAGTAATATTTAAAGGAGATCCTTGACAAACCGGACCATCATTCGCAACTGCTGAAATTGTTGGATTGCTATTAACCTGAACACTAACTGTTACTGCAGTTGAACAGTTGTTGGCACTACCCTGTAAAGTATATGTAGTTGTTACCGATGGTGTAACTGAAACTGAACTTGTTTGTTGATTACCCGGTAACCAAGTATAAGTTTGCGCTCCGCCACCAAGAATTGTTACACTTGCACCTGCACAAATATTACCCGCAGATAAATTGGTTGTAATGGTTGGTGTTGGGCAACAGTTATAATACATAAAAATACGCCCAATGTTATAGTTGATCTCAGACCAAATATTTGCCATTGGTTGGCCGGCTGAAATACATGCTTGCATACCACTACGGCGACAAATTGTTGGCATTGCCATAATAGTAGTTGGAAAAGCAACTCCATCATAACTATTAATACAATTTCCTGCGCGCGCGCCATAAATACCAATAATATCTCCGGCCGCTACAGGAATATTACAAGCAACTGTTGTTGTTGGCCCTGCATTAGTGATAGTGAATAATTGAACAAATCCATTCGTAACTCCGGGAAATGCAGGAGGAGCCGCGGCAGTAAAACGTACCACCCTTATGTGTTGATTTTGTCCGGCAGCACCAGGTGCATCCGGTGGAATATATAACGCGCAAATATTAAACGCTACGGGAGAAGTAAAGTGATATCCACGCACCATTCCGGTAAACCAGTTTGTTTGTGGACCAATTGGCATTTGGGTTTGCGCAATTGTTACGCCGGAAAGAAATAGAGCAAGTAATATGTATTTTAATTTTTTCATGTTTTTAATTATTTCCAAATGGATGAACAATTTCTTTTCTTGATTTTAACGATTCTATTATCACGTTAGGATTTTTTTCCATCCAAGCTTGTAACTTCTCATAGTAATCATTATTCAATTCACTCTTGCCAATTAATTTTGGAAAATTCTTCGATTCAACGATTGGCTTAGCTATAGCAGTTTCACTAGTAGGTTTCAATTGATGATCAATGATCAGTTTTTTAGCTAGATCAAAATCATAAGTGAAGCCAACAACGGCATCGGATGGCGCTGCATTGCTCGTAGATTGAGCATTTAGGTCACCTAAAAATAAAAAAGCTCCGAAAAATAAAGCTATCAATTTCATGTTTTTCATAGTGTAGTTTGTATCTGTGCTAAGGTAGTTAAAATGCACTTATTTCTTCAAATTTTGAATCATCGAAGAGCCTCGTTTAATCAACGAAAAGGTATCTGCACGCACTCGTTCGACTAAAGCGTTTAGATGGGGCACGAAACAATTGTGGCATTTGCTAAAACAAAAAGGAGGCTCTTTTGAAGCCTCCTTTTTTACTAAAAAAATTCAGAATTTATTTCAATAAGGTCACATGTCCTTTGAATTCTTTTTTACCTACGCCATTGTCGCCGATCACTCGCACATTGTAGATGTAAACTCCATCAGCTGCTTTTTGACCTTTAACTGTTCCATCCCAGCCTTTGTTAAGGTCTTTTGTTGAATAAATTAACGTACCCCAACGATCAAAGATCTGCATGGTATAACCTTCTGTTTTTAAGCCAAGGCCTTTTACATTGAATACATCATTGATATTATCATCATTTGGTGTAAAGGTGTTTGGAATATAAACCGCAACATCTTCATCAATGATGATCACTTTGTAAACGCTATCAATACAACCGTACTCATTTTTTACAACTAACATCACAGGGAACTTACCGTTGTTATCATAAATATGCGTTGGGTTTTTAACCGTTGCCGAATCAACTCCGCCCACATTTGTGCTCTTAGTAAATGCCCACTCGTAACTAAATGTTTTACCATTTTTAGTAGTTGGTTTAAATGTTACCGCATTATTTGCAGTTGTTGGTTGTTCAGGATCCCAACCAAAGTCTGCTCCCGGCTTTGGATACACCGTGATAGGCACTGTATATTCATACGTTCCTTTACAACCGTTATTACCCATGGTAATGATCTTCATGTAATGCGTGCCTGCGTTCAAACATATGTAAGAACTATCACCTTCTACGATGTTATTATTGCCAAAATCATACATAACAGACTTTGCATCGTTCTGTAAATGGCTATTGTAAATACCACACATTGGTTCACACTGATTATTCTTTGGTAAGAAGATGTTTGGTTGCGGTGGTTGTTTTACCGTTAATGTAAAGCTTGTTTGGATAACGTAATTAGGACAAGCA
>JAGPDW010000115.1:6849-9852 GCA_018057345.1 Bacteroidia bacterium | reverse complement strand
CTCATGGCGTGCATCAAATTGGTATTGTTTAAGTAGGCTTTATCGGGTTTGGTCATAAAGCTCATGCTTCCCATTTTTGTTTTGAGTAGATTAATAAGGTGCGCGTCTTTTAATAGATCAATATATTGCAGTAAAGTGCCTCGTGTGCATTGGATCTCGGCGCTTAGTTTTTGAATATTTGGTTTGTACGGGCATTGTGTAGAGAGAATATAAAATAAGCGTTTCAATTTTATGCCTGCCGAATAATCAATATTTTGAATGGCAGGAAGATCGGTTTCGATGATCAAGTTAATAGTAGAAAGCAATTTGCTATGGTAGGATGAAAGTCCCTCTTTGAAGAACGGAAAATAGCCAAACTTGAGATACTCATTAAAGTAAGCGAGTGGTTTTATTTTTTTTGTGATGGAGGCGCTTATTTTTTCATGATCTTTTAAGATCTGTTCGAGAGAATATTTAGGCAGATCAATGTTTTCGTTGAACTTAAGATATTCTCTGAATGATAAACCCCACAGTGTATATTGAGCGGCTCTTCGGCTAAGATCAGCTTCGGCTTTATGCAATTGCAGCGCGGAAGATCCGGTAAAGATGATCTGAAGATCATCGTATGAATCGTATGCGTTCTTTATTTCTACGCTCCAGTTAGGGTATTTATGAACTTCATCGAGTATGATGAGTTTACCGCCTTCTTGACGAAATTCGCGAATTAACGTGATCAGAGGATTGTTATAAAAATACACATCGTCTAAGCTTGCGTAAAGTACTTTAAAGTTCTTGCTTTGTTTTTTTAGCGCGTATTGTAATAGCATGGTTGTTTTACCACAGCCACGCGCGCCTTTGATGGCGATCAATCGTTCGTTAAGATCAACTGTATCTAAAAGATAGCGCTCAAAGCCTGTTTTAACGGCATTGATCTTATTGTTGGATATATTGAGAATGGCTTCCATGAGGCTCTTTAGAACTCTACCTCAAAGATAATACTGTTTTTTATATAAAACAAATAGTATTTATAATGTTTTATTAAAAGAACATATTATAGTTAAAAGTGTTTTATGTAAAAAACACTTTTAGGAACTCAATTTTTTAATTAGTTCGTCTTTACTTAACTTTTCTTGTTGCCCTGATGCCAGATCTTTTAATGAAAAAATTCCTTTTTCAATTTCTTCGCTGCCAATGATGCACACAAAGGGAATGCTTTTTTTATCGGCGTATTCAAATTGTTTTTGGATCTTTTTTGCTTCAGGATATAACTCGCTATTGATGTTATTGGCGCGCAGTTCGTGCAATAATTTTAAGCAAAATGATTCTTCGTTTGGTCCAAAATTAGTAAGCAACACTTTGGTAGAAGTTGGTTGGTTAACGCTTTCGGGGAAAAGGCCTAACTCCAGCATCACATCAAAAATGCGATCAACTCCAAACGATATTCCAACACCGCTCATGTTCTTTAAACCAAAAATTCCGGTTAAGTCATCGTATCGTCCGCCACCCAAAATGCTTGGCGTAAATGTTCCGGCATTTGCTTTAGCTTCAAAAATTGTTCCTGTATAATAATCTAGTCCGCGAGCGAGGGTAATATCTAATTCTAAAGTAATATGGTTTAATCCAATAGTGTTTGCGCCTTCTAATAAATAATTCAATTCTTCAATTCCTTTTTTTCCAGCTTCAGAATTAGTAAAAAGTGTTTTGAGTTTATTTAATTTCTCGGTATTACTTCCTGTAAAATCAATAATAGGTTCAATGGTTTTTATAGCGGCATCGTTTACGCCTTTTGTTTTGAGTTCGGCTATCACGCCATCTTTACCTATTTTATCTAATTTATCAATGGCAACGGTAATATCTATTAATTTATCGGGCTGTTGCGATATTTCGGCAATGGCACTTAATATTTTTCGGTTATTTAATTTAAGTTTTACCGGAACGTTTAATTCGCTAAAGGTTTTATCCATCAGCGTTATTAATTCCAATTCATTTATCAAGCTATTACTTCCAATAACATCGGCATCGCATTGGTAAAATTCGCGGTATCTTCCTTTTTGTGGTTTATCTGCTCTCCACACGGGTTGAATTTGATAACGCTTGAATGGAAATGTGATATCATTTTGGTGCATTACCACATAACGCGCAAAGGGAACGGTAAGATCGTAGCGAAGGGCTTTTTCGGTAAGCTCTTCGGAGTTAATTGGTTTTTCTAAACTCTCTTTAAATTTTTCACAGAGAAGCACTTTTTTAGAGCTTTCATTTAATCGCGAATTCAAAATTTTAAAGATGAGCTGATCGCCTTCATCTCCATATTTTCCGGTGAGGGTTTGAATATTTTCCATCGAAGGGGTTTCGATGGGTTGGTATCCAAAAAGTTGAAAATTTCTTTTTATGATATCAAAGATATACTGGCGTTTGAATACATCGCCGGGACTGAGATCGCGTGTGCCTTTAGGAATGGTTGGTTTCATTGAGATTTTTCGAATACAAACTTAGCAAAATTGTTGACACATTAGGATAGGTGGACATGAACATTTCGGCCCTATAGGGACGAGGGATCCTGCTTATGTTTTGTAGTATTATAAAACATAGATTCGCAAAACCAATATGTCGCCCCTACGGGGCTTTGTTGTAACTCTGTTGGAGTGGTTACCGATATGTCGTCCCTATGGGACTTTGCTGTAACTATGTATTAGCTTTACCGATATGTCGTCCCTACGGGACTTTGCTGTAACTATGTATTAGCTTTACCGATATGTCGTCCCTATGGGACTTTGCTGTAACTATGTATTAGCTTTACCGATATGTCGTCCCTACGGGACTTTATCGATGCGTATATTATTTCATTTGCAGGATGATGGATTCGTTAGCGGGACAAAATGTCCCGCCCTACGTGAGACGCTGCGGATATGAGGGTTGAGCGGGACATTTTGTCCCGCAGGAAAGCCAAAAGCCATCATACCCTTCAACTGCTCTCAAGGTAACACGGTTGAACGAGACTCCCGATAGCTATAGGGATTGTTCCGC
>JAGPDW010000115.1:1366-6749 GCA_018057345.1 Bacteroidia bacterium | reverse complement strand
GCTGCGGATATGAGGGTTGAGCGGGACATTTTGTCCCGCAGGAAAGCCAAAAGCCATCATACCCTTCAACTGCTCTCAAGGTAACACGGTTGAACGAGACTCCCGATAGCTATAGGGATTGTTCCGCAGCAAAAGCAAAAACCATAAACTGAGGCTCAAAGATCAGGTGGGATGTTTATAATGTTTGAGGTTTGTTGTTTGTTTTAAAACCTATGTTATTAATTTTGAACCCTTTGATTTTAATGATGAAAGGCTAAAAAAACTGACAGAAACTTTGAGAACCGTAAAAGTTTCCATAGTTTTGATCCCGAAATTAAACACAGGATAGATCCTTTTAAGAACGACACTATATATATGAGTAAATTAATTAAACTACGTTCAGCATTTCTCTTCACACTTTTCTTTTTAGCCTTTGCTGTTAAAGCGCAAGAAAAATTCACACTTAGCGGTTATATTAAAGACGGTAAAAACGGCGAATCGCTCATTGGCGCTTCGGTTGTAAAAGCCGGAACCACGCAAGGAGCTATTGCTAACGAATATGGATTTTATTCGCTTACACTCCCAAAAGGAACGCATACCATTGTTGTATCCTATATAGGCTATAACAATAAAACGTTTACGGTGGACTTGGAAAAGAATACCACAAAAAACATTGAGGTAAGCGGCGAAGGAACACAGTTAGCAGAAGTAGAAGTTTTTGGTGAGGCTGAAGACAAGAATATTAAAAGCGTGGAGATGGGTGTTGCGAAACTCGACATAAAACAAATAAATAAAATTCCCGCTTTATTAGGAGAAGTTGATATTGTACGCGCTGTGCAATTATTGCCCGGTGTTACAACCATGGGCGAAGGCGCAAGCGGTTTTAATGTACGCGGTGGAAATATTGATCAGAATTTAATTTTATTGGATGAGGCGCCCGTGTATAATTCGTCACACTTATTTGGTTTCTTCTCGGTATTTAATCCTGATGCCGTAAAAGATGTAAAGCTGATCAAAGGCGGAATTCCTTCTAATTATGGTGGACGCGTTTCTTCTATTTTAGATATTCGCATGAAAGAAGGTAATAGCAAACAAATGGAAGTACACGGTGGGGTAGGAACTATTTTTAGCCGATTAAGCATAGAAGCCCCCATTGTAAAAGATAAAGTGAGTTTTATTTTAGCGGGCCGCAGAAGTTATATCGACGCCTTAGTAAAACCTTTTGTAAAAAAAACGAATCCTATTAAAGAGGCCGATTTCTTTTTTTACGACGCAACAGCCAAGATCAACTGGAAGATAAACGATAAGAATACCGTTTTTGCAAGTGGTTATTTTGGAAGAGACGTATTTGGCGCACCTGCTTTTAAATTCAATTGGGGAAATTCAACCGCTACAGCGCGTTGGAACCATATCTTCAATAATAAATTATTCATGAATATTACGAGCTTTTATAGCAATTACGATTATCAATTGGAATTTAAATTGGAATCGCTAAATCAACGTTTTAATTGGACCAGCAACGTGATCAATTATAGCGTAAAGCCCGATTTTATTTATTATCACAACACAAAGAACACCATTCGTTTTGGTGCACAGGCTTTAATGTATGATTTTCGTCCTTACGATGCCATTGGCGAGTTCGACGCCGGCGCAAGTGTAAAATTCCGTTCAGAAAAGCGTTATGGTATTGAATACTCCGTTTATGCAGGTAACGAACAAAAGTTAATGCCGCGTTTAACCTTAGAGTACGGTTTGCGTGTGAGTATTTATAACTACGTAGGAAAAGGAAAAGCATATTATTACCGCGATACAATTCCAAACGAACCATTACCATTTGACCATTCAAAAGAATTTAAGCAAGGCGAAATTATAAAGGCCTACGTAACTCCCGAACCTCGCTTTAGTATGAATTATGTGTTGAATAGTTTTAGTTCTATAAAAGCAAGCTATAACCGCATGGCGCAGTATTTACAATTAATAAGTAACACGGCGGCCAGTACACCATTAGATGTGTATACCATTGCAAGTAATAATTTAAAACCATTAATAGCCGATCAGGGTGCCATTGGATATTTTAGGAATTTTAAGGATAATACCTATGAAACATCTCTTGAAGTGTATTATAAGTACATGCAAAATCAATTGGATTATGTAGATAACGCCGAATTGTTTATTAATGATTATGTGGAAGGGCAATTGATACAAGGTTTAGGTCGCGCATACGGAACTGAGATTTATATTAAAAAATCGAAAGGTAAATTAGGAGGATGGGTAAGTTATACTTTAAGTAAAACCGAGCGCTTGGTAAGAGGAATAAGCAACGATGATTGGTTTAGAAGTAGGTACGATAGAACACATTGTTTAAATACCAATTTGAATTACGATATCACCAAACGTTGGAACGTTGGTGCCACATTTGTTTTTTTAACCGGAACGCCTGCTACTTTTCCAAATTCAAAAGTTCAGATCCAGAATTTGAATATTCCGTATAACACAACAGGCGAGCGCAATAATTACCGTGTAACACCTTATCACCGTTTAGACCTTGGCGCAACGTATACATTTAGAAAGAACGACAAGCGTAGATACAAACAAAACATAGTGTTAAGTGTTTATAATGCTTATAATCGACGAAACGCTTATAGCATTTATTTCCGAACCAAAGCCGGAGAGCCATTACAAACAGAGGCAGTGCGCTTTTCGGTGATCGGTTCTATTGTACCGGCAGTTACTTATAATTTTAATTTTTAGGACCATGAAAATAGTTTATATACTTTTTTTGCCACTTGTTTTATTGTTCACCTCGTGTGAAGATGTGGTACAAATAAAATTAGATGAGGGATCAAAATTGTACGTGATCGACGCCTTTGTGAGCGATCTAAGAACCGATCAAGTTGTGCGTGTAACAACCAGCGATTCGTATTTTGCCAATCGCGAAGCGCCTCCTGTACAAAATGCCATTGTACAATTAGTTGATCTGAGCACAAATGTTACTTACGATTTTAGTTATACATCGAAAGGGAATTATGTGTATTCGATAAATACTGCAGATACAATTGCGCGTTTAGGGCATAAGTTTATGCTTAAGGTTAACATTGATGGTGATACTTATACCTCTATTGCCGAACAAAAACGTCCTTCGGTTATTGATAGCATAGCTTCATTTTATAACGACGGCTCAGATCCATTTGGAGGTCCGCCTAACACCTATAACTGTTTATTATTTGCGCGCGATAAGGCCGATAATAACGCTGATTACTATTGGATACGTACATTTAGAAACGATACCTTATTTAATGGTTCGGCCGATCTTAATATTTGTATTGATGGAACAGGCGGGATAGTTACCAACGCTCCAATTGACACTATTGATTTTACGCCGCCTGCAACTTTTTTAGGATTTAAAACCTATAAAGAGAATGATGTGTGTAAAGTAGAGATCCATTCTGTTTCGCGCGAAACGTATTTCTTTTTTTATCAGGCCATAGCACAGATCAATAACGGAGGTTTGTTTGCTACTACTCCTGAAAATATTAAAACAAATATCTCTACACCCGATAATGCCAAAGTAAGAGCCATTGGTTGGTTTAGTGTGGCCAGCGCGGTTACAAAGTCGAAGGTGGTACAGTAGTTATTGCAAATTAGCCACGGAGACGCGGAGGCACGGAGTTTTGTTCTATCTCCATCTTTGAGAGGACGAAATCCCATTGGGTTTTTGGGTCAGCATATGCGTTAGAATTTCGAAGTGGAGGGAGAAAAGAAAACTAATTCATTTTATTTCCCTCCCCCGTCTTCGGCTTCGCCGAATCCACCCCCTCAAAGAGGGGGATGGGACCCAATCCAATTTAATTACTTGGTGCCTCCGTGGCAAAAAAAACTAATTTTTCTGCGCCACAATAATTACCGTAGCAATTACCGCAATAATAGTAGCCACCAAGAAGAAGATCTTCCAAGCACTCCAAGGACGCTCGCCTTGAACTTCGCCGCTGCGAGCATTTACTGTAAAGCGATAGGTTTTATCGGCATATTTGTACGCGCTGATCCAAAGCGGAAGTAAAATATGTTTAAAGGTGATATTATTATAATCGGCATTCAAACTAATTATTTGTTGTTCATCGCCACCAATATCGCGCCTAACTTCAACACGTATGCCATCTAACATTATTTCTTTGGCGCTTTCAAAACCTTGCTCAATATTTATTTGATAGCTCTCGGTTAAAAATCCCGCTAAATAGCGATCGTCGTGTTCTACAAGTTCGTGAAGATCCCATGGCTCTAGCTCGTGAGTGAGTTTAGTTGGTAACGAATGCGAGGCGCATATCAATACATCATCAAAATCTTTGCGTACAGTTCCGCTTGCACTGCTCCAACGTGTGTGGCGTACCTGACGAGTTTGTGTTTTACCATTGGCGTCTCGGTAACTTTCGGTAACGTAATAATGATCGCCGCGCATTCCGGTATAACTTGTGGTTGTATCCGAATCGTAGGTCCAGTAAGGCATATAAACACCGTTGAGTTTTTCGGCGCTGTGTGCGGCGTAGTCTTTTAATTTATTTGGCGCAAACCATAAACCACCAACCCAAGAGATAAATTTTTCTTTGGCGGCGTTTCTGTCTATATGAAACGCTAATAAGTATTTTGGTTTTACAATGCTGCAAGTAGAAGCGTTTTGCACTACTAAAGGCGTATCGCAATAAGGACAAGCGCTTGCGGTAACATTTTGTGGAAGCGTAGTGGAAGCACCGCAATTGGTACACTTACAAACGGTGATCTGTTGCTCTTGAACTTTACCGGAATTACTTTTTAAAAACGTATGGTAATCATTTTCTATAACTTCGGTTGGAGTAGAGGAGATCTCGTTCTTTGTTTGGCAATATTCGCACACTAAGCTTTTTGTGCCGGGTTTAAATTTAAGATTGGCCGAACAGTTTGAACATTTAACTGTATTGGCCATGTCGGCGTTCTTTTCTAAGGTTTGTTCGCTCATGTATTAAAATTAAGGAAAATAAATAGTAAACAAAAATGGATATATAAATTGATGTTTGCCGATATGTATATTGCCTTTATAAAATGGTTTTGAACCAATATGTCACCCCTAAAGGGGTTCTGATCACCATTGTGCATTTCGCCCCCTTTGGGGGCTACCGATATGTCGCTCCTACGGAGCTAAAAATGTTTGGTATAATTTTTTTGTCAATACGCGTATTGCCTTTATGAAATGGTTTTGAACCAATATGTCACCCCTAAAGGGGTTCTGATCACCATTGTGCATTTCGCCCCCTTTCGGGGGCTACCGATATGTCGCTCCTACGGAGCTTAAAATGTTTGGTATATTTTTTTTTGTCAATACGCGTATTGCCTTTATGAATTGGATTCAAAATAATATGTCACCCCTAAAGGGGTT
>JAGPDW010000115.1:0-1266 GCA_018057345.1 Bacteroidia bacterium | reverse complement strand
CCCCTTTCGGGGGCTACCGATATGTCGCTCCTACGGAGCTTAAAATGTTTGGTATATTTTTTTTTGTCAATACGCGTATTGCCTTTATGAATTGGATTCAAAATAATATGTCACCCCTAAAGGGGTTTTGATCACCATTGTGCATTTCGCCCCCTTTCGGGGGCTACCGATATGTCGCTCCTACGGAGCTAAAGGTTTTGTGGAAAATTAGAAGTTACAATATGGTGGTGAGTAGAATAAAAAAAACCGGGCTAAATTCCCGGTTTTATAATGCGTTGTAGGAGTATTATTTATTAACTGTTACCTTAACGTTATACGAACCTTTGTTGTTGGCATTAAATACGGTTTCGTAAATGGAAAGGTAAAGCATTCCGCTTGTTTTGGCTGTGCCGGTAAATTTGGCACCTGCTTTTAAATTATCGTAAGAGTTTTCGCCGATTTTATAAACCAACATTCCGTAAGTGGCATAGGTAGAAGCTCCTTCGTAGTCTCCTCCGGTATAATCGGTAGCTCCCGAAGCTTTTGTACTTCCATCGGGTTTATAAACGGCGTTACTTAAACTTGCTAAAGTAACTTCGCCATTGGCGGTCATCGAAAATTTTTGCCCTGCTTTTAAAGTGATGCCGGTTTTGTACCATCCGCCATTTTGGTTACCGCTAATATTTTTATTTCCCATCAATTTAAATAGTTGTTCACCTGAGCCTCCTGTGGAGACAAAAATATCGATCGACTTTATTTTTTCTTTTGGGATATTCAATGTTCCGTATTCTGTTTTTACATCCAGCTTTGAAAAATTGTATGTACCGCCCATGGTGTAAGCATTATCAATGGTTACAACATCTTCCGAATTACTTCCTTCGGTGATGTTATTGTTGGTTTTTATTTCTTCATATGCATTATCAATTGTAAAATCACCTGTGTATTCCGATTCTACAATGTTCTTTGGATCGGCGTAATGATCTTCGAGGGCCGAAAGCGCTTTTAATCCCATTTTTACAAGATCCGCATAAGCGCTTTTTCTTACTTCATCGTTATTACTTCCGTTCAATAATTTTATGTACGACATAGCTTTATCAGCGGCCGATTTATCCTTACCGTAGCCAATTTTAATATTACCAACTTTACTTACAGGAATAATTAATTTTCCGTAGGCTGTGGTAAGATCAATATCATTAAAACTCGCGGTTCCTTTAATGATATTTCCATCGTGTAATTCTAAGTTAACTTCTGCTTGTTTTTGGCTAAAGGCTGTAAATGCACACAAAA
>JAGPDW010000283.1:0-2840 GCA_018057345.1 Bacteroidia bacterium | reverse complement strand
ATAAGCAACGGCATCATTTATTGAGGCTGTTGCAAATAGTGCATTAAAGCGGCGCCCATTCGTCACAGCTTCATGCTTTTCCAGAATAGCCTCTGCAATTGCCTGTTGTGCTAATGGCTCACCTGCTTTAGGTTTGTATTTGCCTTCGGGTTTAAAATAGTCAACATGAAATTTTAATACGTTTTTGTCTTCAATTGCATGTGTTATGGTGTAGGCATGTAGCCTCTTTTGAAAAACATCATTCGTTGTTCTGTATGTTCCTTCAGTGCCGTCTACTTGTTTATAATTGGCGTTCTCATCAAATATAGGTGTGCCTGTAAATCCGAATAATTGAGCATTAGAAAAGAACGCTTTTATAGCATCGTGGTTATCGCCAAATTGTGAACGGTGACATTCATCGAAAATAAATACCATTCTTTTTTGCCTCAGCGGTTCTAACCGGTCCTTATAATTTTTTTTATTTTGCGGGTCTAATGCAAGACCAAGTTTTTGAATCGTGGTTACAATTACTTTATCGGCATAGTCTTCCGAAAGCATTCGCCTAACCAATGTTTCTGTGTTGGTGTTTTCTTCTACACAGCCTTCTTGAAATCTATTAAATTCCTCACGGGTTTGTCGGTCTAAATCTTTGCGGTCAACAACAAACAAACACTTTTCAATATCGGGATTGTCCTTAAGTAATGTTGATGCTTTAAATGATGTTAATGTTTTACCACTGCCGGTGGTATGCCAAATGTAGCCGTTGCCTCTGTTTTGATGAATACATTCCACAATTGCTTTAACAGCATAAATTTGATAGGGCCGCATCACCATCAACTTTTGTTCGCTTTCAACCAAAACCATATATCGGCTTATCATTTCACCCAGCGTGCATTTAGCTAAAAACTTTTCCGTGAAATCAAATAAGTGGTCAATTTTTTTATTGTCTTCGGCTGCCCACTTGTAAACCGGTAAAAATTGCTCTTCCGCGTTAAAACTGAAATGTTGATTCCGGTTATTGGAAAAGTAATAGGTATTGGTATGGTTGCTTACAATAAACAATTGTATAAAACATAGCAATGAATTGGTATAGCCATTACCCGGATCATTTTTGTAGTCAACAATTTGTTGCATAGCACGCCGTGGGCTTATCTGCAACGTTTTTAATTCAATTTGAACAACTGGCACGCCATTAATGAGCAAAATAACATCGTAGCGATGATTACTGCTCTCTGTGTTCATTCGTAACTGGTTAATGACCTCAAACTCATTCTTGCACCAATCTTTTATATTAACCAAAGTATAGTGCAGCGGAGTGCCATCCTCACGCGTAAATGTGTTACGCTGCCTTAATTGTTTAGAAGCTTGAAATACATCCGGATTAATAATTTCATCCCGCAGCCTGGCAAATTCAGAATCCGATAGGTTCACGCGGTTTAGCGCTTCAAATTTCTTACGAAAATTTAGTTCAAGGCCATTACGATTTCTTATATCCGACCTATAGGTATATTTAAGGTCGGTTAGTTTGCCAAGAAAGCCATATTCTATTTCGGGTTCGTTAGTCATTGGAGTGGTTATCTGAAACTTGCCTTTTTATTTGCTAAAATTTAATGTCAAAATATGGGATACACGATTATGGTCTTATACTTAGGTATGGGTCAATATTATTTACTCCTTCAAATTGAAAACGATTTAATTTGACCGGGTGGGTCGGTTTTCAAAAAAGTATTCGTTTTTTAATTCAGCCGTACCAGACCTAATCGTTAATTTTTACAAAATATAATCAAAGTTTAATTTGGGTTTCAATATTTTGCCTATTTTATACTTGTATTTACTTTTTCAATAGGTTTCTAAAAACAAATCTAATATTAAAGATTTAGTTTTTACTCTATTTACACATAGTTTGCCCTTTTAGGTATAGTAAAACAAACAACTTAGCCGCTTACCACTCCAAAATTTAATACTCATCTTTGTATTTTGCATATACACACTTGAGGATTAAAACTAACACTTAACACCTATTGTTTTATAGGGCAATGCTGACAAATCCTTCTAATTAAGTGTCTTTTTTTTAAAAAAAAATGAAATGTAGAACCATGGGAAACCGCTTCAGGAGACAGCTAAACAAGAATTATAATACAGCCCCCTCGCCGAGGGTTAAACAGCAGTATATCAATAAATACCTGTCTATTTCCGCTCAACATGAAGTTCGCTGGCTTGATATACTTAAAGTGGGTTCTTCTACTTGTCCGGGTTTGTTCCTGCACGCAGTTGCGATGCCATCTTTTATTAAAGCAAAGGGGATTAGCCGTTGGCCACTTCTTATTCTTACTTCTTTTAATATCGCTCAGTTAATCAATGAATCACGTTTCCCTGATATCCGGGAACTTGCCCTTTTATTGCATACTGATGTTAAGATTGTCCGTGCATCAATCAATTGGTGTATGGAGCATAATTACGTTATGAAGGTAAATCAAGGTTATCGGGGTAGAAGGAATAATGGCGGCTTTAACTCACAACGATATTATTTAACTCTTCAAGGACAACAAGTGTTGAATGAATATTTCCATCACTGCCATCAATACTATGATAAACTTACGGACAGATTAATTTATAAAACCCCAAGAAATCTACCTAATTTTTAAAGTTTCGGCTCAATCTGTCCCCCCTAGTGTCCCCCAATAATCTAAAAAGGCCTACAAACTGAGTGTTTATAGGCCTTCTAGCTTTTTTAATGTGGTGTGGGGCGGGATCGAACCGCCGACACAAGGATTTTCAGTCCTTGTTTTTATGTATTGATATGGCTTGATATGACTTGAAAATATTGATTTTATTGAATAGTAGGAAAAATAATTTCATAA
>JAGPDW010000114.1:0-9891 GCA_018057345.1 Bacteroidia bacterium | reverse complement strand
ATCCTATATGAAAAGATATAAACTGAAATATACCGATCAACGCGGCTATGTAACATCCTAATAAATACCATTTGAATAGTTTTTCAATATTGAAATCGTATTCTTTGATAACGTAATCATAAAAGAAATAAGAAAGAGCCAAACCTGTAAAAACCTTGAAAAACTGTGCCGAAGTGTTTTGGTCTAAAAAAATATTAAAAATACCCACCGCCAATAAAACTGAAAAAATGATAAGTAGATTTTTGTTATATCCGTACCTCTTTATGAAAACCGGCAACAAAGGAATGTAAATTATGTATCCGAATTGAAATTCAAAAGGTTCCTTAAAAAAGATAAATGAATTAACAAAAATAGATAGGTAGATAAAAATAGCTAGGATAATATCCGTTCTAGTTATTTCATTATCTCCTTTAATTTCGTTCATTTAATTTTTTGTGATATAAAAATAAAACCCAACTGATTGACGTAAACACTCTACCTTATAATATAATTCGGACAAATGTCTTGCTTCGACACTACTCTTTCTCCTTATTAAAAGTAATGCTAAGTATGCCAGTTTGGATTTAAATTTAAATAAGCTTCTAATCAAAAGAGCATTTATTGACCGAAAGATCTTGAACGATAAAGGATAGAACAATACGGCCTTATGATAATCGATCCCAAACCTATGACCACCTGATATTTTCACTAACTTCATGCCATTTACAATTGAAAAATTTTCTAATGCTTTAAATGACAAATGGCAATAAGAAATTTCATGAAAACATTCCATAAAAGCTACGTAACCAATAAATACACCATCTTTTTTCAACACCCGTGCAACCTGAGCAAATGCTTTTCCAGGATCCGGAACATGTTCTAATACCGCATTCATATATGCAAGATCAAAGCTTTCATTTGCAAAGGGTAAATTTTGCGCATCGCCTACTACACTATGCCCGCCACCTTCAAACGGTTCAACACCTGTCCATTCTCCACCAGCCCTAATAACAACATCTCTAGTTGCACCATATCCACATCCAATATCAACAACTTTCTTGCCTTTTGAAAGATACGCTAAACTATATATAGGTTTATTTATTTCAATCTCGCAATTAGGAGCTATATCTAATAGACCTAGTTTCCTTACACCATCTGCATTTTTAATTTTACTTCCCATTCTTAATTTATTGTAATATTCTCTATCAAACGTTTATAAGATCTCTCATTAATGTCCGACCATTTTTTAAAATACTCACAAGCGAGTTCGAAACATTGTTTCTTTTCGTTAATACTAACTGGTTCTAATTTTTTAAAGTTATTCCGAGAAAAACTTATCACAGTACCGCACTTGTGATGCATAACAAACTCTGAAAGATCTCCAAGATTCTCAGTTATAAGAATCTTTAAACCTGAATATAAATACTCTGCAAATTTAACCGGCGAAGCTACTTTATTTGTATCAGATTGCTCGCGCAGTAAAATGCCGTAATCACAACATTGAAGATAAGAATGAACTTCACTATGTTTTAACCACTTTATCACAACTCTACCTTTATATTTTTCTTTCAAAGATTTTAACTCTTCGCTCTGCCTTGACAAGAACAACACCTTAAAATTTGGATCATGATCCAATAAAGGCGATAAGCTATCATTTAGCAATTTGAAAGATTGCCAAGGGGCATTTGAACCCGAATATACCGCAACGATATCACTTTCAGAAAAACCTAGTTTTTCTCTATGCTGTTTAGTATTGCTCTCTAAAACAAATTCCGTTTCGTTGAAGTGTTTTGTATCGAGTGTGCAAGGGATAACTACATGATCATTACTTTTGTAATCATATTTATCTTGCCAATAGGATACTAACTTTTCAGAAACAGAGACCCTGAAGTCACAGTTATTTACTGCGAGTTTCTCCCAATTTCTAACATTCTTTCGTAAGTAATTAACCGGAAAAACATCATATTCTTCAATTTCAGCAGCCATAGCACTTCTGCCATCCATCACTACCTTTTTTAGTAAGCCTATGTTCTTAACTCGTAGTGCCATCTTAGTGCAAAATACATTTCTGCAAATTGCTATTCTTTCTCCAGTAAATAAACATATAAAAAAAAGGAAGATCGCGGTCCATTCGAAATTTTGTAACCCTGGAATTGCCGGAAAAACAATAGCCGTTGGCGCTATCTTTTTCAATTGTTTTTTTGCATCAGTACGTAACAATTCTTTAATTGACAAAAATGCTACTACTCTAACGTTGGCTTTATACTTCCTATTTAAATGATCGCATACATCTACTACCTGACTAGAATATATGCCAGGGTGAAATTGATCTAATAATGTAATGTATAACATTAAAGCGGTATACTTAAAATGCAAAAACCTCTTTCTAGAAACTTCACATGATACTTTTTAACAACGTGTGTAAATTTGATATCCTTAGCCAAAAACTAGCCTTTAAAATTAAAAGAGCTATCCGCTTTCATAACGTCTTGGATCTTAATAACACCCCCAGGAACATTAATAGTTTCTTTTGCAAAAGTATCCGGGATCGGCTGATCATTTAATATCATGTCTATCCACTTGTGATAATATAAAGGCACATCACTTGAGGTTTTCAAATTCCTCAGAAATTCTTTATCATCAAAGTCCATCTTTTGTATAAAAGAAAAAACAGTTTGAACTGAATAATCATCTACCTCCTCACCTGCTTTAGCTCTTGTTGGGGCAAAAAATTCATCTTCCAAAATGGCGAAAAATTTATTATCCTTCACGTAAAACTGATAAGTTTCCTTAGAGGCAATTCCTACTTTTTTATCCATCCTTAAAGCATAGATCAGTTTTCGTAATGGCATTTTTATTGCTTTTAAAAGTGGGTTACTTCTAAGCGAATCTGTTACTCTTTTTTTATCGGGACTCCACAAGATCAAGGTAGCGGATAATGACGTTGGATTAACAACAACATGTGGCTCCCAAGCATCCACTAAATGAAGTGGTTTTTGTTTTTGGGAAAAATGCTCCCTGATCTTTAGATCCACCTCTTTTGTTCTAGGATCAATTTTAAAGTCTTTTTCGAAAAGCATAGTTTCATATCCACTGCCAAATGCCGCATACGTAGAGAGCATGTAATTATTATGATGATGAATTGCCGAGGCAACAATATGAGGTTCGTAAGTGCTAAGAGGAACAAAGAGATGAACTTTAACTAAAAAATCATCGCATTCATATACATACAAAAATGGAATATCATACATGGTCCATTTTCTATTCAAATATCCTTTATCTGTAAGATTTTGCTTAATTAACTTAAACCAAAATTCCTTATCCTTTGACATTTCGATCAACAATTTTCCTGCTTCTTCATGAAAAAGATGCCTGCTTGAATGCTCAGTATTAAGCGCTATTATTTTCTTGATATATTGGTAATTCTTCATTCTTTAGCAAAATTACATAAATCCCTATCATTCCTCACACGAGAATGATCTTCTTCCCTAGAGATCAGTTCTTTAAAATGCTGTTCAATACTTGAGTTGAGTTATCCAATGAATACTTATCAATATCCCTAAAGCCCTTTAATTCCTTCGAGGTCAATAATTTCTTATATATATAACTCAGATCCTGTTCTTCAGTGAGTAAAAAACCAAGCGCTTCCTTTTCTATGCTTTCAGAAACATGTCCTTTAGGTCCTACTAATAAATAAGGTACCTTATACGGTAAAAATTCATAGAACTTAGTTGTTTTAAAATCCTTGTTGTGATCTGATAATAAAATTATGAATAGATCACTTTCACGAACAACATTAAATATTTTATCTCCAATTGGTTCAAGGAAGCGAATATTTTCCTTTAATTCAGGAAGTGAAACTGCAACACTCTTATGTTTTGTATAAAGATCTACTTCAACTTTTATATCAGGGAATTGCCCCTTGAACTTAAGAATGGAATTTGTTAAAACACTAAGATATCTTTCTGTATCACTATAAAGTGCGCCAGCATACACAAGCTTTAACTTATTGTGTTCTTTGTTAGTTGCCGATCTCTGCAAAACCACATCATCGCTGTCGAAAAAATGTTGAAGTTTTAAAAACAAAGGCATTACGTTTGCCTTTCCAACATGTGTTTGCTTGATCTGCTCGATTAAAAAATCGTTTGGCGCAGTTATCACGTCAACATAATTGAACACGCAACTTTGTTTTTCACGTTCTTGCTTTAATTGATCTTTTGTTAAATGCTGCATGCCGTAATTAACCGAATTGATCCAAGGATCGCGATAGTCGGCTATAATGTTTAAATGCTTAAGATCCTTTTTCAAGAGAGCGGTATAATAGATCAAATTAAATGGTGCTCCTGTTACGATAACATTCTTGATACTGTTTTTTTTGATCAGATCAATTGCCAGATCATTGAACTTATCCTGAATACCGATGGCTTTATCAAAAATAGTTCCTTTATAGCTTAATTTTAAAACATATTTTGCAAATCGGATCTTTACAAATGAAAATAAGGAATCATAAGAATGTAACCACTCTGCTGCCCAGTGAGGTTTTATGTTGTTGATGGAAATATTCTTGTGATCCACATCTTTCAACCAAGGTGAGGTAATATTTCCTTTTGGTGTTTCTGATTTAATAACGTGAATTAAATAACCATCCCTTAACAAACATTTGGCAAACTTCGCCCATCTTCTCCCTCCAATCCCGTAGTTAGGCGGAAAATCCCAACAGATCAATAATACATTCTTTTCCTTATGCACTAACTGAATTTATTTAAGCGGTCGCTTATGTATTTTATTTGTTCCTTGGTTAACTCCGGAAACATTGGAATTGATAAGATCTTTTGTGTATGTTTAAAAGAGACCGGGAAATCCGACTCCTTGTAACCTAAATGCGAATATGCTTTCAAAAAAGGAAGGGCTGTTGGATAATGAATGGCTGTTTCAATTCCATTTTGATCCAAATAATTTTTAAGTGCCTCCCTGTTCTCGCTTCTTATAACAAATAAATGAAAAACATGTTCTGCATTTGCATTAACTATTGGCAGGCTGTATTTCTTTACATCTATCAAAGAGCTGTATACTTCTGCTGCTTTATTCCTTAATTTGTTCCAATTATTTAAATGTTTCAGTTTAACAGAAAGAATTGCTGCGTGCAATCCATCCATTCTTGAATTGCGTCCTTCGATCTGGTGATCATGTTTCTTTTTCTGTCCATGATTCGCTATCATTCGGCAAGTTATTGCAATTTCATTATCGTTTGTAGCAATAGCCCCAGCATCTCCATAAGCGCCAAGATTTTTTCCGGGGTAAAAACTAAACGACGAAGCGTGGCCAAAAGTTCCGGTCAACTTTCCATTGTAAGTTGCTCCGTGCGATTGGGCACAATCTTCAATAACTATCAAGTTATGTTTCTTGGCGATCCGCATCACCTCTTCCATATTAACCGCATTACCATAAAGATGAACCGGTATAATGGCTTTTGTTGCTTTTGTTATTTTGGATTCGATGAGCGCAAGATCCATTAATAAGGTATCTTCACAAACATCAACAAAAACCGGCTTAGCACCTATTCTGCCAACCGCTTCAGATGTTGATATCCATGTTAATGCCGGAACGATCACTTCATCACTGGAATTAATTCCATAAGCTTCTAACAAAATCTCTAATGAATCTGTTCCATTAGCACATGATACAACATGCCGCACGTCAAGAAAAGCTGCAAACTCACTCTCAAATTTATTTACGAATTTATTATTAGAGCCTCCAACAAATGCCGTTTCTGCAATAACATCTGAAATTGCTTTATCTATATCTGCTTTCAAATTCAGATACTGTACTTTAAGATCTACAAAGGGAACTTTCATTGATTTAGTTTATATGTTTCTTATTTTCTTGGCCGGATTCCCTGCGTAGATCCCCGCTTCTGTAATGTTCTTTGTTACCACAGATCCCGCACCTATCACTACATTATTGCAAATGCTCACCGGAAGAATTGTAGCGTTAGAACCTATGGATACGTTATCGCCAATGGCCGTTTTTTTCCATAACTCTTTGTTTCCTTGAGCCGGGCCGCCAATTGAGAAGAGATCATTCACAAACATTACTCCATGACCAATAAAACAATTATTGCCTACAGTAACTAATTCGCAAATGAACGAATGCGATTGTACTTTACAGTTATTACCAATTGTTACATCTTTTTGGATCTCAACAAAAGGGCCGATAAACGCATTGTTACCAATTTTACATCCATATAGATTCACAGGCTCAACTACCTTGCAATTTTCTCCGAATTGAACATTTTTTATGGTCGAAGAAAATATTTTCAAATTACTTTGAGTTTCCATACAGCATTTCTATAGCGTTAATACTTTTAATTCCCTCATAGCCATCCACTGTTTCAAAGCTTCTACCCTTTATTTGTGAGATGATGGATTTAATGACCTTATCATGATTTGAACTTGTTCCTTGATATTTACCATAAGCATTTGGCTTATCTGTAAATTCAATTCCTTCCGGTAATGGATATCCTTCAACATCCCAATACTCGATCTTATTCAAATATTGTCCGCCGATCTTTATTGTTCCCCTCTCACCAACGATGGTAATGCTTCCTTCATAATTTTTATTGTAAACACATGTTGTCCATATCAAATTTCCAAGTGTGCCATTCGCAAATCTTAAAACGGAGATCCCCGAATCTTCCGTTTCGATTCGATGATTCTGTGTTTCCATAATACTTTTTGACTCAATAAGATCTCCGAACCACCAAACCAATAGATCAATAAAGTGACTAGCTTGTGTGTACAGTGCCCCACCTTCAAATTCTTTCTTTCCTCTCCATGGAGATTCATCATAATAGCCTTGATAGCGATTCCAAAGTATATCGCACTTAACTATGAATATATTTCCTAAACGATTATTTTCAAGTGCTTCTTTAGCCAAACGAATAGGGATATTATATCTGTTTTGTTTAACCACCCAAAGTTTTTTCTTATTTGCATTAGCAGCATCTATCATTGATCTACAATCAGAACTTTTAAGCGCCATAGGTTTTTCAACCAAAACATTAAACCCTTTGTTAAGCGCTTCAACCGTCATAGATGCATGCAAATGGTGTGGCGTAACCACATTGATGACATCGGCGTCGATCTCTTCCAACATTTTTGAATAAGAAGTAAATGCTTTAATACCATTATACAAATTACTTAGTTCTTTTACCCTTTCTTCAACACTATCGCAAATTGCCACTATCTCCGCTTCTTCTTCAGAGTCTAATACGGCCAAATGTCTTTTCCCGATGCTACCGCAACCAACTATTGCGAATTTAATTTTTGAACTCATTGCTTCTTGATTTTATTTCCTTTTACTAAAACACTATCTATTAAACGGGCGGCAACTTCCACTCCCTCTATATTCCAGTGACTGTCATCGAGCTGGTACAAGGTTTTACCTTCTTTTTTATAGGCGTTATCAAAAGCCGTTTGCATATCTATTACAGGAACATTTCTTTCTTCCAACTCCTTTATTAACGAAGATAATAATAGTGGCTTTTTTTGCGAAGGGAACATTTCATAATAGATATTCTCTTTATTCGGGATCGGCAAAAATAAAAATTCGATATTCTGACCTTTAAAATAATTATAATACCCTTCTATTACAGAGGCATATTGCTCAATTTCTTCTTTTGTTCCATCCTTATTCGCGCTTTCTCCTTGTAAAAACAACATTTTAGATCTTTTAACGTATAGCCTAGAACTAAAAACACTAAATAATCTTTTCTTATAAAAATTATACATTCTAGAATCCAAAACTCTGTCGAGCATAACGGCCGTTTGTTGGAGCTGATCACTCTTGTACCAAAAACTTTCCTTTGCAGTTCGTTTACCTTTCACTATTTCTTCATCGATCTTTGGCAGATCGCATAAATATCTTTCGATAGAACTTACAATTACAATTTTTGGCGGATGCTTTATAAACCTACCATCCCTTAAAAACAAATTCACTTCTGATGGTGCATAAGGATAAACACCAACCTTCCACTTCTTCTCCAATATTTCTGAAAGCATTTCATCTTGAGACAAACCACTTCCCCAAATATATGAATCGCCAATGATCACAACTTCCGATTCCTTTTCGGTATTTACTTTTCGGTAACCATATTTATCGGTATGCAATATAACTCGTCTTTTTACCGCGTAAGAAGTGTATGGTGCCAGATCACCTTGCTCTATCTTATCGAGATCAACGTTCGGATAAAAGGGTCCATATAATTGTTCCATAAAATGCCCGATCCGTATTGTTTCGTAAAAGCGAAAAGTAAAATGATCGGGTGGCAGAATAAATAATTCGATCATAATTAGAACAACGAAAGGAGAGAATATTAATCCGAGCTTAAATAAAAATTTCCTTACTTCCTGTTTCATTCACTAAAATTGAAAATAAATAAACTGCCTTTGTCCATACACACCTAAAAATAGTATTGCCAAAATAATAGCATAATAGCCCGCCCACCTCACATAAAAGGGCAGTTTGCTTATCACTTCTCTCATACTTTTGCTACGTTGTTTATAATGAACACACTCCATTAAAGCGATCGCTAAAACGGCTATAACAAAATCCTCTATCAATTGACCCAGGAATATCTGCGAGAAAACGTTTTTACCTTGTCCTCGCTGTGCAAAACCATTCAATATACTTGAAATGCTCTCGCCAAGTCCGGTAAATAAATTAGTGCAAATATAATATGCGTCGCTTAAGCTATCTGCTCTAAAAAAGATCCATGCAAAGCTTACCAATAAAAACGTAGTTACGATCTGAATAAAAGAAAAAATTCTCGGAAATTTATTCAGGCCAATTGCCACATTCAGCTTTTCTCTTGAAGATCTTGTTATGAGGGCAAATATAAGATAAAAGCCATGCAGTGCTCCCCAGATCACAAATGTCCAGTTTGCGCCATGCCAAAAACCACTCAATAGGAATACAATGAATAAATTAAAATACCATCTCCATTTAATTCCTCTATTTCCACCTAACGGGATATACACATAATCTTTAAACCAACTAGACAACGAAATATGCCAACGCTTCCAAAATTCAGAGATCGTTTTAGAAAAATATGGCCGCTTAAAGTTTTGCATTAATTTAAAGCCCATTACTTCTGCGGCACCCAAGGCCATATCAGAATATCCGGAGAAGTCGCAATAGATCTGGAAGGTGAAGAATAGAGTTGCAACAATTAATGATAGGCCTTGATAACTCGTTGGATCATCATAAACCTGATCTACAAATAAAGATAACCGATCGGCAATCACAACTTTTTTGAACAAGCCCCATACCATTAGTTTTAATCCGCTGGTTACACGTTTATAATCGAAATTATGCTTCTCGGTAAACTGATGTAAAAGATTTTGTGGCCGCTCAATTGGTCCAGCAACCAATTGAGGATAGAACATGACATACAGTGAATATACTCCAAAATTCCTTACCGCAGGTTGATTTCCTCTGTACACCTCAATGGTATAGCTCATTGCCTGAAATGTATGAAACGACAATCCGATGGGCAACAAAATAGACAGATAAGGTATTGGATTACTATATCCGAGAGAAAGCATAAGCTGTGTAATGTTCTCATTAAAAAAATTATAGTACTTGAAAACAGCCAATACCAAAATGTTAGATACTAAACTAAGTATAAGGTAATGTTTTCTTCTTTTTCCTTGCGTTCTCTCTATTAATATTCCGGCAAAGTAATCAATAACAATAGTAAAGCCCAATATCAATATATATATGGGCACAAAGGCCATATAAAAATAACAGCTGCTTAGTAGCAATAGTAAATACCTATACTTATGCGGTATTACAAAGTAAGTTGCTGTTACAACAAAAAAGAAAATAAAGAATTCTACAGAATTAAATAAC
>JAGPDW010000008.1:0-33948 GCA_018057345.1 Bacteroidia bacterium | reverse complement strand
GGAGGAATTAAAGCTGATTTTATTGCATTTCCAATATTTGGATTTGCCCCAATGAGTGTAACATTCACAAATACGAGTTCAACAAGTACTGGAAATAGCAGCATTACTTCAACTTGGGGTTTTGGAAATGGTTCTATTTATAAGAACATCCCTAATAATGTGCTTACTTCGGCAACGTATTCGGCTCCCGGAACTTATAGTGTTATACTAACTGTTCAAAAAGGAACTTGCATTGATCAAATCATAAAAGTGATTCAAGTTGACATTCGGTCAAAAATGGAAATTCCCAATGTATTCACTCCAAATGGCGATGGATCAAATGATATTTTCCGCTTAATAGGAAGTAGTTTAAAGGAAGTTAGTATCAGCATTTTTGATCGTTGGGGAAGAAAGGTTTATGAACTTATAAGCGAAACAGGGAATTTTGCTTGGGATGGAAAAGATCAAACCGGAAAATCCTGTGCTGACGGTACCTATTTTTATGTGATAAAGGCTATGGGTAAAGACGGTTACGAGTTTGATACAAAAGGTAATGTAAGCTTGTTTAGATAAAAGACTTTTTGAATAAAAGAATTAATTATGGGCGCTGTTTAACAAATCATGGCCTAATTATTGCCAATATTTTAATGACTATTAATACCTATCAAATGAAACGAATACTAATTTTAAGTTTAATTACTTTTTTGAGTTTAAATGTTTTTGGAATAAGAGACAAAGACGTTTTTGGAACTCGTGTTTTTATAGAAAACAAAGGTCAGTTTGATAAACACCTTGATACAAAAGACCCTGTGAAATTCGGAATAGAGAATGGAAATGAGAATATCTATTTCACACCAAAGGGATTAACTTACGTTTTAGTTAAAAGTTTTCCGCTAACACCCAAAGAGGTTGAAGAACAAGAAAAGAGAATGGTGTCTTATAGAAAACCAAATGAGATATATTATGTAAATATGACCTGGGTGAACTGTAATTCTAATATTCAGATCGTGGAGAGTGAGAAACAAGGACATTACTTTTCTTATGGAGGGCCTGAACTAAACGCATATTGTTTTAAAAAGATCACTTATTTAAATGTGTACAACAAAATTGATATTGAATATATCATTCCTGAAGATAAAATCACAGGGGTAAAGTATAATGTTATTCTTCATCCCGGCGCTGATCCAAGTCAAATTAAAATTGCGTACACCGGTGATGTGAATGGCATCTCACTTACTGAGAATGGCGATGTAAGAATAGGTACACCTATGGATCCAATCATTGAACATAAACCTTTGAGTATTCAAGATAATAAAAGTATCAAAACAGCATTTGTTATTAAAAAGAATTTAATTGAGTTTTCTATTCAAAACGACTATGACTCTTCTAAGGAATTAATTATTGATCCTTGGGTAAGCAATATCACCAGTTTTTCAGGAAGCGGTTATGGTTATGATGTGGACTTTGATAACGCAGGAAATTTATTTGTATACGGCGGAACTACCAATTCTGTGGCCAAATATAATAACTTGGGTGTTTTACAATGGACATTTCCAGGCTCGATGACTACGCCACCTTGGTCGTCTTCTATTGGAGCTGCGTATAACTTTGTTGTTCACCGTCCAAGTGGAAAGTGTTACGTTGGAAAATCTCTTACTGCAACGATTATTCGTCTTGACGCGGCCGGTAACTACGATAATATAATGAGTAATAATGTGGCTTCATGGTCAGAAATTTGGGATATGGCTTATCACTGTTCCACGGATAAGATATATGGATTAGGAGGTAGTATTTATTCCAATGAATGTTCAGGTATTATGGATCAGGTTACGGGAACTATTGTACCGATTGTATTTTTTGGTCCAACTTCTACACAAGGACACGACGTAGCCTCACATACGATCGATAATTCCGGTGATATTTACTTTTTGTTTGCATCGGTTCAAACCACCTATCTAAATAATAATATTACCAAGATCAATTCGGCGTTCACTAATTCTGTTTGGATAGCCCCAACAAATTTTAGTACTTTTTCAGAAGCCGGCAACAAATCTTTTTATGTAGGTGGCGCTATAACCTCCAATGGTTTTAATGCTTTAGCTTCTAATAACAATTTCTTGTTTTATTGGGATGGATTTAATCTTTCGGCCTATAATAAAACCAATGGAAATATGATTACGGCTACAACTGTTTCGGGATTAAATCCAAGAGAGCAGGGTGGTATAGCAGTTGATGACTGTAATAATGTTTACATTGGTGGTAACGGGAATATTCTTTCCTACAAATACACGGGTAGTAGTTTTGTAGCCCTACCAAACATTAATGTAAATTCAACAACGGTTAATAAATATGTTTATGATATTAAACTAGATAAATTAAATCAACTTCTTTTTGTAAGTGGCAGTGGTTTTTGTGGAACGTATGCTGCAATCAACAGTAGTACATGTGCTTTAGTTGCCGATTGTAATTATAATATCCCTAATACTAATACAAGTATTTGTTATGGTGCTGTAACAACAGTTAGTATAGGCAATCCAAATAACCTTACAAACCCAAGTTATTCTATTCAACCAGCAGGTCAAATACAAGGCAATCCGGTATTTACAGTTTCTCCTTCAACAACTACAAGCTATACATTATACATTACAGGATTAAGCTCTACAAGTGTTTTAACTACAAATACAACTATTGCTACCGTAACGGTATTCCCTGCGCCATTTACAAATACGGTTCTAATAAATGGAACGTGCGCAAACCCGGTAACAAGCAGCGTAAATTTGAATGTAACCTTTAATCCAAGCGGTAGTCCAAATTATACCACAACATGGAGTCCTATGCCAAGTACTGTAACAACGGTTAATAGCGGAACCGCAGCAGGGTTAGTACCCGGAATAAATACCGTTACAATTACCACAGCTAACGGATGCTCAACAACCGTTTCGTTTAATGTGCCTCCAATTCCACAGCAAGCAAGTTTTGTTGTTGTAAATCCAAGTGGTGATTATACGGTTACGTGTTTAAATCCAAATGTTGTGCTAACTACAAGCATAACTAATGGGGTTCCGCTCTCATTTACATGGTTTCCGGTTTGTACAAATACTTTAGTTGGAACAACTATGAGTTTTAATCAGGCATGCACAGGGCAAGTTGTAGGCACAAGTTCTACAGGCTGCCAGTTTGCACAAACCTACACAGTATATCAGGATTTTACTTCTCCTACAATTGCTATAACACCAACAATAAACAATATTACATGCGCGGGTGGAAGTGGATGTTTTACCTTAACAAGTAATTTAGGACCAAACGTTACAACAAATTGGTTTCAAGTTGTAGGAACAAGTACTATGTATGTTGGAGCTGCGCAAGGAACTATAAATATTTTTTGTGCAGGATCACCCGGGGTGTATTGGGGAGAATCGGTAAATAATTTAACCGGATGTAAAGCCACTAAATCAGTTCAAGTAACAGCTTCGGTTGGCGTTCCAATATTTACAGTTACTAGTCCTACTAATTTTACAATTGGTTGCGGAAGCAAAAGTATTACTAGCATGCAAGTAACAACCGTAGTTACATCACCGGTGCTTAACGTCCCTGTAAGTTATACATTTATGACGCCGCCCGTAACAGGAACACCAACAACGTTCACAACCAACCCAAATTTAAACAACATCATTATTCCCGGAACTTATGTGATCTATGTAAAGGACTTAACTAATAATTGTATTTCGTCGCAATCCATTAGTATCATACAAAATACTATTGCGCCGAATATTAATTTTATTCAGCCATTAAGCATCTTAAGTTGTAGGGAGCCGAGCATGGTACTGAATGGCATTAGCAGTAATTCAAATACGCAAATTACATGGACAGTTCCTGCAATACCATCTAATTCTATTAATCCTACTGCAAATCACACAGTATTTATAAATCCTGCTATTACAGGCGCTACAAATAATATTACTTCAGTTGGAATATTTACAGTTGGGGCGGTTGATCAAAATAATATGTGTAGCGCCTCAAAAACGGTACAGATATTGCAAGATATACGATTGCCAAAATTCACCATCAGCGCTTTAAGCAATTCGGTTATTAATTGTAAAAATGTAGATGTTGTTATTGTGCCAATTATAACACCAACGTTAGCTGTAGCATTAGTTCCAACCTATATATGGTATCCGCCGGTTGGACCAGGCGTGCCGGGATCGCAATTTAATACAACTTCTCCGGGCACACATACGTCAATTTCTACATCGGTTGTAAATGGTTGTACATATTCAGCAACGTATAATGTGGCAACTGATCTTGTTCCTCCTGCGCTTAATATTTCGCCAGCATTTACGTTAGATTGCGCAACAAATCCTACAGTTACATTAACACCATCTATAACCGGATCATCGGCCGGGTTTACATATTCGTGGACAGTTCCTGCAGGTGCTTTAACTTCGGCATTAACCGGATCGGCACTAACAACAAATTTTACGGGTGGTTATATGGTAGTTGTTACCAATACAAATAACGGTTGCGTTAATCAGGCATTTTATCAAGTTGTAGAAGGAGGAATAAAAGCAAACTTTAATGCTATTCCGAATTTTGGATTTGCACCTTTAAGTGTAACATTCAATAATACAAGTTCAACAAGTACGGGCGCAAGCAGTATTATTTCAACCTGGGGATATGGCAATGGCGCGGTAACACAAACGGTTTATAATACACAACCAACTTCGGCTACGTATACAGCTGCAGGAACGTATTGGGTGTATTTAAAAGTTCAGAAAGGTTTATGTATTGATACAGCCATGAGAAAAGTGGTAGTTGAATTACCTTCTAAATTGGAAGTACCAAATGTATTTACACCGAATGGCGATAAATCGAATGATATCTTCCGTTTAAGAGCGACTAATTTGCAAGAAATATACATTATCATTTACGATCGTTGGGGAACAAAAGTTTACGAACTTACCAGTGATACAGGAAATTTTGCATGGGATGGTAAAGCTCAAACAGGTAAGGACTGTGCCGCCGGAACTTACTTTTATATCATAAAAGGAAAAGGAACCGATGGACAAGAATATGACCTAAGAGGGAATGTGAGTTTGTTTAGATAGGTTTTTTAACCACGAAGATCACGAAGTTTTTTCACGAAGAACACCAAGAGTTTAAATTTTTGTGTTCTTCGTTTATTCATAGTGCTCATCGTGGTTTCTGCCTCTAATAAACACTTCCCTGAATCGAAACCTTAAATTTCTTATTCTCAACTTCCGCCTTCGCAGCTTTATTCCACATAACCGAATTGGTATGATTGAAATGAATAAAATGGATCTTTGATTTTGTTTGATCTGTTGTGTTCTTAAAAAGGCTTATTGTTTCTTCAATAAAAGGGTGAGGCACTTCGCTCATCTTCCTATTCTTTAATTCATTGATATCGTTAAATGTTGCATCCAAAAAAGCAATATCTACTTTTTCTACTTCCTTAATAATAGCGCGTTTCCATTTTTCCCATTTATCAATATCAGGAATGAATAAATAACTTTTTATAGTGGTAGCAATTCTAAATCCTACTGTTTCCGAAAATTCATCACGATGCGGAACTAACATCGAAGTTACCGTTATTTGATCAGATAATTTAACTGGAAGATATTCTTTTAGTTCAATAAGCTTTATGTTCTCCAGCTTTACCAATTGACTCCAAGGACCATTTTTTTCAATGAACTCCTTCATTTTTGGCATTACATACACCGGAATATTGTTGGTATTTATAACTTCACGACCCAAATTAATTAGTCCGGCATAATGGCCAATATGCGCATGCGTTATAAAAATACCATCAGGTAAATAATTGTATTTACCTCCCGATAATTTTTTAAAATACTCAACCTGGTCTTTTATATCCGGTGTAGCTTCCATGAGCCACCATTTTTTAGCCTTGGGATCAACAACAGCCAATGCAACAACAAATTTTCGGAGGCTCGTATCTTTCCATGCCATTTTACAACATTCTTTCTCGCAACCAAAATGTGGGTAACCGCCATCTTGTGCTACGCCTAATACTTGCACATAGGGTAGGGTGTCGGTTTGAGAAAAACCAAAACTTGCTAGAAGAATAAAAAGTGTGATAAAGCGCATTAATTATTTTGTAATTGATTTAATTGATAATACTCACCTTTTTTTGAAAGTAATTGTTCGTGTGTTCCGCTTTCAATAATTTCTCCATCTTTTAAATATAAGATTATGTTGGCATGTTTGATACTTGAAATTCGGTGACTTACAATCAATGATGTTTTTCCAACCATGATCTTTTTTAATTCTTCTAGTATCAAATGTTCCGTTTCGCTATCTACAGCTGATAAGCAATCATCAAACACTAATATTTTTGGGGAACTAATAATCGCTCTTGCAATAGAGATTCTTTGTTTTTGTCCGCCCGATAAAGTAATTCCCCTTTCGCCAATAATAGTTTCATATTTATCGGGGAAGCCAATAATATTATCATGTACTTGTGCGGATTTAGCACTATTAATAACATCTTCCTCTTTAGGTATAGTTCCTTTTAAACCAAAAGCAATATTGTTTTTTATAGTATCACTAAATAATAAAACTTCCTGAGGTACAAATCCCATGCTGCTTCTTATGAGTTGCAAATTATGCTCCTTCACGTCTTTCCCATCAATACTAATACTTCCCGAAGAAACATCGTATTGTCGAGCTAATAAATTTAATAAAGTAGACTTTCCGCTGCCCACAGAGCCGGTAATGCCAAGCGTTTGCCCGCTCGCAATTTTAAAACTGATATTGTTGATCGCTTTTACATTATTTTCAGGATATACAAAACTTACATTTTTAAATTCTATACTCCCTTCAATTGGGTATTGTTCGTTAGTAGGACTTGAAATATTCGGCACGGTGTTCAAAAATTCGTTGATGCGTTCTTGCGAAGCCGATGCGCGTTGTACTAAAGAGGTGATCCATCCCAGCGAAGCAAAAGGCCAGGTAAGCATAAAAATATAATAGATAAATTCAGTGATATTACCGTATTGAATTTTATTTTCAATAACTAACCTTCCTCCATACCAAATAGTAATTAATGTGCTCAAGGCAACTAAAAACAACATGGTTGGGGCAAACATGGCTTCGGTGCGAGCCAAACGTAAAGCAATACCTTTATAATCCTCGCTTTTATTTAGCATCTCATCGCTATAGTATTTTTCTCTGTTGTATGCTTTTATTAAGCGTATACCGCTAAATGTTTCTTGCGCTTGCGATGTAAGATCAGAAAGTTTGGCTTGCACTTGTAAACTGCGCTTATTAATTAGGTCAGAAATGATGTAAATAAAATACGCTAGAATAGGTAAGGGTAAAAAAACCAACCAGGTTAATGATTGATTTACGTTTAGCATAAAAGAGAGCACAGTGATCACTGTTGCAAGTGTATTTACCAAATACATAATGGCCGGCCCTGTGTACATTCTCACGCGGCCAACATCTTCACTAATACGATTCATTAGATCACCTGTTGTATTTTGCTTATAAAATTTGGCGTCAAGCTTTTGGTAATGCTCGTAGATATCGTTTTTTTGATCGTACTCAATATGTCGGCTCATCACAATTAATGTTTGGCGCGTTAAGAACAAAAAGCCACCGCTAATTAATGCAAAGCCTATCATTTTAATTCCATACCAAACAAACAACATGGGATCGGAAGTAACTTTTGTTTCAATAGCTTTTAAAACCTCGTTGGTTCCTTCTCTTACTATCACGCCCTGGTAAGTTCTAGAAATAGTAGATAAGGTCACAAACAACATACCACCCAAAAAGTGCCACTTATATTTAACAAAAAAGTGGTTTAAGGCCTTAAGAGCTTTCATTTAACAAATTTAGAGCATTTTGCACTCTTCCCCGTAAAGATAGGGGCTTTAAAGCACCCTCAAAGGTTAAAAACTCACTTTTTTTGAATATTTTTAGGTTCGGTACTAAACCTTTGGCCAGTTCATACGTCTTATATTAAAACAACACTGAAATTATGAAAACAAATAAATTAATTTTCGGGATCACCACACTAGTATTAGCGGGTTCCCTTATGTTCACAAGCTGCCGCAAACGCGATAAGCAGGAAGAAGAGCCTGATCAGGAAACTAGCACGGCCAGCGATAATGCTAATATGGAAAATATAAGTAGTGATATGGATGCTATGGGTAGCGAAGCTGCCGAAACAGGAACTGTAGGAGAATTTAGAAGTTCGGGCACAGATATGCTTTCAATGGCTCCGGGCGCAACTGTTACCGGTTTTGGAACATCAACTATTACTGTTGATTTTGGAACAGGAACAACTTGTAAAGATGGAAGAACTCGCTCAGGTAAATTGTTTTACGATCTTTCACAAAGTACACCAAGTACTTCTGTTTACTATCGTCACCCCGGCTTTAAATTGATCATCACTTCACAAAACTATGTGGTAGATGGTTATTCGGTAACGATCGCAAATAAAACTATTCAAAATACAACCCCTTTAAGCGTGGGTGGACAAACTGTATTTACAGGAACAAACCTTACATGGAACATCACAGCAAATATTTCGGTGGCTAAACCAAATAATGGTGGAACTGTATCATGGACATGTAATCGCACTAAAGAATTGATCAATACAAATGATGTGCAATGTTATCATGGACAAACACTTCCTATTACATGGAACAAAGCAAAAATAAAGATCAACGGAACTGCAAGCGGTACAAACGCAAAAGGCGAACAGTACACAGTTACTGCAACCGACTTGATCCGTGATTTTACTTGTACGCCAAGCACAAATTATCCAAACCGTCATCCTTTCATTAGCGGAACATTAGCTTACAAACCAGGGGCTCGTCCAACTCGCTTATTTGATTACGGAAACGGTGGATGCGATCTTAATGCAACAGTTACCGTAAACGGTGTAACTTACGCAATAACATTACCTTAATAATTTAAAGTTTAATTTTACAGAAAGACCCATCGAGAAATCGGTGGGTTTTTTTATTTCATTCTTTGCGGGACAAAATGTCCCGTTCAACTTGAGAGATCCACTAAGGTTCTGCTTTGGTTGGACGGGACATTTTGTCCCGCGTGAGAAATAACAACTCATGCGTGAGAAATAATAATTCCCGCAAGAAAAAGCCCCGCTAGATAAATCCAAAAAACTTATCTATCCCTTCAACTTCATCAATAAATACGAATACTGTAATGCAACAGTTTTTGCGCGTTGCTCGTTGGTAGATGAACCGGCATGACCACCTTCGGTATTTTCATAATAATAGATCTTATAACCCATATCTATCATTTTTGCAGCCATTTTACGAGCGTGCCCGGGATGAACGCGATCATCGCGAGTAGACGTTGTAAAAAATACTTCAGGATATTTAGCATCCTTTTTTAAATTATGATACGGAGAGTATTTTTTAATGAATTCCCAATCTTTTGTATCCGGATCGCCATACTCACCCATCCAACTTGCACCTGCTAATAATTTATTGTAGCGTTTCATATCTAATAATGGAACTTGACAAACAACGGCGTTATACAAATCAGGACGTTGTGTGAACGAAACACCCATTAATAAACCGCCATTACTTCCGCCCATAATACCTAATGTTTTTGCCGAAGCAACATTGCGTGTAATAAGGTCTTGTGCAACCGAATGAAAATCATTATAAATATTCTGACGTTTTTCTTTTAATCCCGCTTGGTGCCATTTTGGTCCATACTCACTGCCTCCGCGAATATTCGCTAAAACATATACGCCACCATTATCTAACCAACCTTTTCCCATTACTCCCGAATAATACGGAAGCATAGAGGATTCAAACCCGCCATAGGCGTAAAGTAAAGTAGGATTTGTGCTGTTCATTACAATATCTTTTTTGTAAACGATAAAGTAGGGGATCATGGTTCCATCATTCGATTTAGCTTTGATCTGTTCCACCGCATATTTACTTGCATCAAAATACGCAGGCAATGATTTAAGAGATGATGTAGTATTTGCGCCTGCATCAGCCACAAATAAAGAAGAAGGCGTTAAGAAATTTTGAAAATAGAAAAAGTATTGGTCTGAATTTTCATCACTTGCTCCTAAACTGATAGTTCCAAAGTCGGGAGCAGCAACTTTTGTTTTGCTCCATTTTTTATTTTCGAACGAATAGATATATAATTCGCTTTTTACATTGTTAAGAATAGAAAGCAATAATTTATTCTTTGTGCTTCCTAAAGAGGATACACTCGAAAATTCATCGGGCTCATAAATTAATTGTGCTTCTTTTTTTCCCTTTTGCAAGGCCGTAAAGTTTAAACTAATAACAGAACCTTGTTTGTAGGTTACGTTATTAATCACAAGATCCGTTTTCAAATTCACGATCATTTGATCATTGATAAGATCAGAGATATCTGCATCTTCAGGAATATCTAATTTTACTAATTTATCGTTTACCATTACAAAAGTTTCGGAAGTGTAAAAGGTAATGCCCCTGGCCATGAATAAATATTTCTTTTCTCCGTCACGCATTTTATAACCACTGGCCCATACATCGTTCTCTTTTCCTTCAAAAACTAATTTTGCGGCGGCCATAGGTGTGCCACGCTTCCATAATTTTACCTGACGAGCATAACCCGAGGTGGTCATAGTTCCTTTTCCAAAATCGGTTGAAACAATAACAGTGTTCTCGTCGTAATAACTTAAACTCCCTTTTGCTTCGGGCATTACAAAACCATTTGCAATAAATTCTTTTTTTACAGCATCAAACTCTTTTACGGTTACCGCATCGCCACCACCGTTAGAAAGATTCACTAAAAAGCGATCATAATTTGGATACAAACCATCAGCACCTTTAAATACCCATTTGATATTGTCTTTTTTAGAAAGCTCGTCAATATCCAATACAATTTCCCATTTAGGATTTGCGCTTAAATAATCTTCTTTAGTTGTACGGCGCCAGATACCGCGAGGATTAGTTTGATCTTGCCAAAAATTATAAATATACTTTCCGTAAATACTTGGCGCGGCAATACGATCGGTTGAATTATAAACTTCTAAACTTTTGTCATATACACTTTGATAGATAGGTTGTTTACTTAATACATCAAACGTTGCTTTATTTTGAGCTTCTACCCATTCTAAAGATTTTTTGCTATCAACGTCTTCTAGCCATTGAAATTTATCTTCTTCCTGAGCATTTGAAAAATTGATACTTGCAACAAGTGCAGCTGATAATAATATTTTGTTTTTCATAAGTATGATTTACGTAAGAAAGTTAAGACTTTTTATTGTGAAAAGGTGCTAAAAATGGGGAGTGGTGAATATTTTATGTGGGGTGGTTTAGTGGCTTTTAACCACTTATGTCATTTCTCGATACGATTTTTGCAAGTGGCAGGCAAAAATCACTCGAACTGACAGGGAGCGGCGGAGTGTAATAACGATGTCATTTCGAGTGAAAAAATGCGCCTCTTTTCATTTTTTTGTATCGAGAAATGACCTTGAAGCGCTCCGTGGTTTCTGCCTCTTAAAAATAATCCTCCAAAAAAGGCTTCATCTCAACCTCAATTCCTTTACGCAATTCCATCAATCTCATCGCATATTTTTGCTGCGCTAATTCTCTATCGGTATGAGGCACCCATTTTTTTACGGTTTTTGTTTTGCCATGTTCATCAACGGCTACAAACACAATAATGCAATGGGTTGTTTTTTGATATTTTTCTCCTGTAATTGGTCTGCTAAATACATCGCAAGCAATGTGCATACTTGTGGTGCCGGTATGAACTACTCTTGCGCTTACTTTTACAAGATCACCAATTTGAATGGGTTTAAAAAAACGAATGCCGCCAACGTAAACCGTTACAGCATATCCTTCGGCCCATGAGCTCGCACAAGCATAAGCGGTTTGATCGATCCATTTCATTACAGCTCCTCCGTGTACTTTACCACCGTAATTTACATCGGAAGGCTCAGAGATGAATTGAAAGGTTATTTGATTTTGCATACATCTAAGATACGATTTTTTTTAACCACAGAGGCCTGCGGCCGCACTGAGGTTTACACAGAGGACACGGAGACCAAAACGCCTAAGTAGCAAACACAGATCTCTGCGATCTCTGTGTAAACCTCCGTGAGATGCAAAGCATCTCTGTGGTTTCTGCCTCTAGAATTCTAATCTTCCTCCTCAAACGTCAACTCTGCATCCTTCTCCCAAATTTCCATTTCGCAGGGTTTGCAGTTGAATTTTAATTTGTATTCGTTAGTGCCGTGTTTTAAAACTAAGGGCTCAGCTACTTTTTCGCCCATGGTATCGCGCTGAAAACGGGCGCATTTTCCTAACTCGTATTTAACGCAGTACTTTGTTACCATTACGCGCGATTTACCGGGATCCCATTGCAATTCAAATGCTTTTTCAATTTCGGTAACGCCATGGCGTTTATAGAACTCACGTGCCAGTTTATTGGCTACGTTGTATGTAAAATCTAATTGTGTAACAGGGTAGGGATGTTCTGTTTTTTTAATTTGAATTTCTTCTCTATGGTATTCCTTTACGCGTGTATCTATCAATTGTTCTAAAACTATCCTTCGACTTTCGTTTATTTTTGAGATAGGTAAGAACCAATTCCCGGAAAACTCAATTTCAATATCATCAACAATAAATGGTGTATTTCCTGTTTTGGATAAATTCTTTTTAATATTAGGAATGGTTGACTCCGCACTTTTTGCTAATTCTTTTTCTGATTCAAATTCGGTTACGCTTTTATGTCCATCTTCGTCAATTGCCGTTAATTGAAAACCTTTTTTGGTTTCAGAGAATTTTAATTTTACTCCAATTTTTCTAACGGCGCTATCATCTCTTTCTACTAATTTAGTAAATGCGGCATCAGAGTTCCTAAAAATGATCGTGCCGGGTTTTATTTCTTTATAGGTATTTGGAATAACAATATCATTTATAATGTTATTAATTTGCACTCCATCAGGAATTCCTTCTTCATTTATAAAATAAAGTCCATCGCCATTATTTAATTTCTCTTGGTTCTCTATGACGTATCCCTTGGTTTTGGTCTCTAATATTTTTCCTATTAATTGTCCTTGTGATTTAGGACTTTCCCACGAACCAATTTTTTCGATGCGCTTATTTACAAAGTAATCTGTATAACCCCTGTTAAAACTTCTGTCCATTTCGGCTTCGAAGTTATAGAAGGTTCTTCCTGAAGAGGCTTTTACGTATTGATCGTTATTCTCTAAAAAGGCATCTAACTTTTTGCGTAAGTACGATGTATTGTTTTTTACATACACCATATCTTTTAACCTACCTTCAATTTTAAACGATGTAATTCCGGCTTCAATTAAATTTGGTAATTGATCGCTTAAGTCGAGATCTTTAATGGATAATAAATGACTGTTGGCTATTAAAGTTTTTCCGGTACCATCTACTAAGTTATAAGGCAAACGGCAATTTTGCGCGCAAGAGCCTCTGTTGGCGCTGCGCTCGCCATTGGCAATACTCATATAGCAGTTGCCGCTAAACGAAACACATAAGGCGCCTGAAACAAAAAACTCTAGTTCAACATCAGTTGCTTTATGAATGTCTTTTATTTGATCTAAATTTAATTCTCTTGCTAAAACCACACGTTTCATTCCGGCATCTGCCAAAAATTTCACATGCTTAGGGTCACGGTTATTAGCTTGTGTACTGGCATGAATTACAATTGGCGGAAGATCCATTTCCAGCACCGCCATATCTTGTACAATTAAAGCATCCACACCAATGCGGTATAATTCGTGAATTAAATTTTTGCAATCTTCTAATTCATTATCGTACAAAATAGTATTTACTACAACAAATACTTGCGCTTTAAATAAGTGAGCGTACTGCACCAATTCTGCAATATCTTCCACCGAATTAGTGGCATTGCTTCTGGCACCAAATTGCGGCGCACCAATATATACTGCATCAGCCCCGGCGTTAATGGCGCCCATGCCTTGAACAAGGTTTTTTGCAGGTGCTAATATTTCAACTTTTTTCTTCAATTCCTTTAAATAAAAAACCCACCGCTTCCGATGGGTCTTTAAAATTTAATTATTCTTAAGCCTTCACATTCGCTCTAATAATATTCAAGGCCCCTCCAGCTTTGAACCACTCAATTTGTTGAGCGTTATAACTGTGATTTACTTTAAATTCATCTTTGCTTCCATTGGCGTGATTCAAAGTGATAGTTAAAGGTGTACCAGTAGTAAACGAGGTTAAACCTGTAATATCAATTACATCATCTTCTTGTATCTTATCATAGTCTGCAGTGTTTGCAAACGTTAAGGCTAACATACCTTGTTTCTTTAAGTTTGTTTCGTGGATACGTGCAAATGATTTTACTAATACAGCGCGCACTCCTAAATGGCGTGGCTCCATAGCTGCATGCTCACGTGAACTTCCTTCTCCGTAGTTCTCATCTCCTACAACAATACTTCCAATTTGTTTGGCTTTGTATTGGCGTTGTACTACCGGAACTCCTTCGTATGCACCTGTGATATGATTTTTTACTGAATCGGTTTTCTCATTAAATGCATTTACAGCCCCAATCAACATATTGTTGGAGATATTATCTAAATGTCCGCGGAACTTTAACCATGGACCAGCCATAGAAATATGATCCGTTGTACATTTCCCTTTTGCTTTAATTAATAAACGTAAACCTTTGAAATCAATTCCGGGCCATGCTGCAAATGGATCTAATAATTGTAAACGTTTTGAAGTTGGAGAAACTGCAACTTGTACGTTGCTACCATCGGCAGCTGGCGCTTGATAACCTGCGTCTTTTACATCAAATCCTTTTGGAGGTAATTCATCACCAAATGGCGCGTCTAATTTTACTTGTTCGCCTTTTTCGTTGGTTAAAGTATCTGTTAATGGATTAAATCCAAGATCACCTGCAATGGCTAATGCCGAAACAATTTCCGGAGAAGCAACAAACGCATACGTGTTTGGATTTCCATCGGCGCGTTTTGCAAAGTTACGATTGAACGAATGTACAATGGTATTTTTCTCTTGCTTTTCGGCACCCATACGATCCCACATACCAATACATGGTCCACACGCATTTGTAAATACAACTGCACCGCAGTCATCAAATACTTTTAAAAATCCGTCACGCTCAATGGTATAACGAATTTGTTCTGAGCCCGGATTAATCATAAAACCTGCTTTTGATTTTAATCCTTTTGCACTTACTTGTTTTGCAATACTTACTGCACGTGCAATATCTTCATAAGATGAATTAGTACAAGAACCAATTAAACCGGCTTGTACTTTCATTGGCCAACCATTTTTCTCTGCTTCCGCTTTTAATTTAGAGATAGGAGTAGCTAGATCCGGAGTAAACGGTCCATTCACATGCGGCTCTAAAGTTGAAAGATCAATTTCAATTACTTCATCAAAATATTTTTTCGGATCAGCATATACTTCAGCATCTCCTGTTAAATGTTGTTTAATACCATCAGCCAAAGCAGCAACGTCTGCACGTCCTGTTGCTTTTAAATATCTGCTCATGCTATCATCATAACCAAATGTAGAGGTAGTAGCACCAATTTCGGCGCCCATATTACAAATGGTTCCTTTGCCTGTACAGCTTAAGCTAATTGCACCATCGCCAAAATATTCAACCACTTTATCGGTTCCACCTTTTACGGTAAGGATCCCTGCTACTTTTAAAATAACGTCTTTTGCACTTGCCCAACCATTTAATTTACCGGTTAATTTAATACCAATTAATTTTGGCATTTTTAATTCCCAAGGTAATCCGGCCATAACGTCGCATGCATCAGCGCCACCAACACCAATAGCTATCATTCCTAAACCACCTGCATTTACTGTGTGCGAATCGGTTCCTATCATCATTCCACCGGGGAATGCGTAATTTTCTAAAACAATTTGATGAATGATACCTGCACCCGGTTTCCAAAATCCAATACCATATTTATTTGAAACGGAAGCTAAAAAATTAAATACTTCTTCGCTTTCTGTTTTTGCTCTATCTAAGTCGGCTTTTGCACCTGCTTTTGCTTGAATCAAGTGATCACAATGAACCGATGAAGGCACAGCCACTTTTGGGCGACCGGCTTGCATAAATTGTAACAAAGCCATTTGTGCTGTTGCATCTTGCATAGCAACGCGATCGGGATTAAAATCTACGTATGCTTTTCCGCGTTCGTAATTTTTTACTGCAAACGAAGCATCCAAGTGCGAATAAAGGATCTTTTCTGCTAAAGTTAATGGGCGACCTAGTGTTTTACGCGCCGCTTCTATACGAGCAGGCATATTTGCATAAACCTGCTTGATCATTTCAATGTCAAAAGCCATAAGTGTGATTTTTTTTAGAGCCTCTAAGTTAGTGAGAAATTAAGAAAAAAGCCAATAAAGAAGTAAGAAAAAAGTATAAAAACTTAGGAGAAAGCGAGGTTTTTTTGAACAATGGTAGGGGTTTGGGAGTTTTAGAGGCAGAAACCGCAAAGCGGCCTTCGGCCTACGCAAAGGTTTAACGCAAAGGGCGCAAAGAATCAACTAACCGCATAAAATAAATAAGAAGGCGAAGAAGCTGCGCTTGCGCAAAGTGCGCGACCTTTCCTATTTATAATTCCAGCTTTTTGCGAAACCGAAGGTCTTTGCCACCTTATGAGTAGTGGTGATAAAACTTTTCGCTCTTTGCGCCTCCTTTGCGAATTGCGAAGCAACTTTGCGGTTTCTGACTCTAAAGATGCAATTTCAACCACTCAATAGCCTCTTCCTTTTTATTGAACACTTTAAACGGTCGTTTAGGTTTATTGAACTTTACGTAAAAGTTGGCGATCATGGCATAAGCAATATTTTGAACCAAAACTGCAGTAGCTTTGCATGGAGTTGATTCCTCCATTACGATGGCATTATCGCGGGCTTCTTTGGTAACTGTAACGCCATCTTCAGCTTCAAATAAAAAGGGCGTAAGTTTTTTTTCGGTTATTTCAATAAAAGCATCGAGCATGCGTGCCTGTACATCAAGATCCACAGTGGTATCAACTGCATACTTAACGTAAACAATACCATCGGTTTTTAAAGTTACAATACCTTCAGGCAGTACAATTTGTTTTAGGTCAGTAAGATTTGAGGACATAGATCAGGTTTGTAGCACACCAACATTATATTGTTTTGTAATTGGGGAATGATCGGCCATTTCAATTCCCATACTAATTACTTTACGGGTTTCTTGTGGATCAATGATAGCATCTAGCCATAAACGCGAAGCCGCGTAATACGGAGATGTTTGCGAATCATAGCGATCTTTGATCCTATTGTATAATTCAGCTTCTTTTTCAGGCGTGATCTCTTCACCTTTTGCTTTTAACGAAGCCACTTCAATTTGAACTAGTACTTTAGCCGCTTGCGCGCCGCCCATTACAGCTACTTGCGCGGTAGGCCAGCCAACAATTAAACGAGGATCGTATGCTTTTCCGCACATGGCGTAGTTTGCAGCACCATAACTATTTCCAATAATGATTGTAAATTTTGGAACAACCGAATTACTCATGGCGTTTACCAATTTTGCACCGTCTTTAATTATCCCACCATGTTCGCTGCGAGAGCCCACCATAAATCCTGTGGCATCTTGTAAAAACACTAATGGAATTTTTTTCTGATTACAATTCATAATAAAACGTGCTGCTTTATCGGCGCTATCGCTATAAATTACGCCCCCAAATTGCATCTCACCTTTTTTACTTTTTACAACTTTACGTTGGTTGGCAACAATTCCTACAGCCCAACCATCAACGCGCGCATAGGCACAAATTATGGATTGTCCGTATAATTCTTTGTATTCATCAAATGTACTTCCATCCACTAAGCGCTCAATAACCTCGCGCATATCGTATTGTTTATCTCTTAAGTCGGGAATAATTCCGTACAATTCCTTTGGATCTTTTTTTGGTAGAGCAGGGGTTGCGCGGTTAAAGCCGGCCTTATCATAATCGCCAACTTTACTCATGATATTACGAATGCGTGTTAAGCAATCGGCATCATCTTTACATTTATAATCGGTAACACCGCTTACTTCGCAATGCGTGGTAGCTCCACCCAAAGTTTCGTTATCAATATTTTCGCCAATAGCGGCTTTTACCAAGTAACTTCCTGCTAAAAATATACTTCCGGTTTTATCTACGATCATGGCTTCATCGCTCATAATAGGCAAATACGCACCACCGGCAACACAGCTTCCCATAACAGCGGCCACTTGTAAAATGCCCATGCTGCTCATTACAGCGTTGTTTCTAAAAATTCGTCCGAAATGTTCTTTATCTGGAAATATCTCATCTTGCATTGGTAAATACACACCGGCGCTATCAACTAAATAAATTATTGGCAAGCGATTCTCCATCGCGATCTCTTGCGCGCGTAAATTCTTTTTTCCTGTGATAGGGAACCAAGCTCCTGCTTTAACTGTAGCATCGTTAGCAACAACAATACATTGCTTTCCGCTTACATATCCAATTACAATTACAACTCCGCCACCAGGGCAACCACCATGCTCGGGGTACATTTCGTAACCTGCAAAAGCACCCATTTCAACACGCGGGGTACCTTTATCTAGTAAAAAATCGATACGTTCGCGTGCGCTCATTTTACCTTGCTCGTGGAGTTTATCAATACGGCTTTTACCGCCTCCAAGGTATATCTTACCCAATCGCTGCTCCATCTGTGATATGAGCAATTTCATCTTATCTTCGTTCTTATTGAATTCTAAGTCCATATGTAAAGTCTAGAGTGGTAAATATACAAAGTCTGCCGAGTATAAAAAACATCAAAATAACCGTATTTCCGACCATTTTTCTTAATTTTGTTGAATGAAAAATTTCCTCACCGGCACCGGGGTTGCCATTGTTACTCCTTTTACTAAAAAAGGAACTGTAGATGTTAAAGCATTAGAACGATTAATTAAACATTTAATTAATGGTAAGGTTGAATATATTGTAGTGAATGGAACTACGGCAGAGAGTGTAACATTAACCAAACAAGAAAAACAATTGGTAATTGATACCGTTGTAAAAACAAACAAAAAACGTTTGCCTTTAGTGTTGGGAATTGGTGGAAATAATACCGCTGAAGTTGTGGAAGCAATTAAGCACACCAATTTAAAAGATTTCTCGGCTATACTTTCGGTGGCGCCGTATTATAATAAGCCAAATCAAAAAGGATATTACGAACATTACAAAGCTGTTTCTAAAGCAAGTAAATTGCCGATCATATTATACAATGTTCCGGGAAGAACAGGAAGTAATGTAACGGTTGAAACACAATGTAAAATTGCCAGGGATTTTAAAAATATTGTGGCCACTAAGGAAGCAAGCGGAAGTATTGAACAAATAATGAGGATCATTAAAAACAAACCAAAAGATTTTATGGTTATTAGTGGCGATGATAATTTAACGCTTGGTGTAATTGCTTACGGTGGAGTAGGAGTGATATCGGTTGTGGCCAATGCATTTCCAAAAGATTACAGCGATATGGTTCGTGCCGCTTTAAAGCATGATATGGGAAAAGCACAAAAATTGCATTATAAATTGGTGGATATTACCGATCAGTTATTTGCTGATGGAAATCCGGGTGGGATTAAACATGCTTTGAACAGATTAAAAATAACCGAGCCTTATGTGCGTTTGCCTTTGTGCGAACCAAACGATTCGGTAAAGCACAAATTAGATCAGCTTATTAAGAATTACTAATGGATAAGACACAAATATTAAACACTGTGCAAATTGGCCAGAAGATAAACCGCATGGTTTATCAGGTGTATGAGAATAATTTTGGAGAAAAGGAATTATTGATCGTTGGTATTGATGGCAATGGCTACGTTCTTGCCAAAGAGATATACGACCGTTTAAAAAAGGTGTGCGATATTAAATTAAAATTAGGAAAGATCACATTAAACAAAGATGAGCCTTGGAAAACAAAACCGGTAACTGATTTTGAAGAGAAGGATCATGTGAATAAAAATATTTTGGTGATCGATGATGTATTGAATAGCGGAAAAGCTTTGATGTATGCCACTAAATTATTTTTAAATAAGCCTGTAAAGAAATTAAATACATTGGTGTTAGTAGACAGAAGTCATACACGTTTCCCTATTAAAGCGGATTTTGTTGGATTATCGTTAAGCACCACACTACAAGAACACATTGAGGCCGACTTCAGTAAAAAGGGAAATGAAGCGGTTTTTTTAATTTAAGATGAGTCAGATAAAATCGGAAAGTGATGTTAAATTGAATGCGCTATTGGAAGTAACCAAGGCCATTAATAATAATTATTCTACGGCTCAACTTCTCGAACTTTATAAAGAGATCTTACAAAAACGCTTAGGTGTTGGGCGTTTAGTGCTTTTTAGTTTAGACAAAACTTGGGAGTGTTTATTAACCTACGGAATTCCCGATTATGCTAAAGTTCCCGTGTTTGAAGACGTGCTTCTTCAATTCAGCGAAATTGAAACTATTACATACAACAACGGAGAGCTTAGCAAGAGTTTTGAAATTGTAATTCCGGTATATCATAAAAAAAGTCCATTAGCTTTTGTGCTGTTAGGTGATGTTGATCCTGATAAGGTAGAATTAAGTAAATCAGTAAAACATTTGCCATTTGTTCAAACGCTCACTAATATTATTGTGGTTGCCATTGAGAACAAAAAATTATTTAAATCTAATATTCATAAGGCACAAATTGATAAAGAATTAGAATTAGCACAAAGCATGCAGGAGATGCTGTTCCCGCACAACTTACCACATTCTGATTCGTTTAATGTGAATGCTAAGTATTTGCCGCATCAACAAGTGGGTGGAGATTATTACGATTTCATAAAATTGAATAACCACGAATTTATTTTTTGTATTGCCGATGTAAGTGGAAAAGGAGTAAGCGCTGCAATTTTGATGAGTAATTTACAAGCAACTTTACAATCGTTATGTAATTACACACATAACTTAAAGGACATCATTATTGAATTAAATAAACGCGTAATTAATAATACCAATTACGAAAAATTTGTGTCTTTCTTTTTAGGGAAGATAAATACTAAGAGTCAGCAATTAACTTACATAAACGCGGGACACAACGCCCCTTTGATCTATAACGAAAAGAAATTCATTGCGCTTAGTAAAGGCACAACTTTATTGGGGATCCAAGAAGACCTACGTGATATAGAAGTGGATATTTTTAATTATGCTTCTGATCTTATTTTATTTTGCTATACCGATGGATTAACTGATACAATCAATTATGAAGGTGATTCACTAACCGTTGAGAGTGTAAAGGAATGTATTGAGAATAAAAAAAGTGAATCGCCTGAAGCAATCAATAATGCGGTTTTAGATCTTGCGATGGATCATAAGGGGGAGCAGGATTTTACGGATGATATTGCACTTCTTACTTTAAAGGTAACTGATCTTATTTTTTAGAGGCAATGAACCACGGAGTACATAGAGTTTTACACAGAGGTTCATAGAGAATAGCTGTGTTTAAAACTAGGCGGTTAGTGAGCTCCATGAACCTCTATGTAAACCTCCGTGAAGCGCTTTAGCTCTCTCTCTGTGGTAAAAAACTAAGGTTGCTCTTTTGGCTCTTCTCCCTTATGAAAAAGATCAATGCAAAGCATGATCGAGAGAAAACTCCAGAATGGAAGTGATAATTTATCGGTATCCAAAAAGTTATTGATAAATCCGTGAATGAAATACGTTACTAAGCCTAAGAAAACGCCGGTTCCTAATATTCTTATCTCAGGATCTTTTACTTCTTTATACAATCTATATCCAAAATTGAATGTGTAGAACATCAAACATAATACGATCAGTAATCCCGGTAATCCTTCTTCGGCTAATGGACCCAAGTATTCGCTATGCGCATTGCCGTTTGTTCCAAAATTTGTACTGATAACCGTTTTTTGACTGCTTAATTGATAAGGCGCGTACATGAACATATACGTTCCCGGTCCCCAACCAAACACCGGCATATCCTGCCACATGCGCACAGCACAGCTCCAACGATTTAAGCGCTCTAGGTTTGATGCGTCGGTGGAAATATTCGCAACCGATTCAATATTATTTAAAAACCCTTCTTCAGCATCGGTATTGTTTCTTCCTAAGGCAATTAAAATATCATCTTGAAAACTGAACATCAAAACGCCAAGCGTGAATAACACAGTAATAAGAACTTTAAAATTGAACTTCATTATAAGCGTTATGAATACCGCAAAGGCAACAGCTACTCCTAACCAAGCCGCGCGAGCATAGGATAGTGTAACAGCCACAATAAATAAAATTAATAGAAACAAATACATCATTTTATTAAAACGATTGATGCTCTTCATTACTAAGAACGAAACTAAAACAGGAATGAACATGGCTAATGCAGCGCCGTAAGCCGTGTGATCATTATAAAACGGACTCATAACCCAATCGGCCGATTTGTGATCGAAGCCATATTTGGAGTGTGTAAAAATGGTATACGCGCATACGATGGCTAAAGAGATCATGTACGCCGAAAGAAAGGGAACAATATTCTTCTTATTCTTGAATAGATAATTAGCCAAAAAATAACAACTAAACAAGAACCAACAACGTGAGATCAAGAATTTAAGCGAGATGAGAACATCTTCGCTTGTAAGCATGGTAACAAAGATCCAGAAAAGTTGAATGTAAATGATGATGGTTAAGGGATGAAAATTAATTCGCCGATCATATTTATTGGTATATACTTTATTTAAAAAATACAAAAGCATTAATCCTGCCATTAAGGGCTCAGCGGGCAAACTTAAATTAACCGTACCGTAATAACCCAATTCTTTTAGTGAGACGGAAAGTGGGGTGATAAAAGCTAGTAAAAAAAGTAGACTCTGTAAATTGTAAATAGCGTAATATCCAACAATGAGTATAAAAGGAATGGCGTTATACTCAAAGAAATAATCGCGTTTCTTTACCAAAACATATACGTTGCCAATAACAAATAAGGCAACCAGTAAATAAAGTATATATGTTTTACTAAGCTTTTTGAGCATTTTTCCTAATACGTATTCTATAGCGGATCATAATTACAACTATGCAAAAAATGAAGGTTGACAAACTCGCTACAATAATGAACATTGATCTAACCGGGTAGCAACGCTTATCTGTTAATGTGGGATGTGATATAATAGAGAAGAATGTAAGATCGCCCGAATAATCCATATAGAATTTATCGCGCTTGTAAACTATGCGTCCGTATGATTTAGCAAGACCTTTTATTTTCTCGCTGTATTCTTTTTGTTTTAGTTTTTTAATTTTCTTGCCTTTACCTTTTCCGTCATCACCTTTTACATCTTTCTCGTTGCCGTTAGCATCAATGTAGATCTCATCATTTTTAGCAAGGTTCAATAAGGAATCAATAGATTCGTTTTGTTTCTTTATTGTTTTACCGGCATTGTTGATGTACTGATAAAGAATGAATTTTTTATTATTCTTGATATGTTCGTTAGTAAGCGCCAAGATCCCACCATTGATCTCTTGTGCTTTTAAACGATCGTGATCCTTTACAATGATCTCAACCGACTCAAGCATGGTAGGAGAGATGCTGATATAATCTTTGTAATAATAATCAAACAAAGCCCTTCCGTTTTTATCGGTAAGAGTATCAATGCCCCAGTACTGGAATAATTTATATTTTTCGGCCAATTGCATTTTTACGTCGCTACTTGTAAAATATTGGATCAACTGCTCTGTAGTTGATTCATCCGAAGTTGGGTATAAGTTCACCGGTGCTACAACCGATACTGATTTATAAAGAGGGGTTATCATATACGTAGAGGCTGCTGTAATTGCTGCCACTACAAAAATGATGATCGCTATCTTCCATTTGTGCGACCATATCTCTATGAACAAATCTTCTGTTTTATTAAATTCTGCCATCGTGTCAATTTTTGGTGCAAATACTTTTTGTGTTTGTTGCACTGGTTTGATGTCTTGTTTTAACTGTTCTTTTAACTCTTGTATTTCTTTTTTAAGTTCTAGTATTATTTCCGGTGGTATGGTATTTCCGCTTTCCTTTTTTGCATCTTCTTCTTTTAATTTCTGCGGCCGTGCTTCCTTCTTAAAATCCCTGACCACTTTCGTGGTAAGCCATGTCAGTCAGCCATTATCCAATTTAAATTTTGCGATATTCTCTTTGAACATCAAAATGATAAAAGTGAGAATAAAAGTAGAAAGCAATGTTATCAAAACGATAAGTGTTTTAATTGGGCGCGCTTTGAATTCATCAGGAACACCTTTTTCTACTATTTGTAGGAATGGAATATATTTATCTTTGTTTACTAAAGCCTCATCATATTTGGCTTTGATCACAGGAAATTTAAAGCGATACTTTCTTAAATTTTCACTAACATGCAAGTAAGCGCCGCCGTATTTTTTTAAATTATTTAATTTTTCTTCTAACACCTTTGCTGCTGTGCTATTGCCTTTTTCAAGCGCCTTAGCATAGCTTTTTGTATAAGCCTCTACGTCTTCTTTGTAATCTAAAATGCCAAGGTTGCGTAGTACTTGCAAACTATCTTCCATTTCATTCATGTTGACAATGGTAGATTCGTATTCGTCTTTCACAATAGAAAAAGCCTTTTCGGCCATAGCTATTGTCATGTGATATCTTACAGTATCGCAATAAGCTAAAATACCATTACAAATTTCGGCTGCACCGTTTGCTGTATAATCGTACGCCTCTACTTTTATTGAATTGTAATCGGTGCGTTTGATCTTCACCATATTATCCCATTTCAAACGAAGATTATGATAGGCAAACTTATCTTTACTTATACTCCAGCGTTCCCACAAATTAAATTTGTCGGCCACAAGGGTCTTCAAGGTTTCTGAGGTTAATATTTGAACTGCTTTTTCAGCGTCGTCCTCATCGCCAAGCATATTGTAATCTTCCTGGTTACCCACGTTTTGTTCGATGATCAGTTTTGATACTGAAAATTGACGTGTAGGAAACACGGTGGCCGTAGATTTATACTGCGGTGCAATCATGAATGAAATGATGGCTGCTATAAAGGTGGCAGTTAAAGTGCACACCAGTAATGGCTTTTTCCATTCTACGGCCTTATTTACGAGGCCCATTAAATTGATCTTGTTGTTGTCCATTATCTGTATTTAATAAATCTTAAAATTGATTTGTGATTAAGTAGTCCTGTAACGAAAGCAAATAAACCACTGAAAACTAACATCACCACAAAATTCATTTTCCATTGGGGAGTTAAATTTACCGTAAAATAGTTAATAAAGACAACCCCAATAATAAACAACACAAGAGATGTGATAAATTTTTTATTGAAGTGAAAGTTAAAGATCTTATAACAAAGGTACACCTGAATGCCGGCCGCAAAGAACTGTGTAATTAAACTGGCGATAGCACTTCCGTAAGCATACATTTTTGGGATCAAAATAAAATTAAGAACAAGATTAATGGCGATACTTGTAACGGCCATAATGTTAAGTTGCTTAAAGCTACCATTGGCTGTAAGAAGAGTTCCAAAAATATAAACCATAGAGATGGCGGTAAAACAACACATCAATAAACCTAATACTTCATGGCCCTCTGAATTTCCGTTATAGATCAGTTTACAAAATTCATCGGCATAAAATAAACAGCTGATAGAAACGATCAAACAAGGTGTAATCAAAAGGGTAAACGATAATTTTACAATGTTCTCTATATTCTCCTTCTGTTTTAACATTCTGCTAAAAATTGGTAATAACTGAACGGCAAAGAGTATAGCAATATTGTTCGCAGCATCTAATAATCTAAAGGCTTTTGCATAAATACCAGTTTGATATTTGCCAAGATCTCCTCCTAAAATACGCTCTATCATAATGGCATCGGCGCGATTATAGAATGTCATGAGCAAAACAAGCATTGCAAACGGGAAACTTTTTTTAAGGATCATCCAGTTAAATGCCCAGTGCCAATTGAGTTTGAAGGTGTGAGTTTCTTTTAATACGATAACAAATCCTATTAATGCGGTGAAAAAATAACCGGCTGTTTGCGCATAGGCAAAGTTCATGATGTCGACCTTTAAACCAAATAAGCCAAACATCATGGCAAAGAAAACAATTAGCATGATCACACGATCTAAAACAGAAACAACACTGTCAATCCTGAACAAATGTAACCCTTGAAGATACGAACGCATAAAAGCGATCATACTTAGCAAAAAGCTATTAAAGCAAAGTACAATAAGTAATTTCAAATAGCGGATCTCGCCTTGGTAAACAACGGCCGCAAGAATGAGTGTGATGAAAATATAAAATGCAGCAAGAGCAAATTTTAAAGCAAGTAGCTTACTGAAATGTTTACTTAAAAGGTGAGAGTTTTGCGCAATGTTGCGATTATTAAAATTAGCGAGACCAAGATCAAGAAGTATATTGGTAAGGAAAGAGAAACTAAATAGGGCCATGTATTCGCCATACACTGCGTTACCAACTTCCATTTGCACTTTTGGGTCCACAATAAGGATCCAAAATGGCTTAATTAAAAGGTTTAAAGCCAATAATATAGCAAGGTCGAATATGAACTTCTTTTTCTGCAAAAAATGAAAAGCAAAGATAGTATATTTTGGTGGCAAAACTAATTTAGTTAATCATCATAACTTATTGTTATTCAATAATTTGAGTCACTTTATCTTAAACAATTAAAACTCACTTTAATTTCATAGTTTTGCACCGTGCAAATTGTTGTAAATACGAGGCTTTTACTTAAGAACAGATTAGAGGGGATGGGTTGGTTTGCTTATCAAACCTTAAAGCACATAACTCAAAAACATAAGGACGTTCATTTTGTGTTCTTGTTCGACCGAGCTTATGATCCTGAATTTATTTTTTCGGATAATATCACCCCTTTAATTATTGGTCCGCAAGCGCGCCATCCAATTTTGTATTATGCATGGTTTCATGTTTCGGTAAAGCATATGCTGAATAGATTAGAGCCCGATCTTTTTTTATCTCCCGATGGTTTTTTATCTCTCGGGGCAAAGTGCAAACAATTACCGGTGATCCACGATATTAACTTTTTGCATCACCCAAAAGATTCAAAATGGTTAACTGCAAAATACTATAACCGCTACTTTCCGCTGTACGCAAAGGCTGCAACGCGCATTGCAACTGTTTCGGAATACAGTAAAAAAGATATTTCGGAGAATTATAAGATCGATAAGAACAAGATCGATGTTGTTTACAACGGTATCAATGAGTTTTTTAAACCATTAGATGAATTCACAAAAAGTACCACGCGAAAAAAATTCGCCAACGGTTGTGAGTATTTTGTGTACGTAGGATCTATGCATCCTCGAAAAAATATTACAACACTCATAAAGGCTTTTGGGGAATTTAAAAAAGAAAAGATCACCAAAACTAAATTGGTATTTGCCGGTCCTGCCGCTTGGGGAATGAGCGATACGTACGAATTAATTAAAAAAAGTGGCGTTGAAGGTGAAGTTTTATTTACAAACCGTTTAAGTAATGAGGATATGGCGCTTGTTTTAGGAAGCGCGATGGCATTAACTTTTATTCCTTATTACGAAGGTTTTGGAATTCCTTTAGTAGAAGCTATGGCAGCCGAAGTGCCAATTATTACAAGTAATGTTACCAGTTTGCCAGAAATTGCAGGAGACGCGGCTTTGTTGGTTGATTCTTTACAAGTATGTGAAGTGAAGAATGCGATGGTGAAAATTTTTCAGGATGAAACTTTAAGACGTTCGCTTGTTGAAAAAGGAAAACTACAGCGAGATAAATTCAGTTGGGAGAAGAGTGGGGATCTTTTGTGGGAGTCCATTCAAAGGGCAACTAATGTCTAATAGGTCGCTCCTACGGAGCTCTATTGTTTCTTTTTAACTTTTCTAATAATAGTTGGCTCCTACGGAGCACAATGTAGTATTGTCCCGTAGGGACAAACTATTATTAGAAAAGACATAATGATGATGAAAGAGCTCCGTAGGAGCGACCTATTAAATGAGGATTTTAATATAATTTTTTGATCAGATCAGGCAATTGCTTCAGCGCAAAGATCTCTTTCATTTTTTCTTTGGCTTCGCTTGCCGGAGATCCAAAATAGGTTTTTCCTTCTTCTAAATTGCCTGTAACGCCGCTTTGCGCGTAAACTATAACGTTATCGGGAATAAAAGCGTTGCTTGTAATTCCAACTTGTCCCCACACTTTTACATTGTTTCCAATGGTTGTGCAACCTGCAATTCCAACTTGCGCGGCAAATAAACACATTTCTCCAATGTGAACGTCGTGTCCAACATGTATCATATTATCTAAAATAGTATGTTTTCCAATGATGGTGCTTTCGGTTACACCGCGATCGATAGTGCAATTGGCTCCAATAACAACGTTATCATGCAGGATAACATTACCGCAGCAATTCAATGGCTCAAAAGATGTTTTACGATCTTTAAAATAAAAAGAATCACATCCAATAATTGCTCCCGCATGTATCTCTACATTATTTCCAATGATGCAATAATCATAAATTACAACGTTAGGGTGGAGGATACAATTATTTCCAATAGTTACATTATTGCCAATAAAACAACCGGGCATCATAGTAACATTGGTGCCAATTTTAGCAGTTTTGCTTACGTTGGCGTTGCTATAATTCTTTGGTTGGAAATGTAAAGTTAATTGATTGAACGCTGTGAATGGTTCGTTATGAATGATCAGCGCTTTTCCTTTAGGGCATTCAACTTCTTTATTGATAATGATAGTTGTAGCATCGCTGTTCAATGCTTTATCGTAATATTTTGGATGGTCAACAAATACCACATCACCTTTTTGTACGCGATGGATCTCGTTAAAGCCCGTTATGATATGATCATCAGACCCAATGTATTTGGACTTAATGATACTTGCAATATCTTTTAGTGAAGTGGGTTTGATCTGCATAATTATAAATTGGTCTCATCTTCAAAATTGCTCTCATTACCATCGCCCGAACCATGACCAATATACCCTAAGCGTTTTCCTGTTTTTAAAACAGCACTGCTGGCTTTTTCCTGTATCTCCATTACGCTTACATGTTTTACAGCATCATAAGGAGGAATAAAAAGATCAAAGGAAATTGAGAAAATGATAAGTTCGTTAATGATATCAGCCACATTTTCGGAACTAATAGGTTCATCGCTATAATTGCTGTATTTGGAATTAAGTGGCGTTTTGGTCTCAATAAAGAATTTCTTCTCGCGATTAATGAAGATGCGAGCAATTAAAAATCCAACGTCATTAATGCGATTATACTTGAACGAATCGGCCAAAAAATTGTACACGCTAATAATTCCGCAAAACGAATTAAGCTCGTTCTTCTTTACATAACTCGATTTATAAATAGGATGTGACTTTTCAAATTCAAATACATTGGTATGCATATCAAATTGTAACATATCGCCGGCTACTTTTAACTGGAACGATTGTTGATTGAACTCTTTAAATGCTAAAGTAACTCTCGAATCCACACCTCTGATCTCGCTCGCCAATTCGTTTACAACATTTTGTGATGAATCTCTTATTTGCTCAAAGATATTTATGGTATTGGCAAAAACATTTTGTTTCATCACCGCTTTTTCGGCAAGAAGTTTTAAAATAACTTGGCGCTGATCGTTCAAATTCTTCTTCATCTTAATAGGCTCTTGCAAATACTACTTTTTGAGTGCTTGGCTTTCCGCTATAGATACAAGTCCCATTCTCCTGTTTATTATTTAGAGGAATACAACGAATTGTAGCTTTAGTTTCATTCTTTATTTTCTCTTCAGTTTCAGGCGTCCCGTCCCAATGCGCATAAATAAAACCACCTTTTTCATCCAACAGTTTTTTAAACTCTTCATATGACGTAGCGTGACTTGTCATTTTTTCTCTTCGTTGTATGGCTTTTTCAAACAAATTGGTTTGTATGCTATGTAATAGATCGCTAATATAATTCGCAGCATCTTCAACTTTGATCACTTCTTTGGTCAAAAGATCGCGACGAGCCACTTCAATAGTTCCATTTTCAATATCGCGCTCACCAATTCCAATACGAACAGGTGTTCCTTTTAATTCGTGCTCGGCAAATTTAAAACCCGGACGCTGCGTATCTCGGTTATCATATTTTACACTGATCCCTTTTGATTGTAGATCAGCTTTTAGCTTTTCTACATGCTCGCTTACTTTCTTTAAACCTTCTTCGCCTTTATAAATAGGAACTATCACAACTTGTGTTGGCGCCAATTTTGGAGGGATCACTAAACCATGATTATCACTATGACTCATGATCAAGGCACCCATTAAACGCGTGCTAACACCCCAACTCGTGGCCCAAACGTGATCTAATTTCCCATTCTTATCAGCAAATTTTACATCAAATGCTTTCGCAAAATTTTGTCCTAAAAAATGAGAAGTGCCTGCTTGCAATGCTTTTCCATCTTGCATTAAAGCTTCAATACAATATGTATCATCAGCACCTGCAAAACGTTCATTGGGTGTTTTTACACCTTTTAAAACCGGCACTGCCATATAATTCTCTACAAAATCGGCATATACATCTAACATTTGTTCTGTTTCTGCAATGGCTTCTTCACGAGTTGCGTGTGCAGTATGTCCTTCTTGCCATAAAAATTCGGCAGTACGCAAAAACAAACGTGTACGCATTTCCCAACGCACTACGTTAGCCCATTGATTTATTAATAAAGGCAGATCGCGATAACTTTGGATCCAACCTTTGTAAGTGCTCCAAATAATGGCTTCGCTGGTAGGGCGAACTATTAATTCCTCTTCAAGTTTTGCTTCAGGATCAACAATTAACTTACTCTTATTTAAGGGGTCGGTCTTTAAACGGTAATGTGTTACTACAGCACATTCTTTTGCAAAACCCTCAGCGTTCTTCTCTTCAGCTTCAAATAAACTTTTAGGAATAAACAAAGGGAAGTACGCATTTACATGCCCGGTTTCTTTGAACATGCGATCTAGGGTTTGTTGCATTTTTTCCCAAATGGCATATCCGTGGGGTTTTATTACCATGCAGCCTCTTACGGCGCTATGGTCGGCTAGGTCGGCCTCAACAACTATATCATTATACCACTTACTATAGTCTTGTTCCTGTGGGGTAATGGATTTACTCATAAACTAAAATACACAATAAATTGTAAAATCAACCACTTAACCGTTTTAAACCTACCACTTGTTAAATCATTTTAAACAGGCGAAAAACGGAGGTTATTATTTCGTAAATTTACGTATAAAATGTGCTTAAAACCATGAAAAAATTAGCATTCACCATATTTTCAGCGTCATTACTTCTAATTTCCTGTAAAACATCACAGCTAAGTACATTCAACGATGATGTGTATATCGATCCAACAGAAGAAAAGCGTTTATATTTAGCCAAAATGGAAGCTCAAAAAAAGCAAAAGGCCGAACAGGATGCTAAAGACCAGGCGGCAAGTGATGCTCAAAAAGCTAAGGATGCTTCTAACCCATATTACCAAGAACCTAATTATACTTCTGACGATTATTATGATTATGCATATTCTTCGCGCGTTCGACGATTTGGTAATCCGGTTTATGGCGCAGGGTATTACGATAATTATTACACAAATACATATTGGTATAACCAAAATCCGAATTGTTATGGAAGTAGCATTTATGGAAGTTATAATTTTTGGAACAGTCCTTACAATAACTCAGGGATCTGCATAGGAAATTCTTATAATAACGGATACGGTTATAATAATTACGGATACAACGGTTATTGCAATAATGGATATTATGGTGGTGGGTATGATCCATACGGTTATAACTACGGTTACAATCCATACTACAACAACTTCGGGTACGGCTACAACCAACCTTGGTGTAATTATAATAATTACGGGAATAATCCTTGGGGTTATCAATACGGTAACGGAAATAATAATAACTGGGGTTACTTTAACGGACAGGACAAGAACAGTAGTTATTACAATGGACCTCGCACAGGAAATAGCGGTGGAAACAGTCCGCGCTCAAGTCATGCAGGCATGGCGGTTCCAAAAGATCTAGAAACAGGTGAACGTGTTCAATTTATTAATTCAGTTGTAGCAGCTCAGGATAATACGCCCAAGTTCGACAACATTAAGCGCTACCAAACAACGCAAACACATAATGGGAATACTACTATTGGAAACGGTTCTACTTATAGTAATCCAAATTCAAACACACCTGTGAAGGTAAAGAATAATTCAAATCCTGTTTACAACAATGATAATTCGGGGAACAATAATCCCAATTGGAATAGTAATACAACTACCAATCCAACCAAAAGTGGAAATACTTGGAATTCGAATAACCAGCCAACCAATACTTACGAGAGTGGCACAACAGGTATAAATTCCAATACAACCAAAACACCGGTTCGCACAACTACTAGTGGTGGAAAATTAAGCGAAAGTAACTCGTCAAACCAAAACACAAATTCTAATCGTTCATCAGGCGGAGGAAATAGTGGCGGTGGTGGTGGAAGTTCAACTCCTATAAAGAGTAGCGGTAGTTCAAACAGACCAAGATAATCCCTTACATGATAAGAACGTATGTTATAGCAGTACAATGTATGCTAAGTTCATTTGCGTTATTGGCGCAAAACGATAATGATGCATTGCGTTATTCACGTATTGGAGTAGGTGGTAGTCCGCGTTACATTGCCATGGGAGGAGCAATGGGCGCTTTGGGCGGAGATGTGAGTTGTGCGGCAACAAATCCGGGCGCTTTAGGTATTTTCAGAAGAGGGGAGATGGTTTATTCGGGAGGTTTACGATTTACTTATAATACAGCAGGTTTTCAAGGTAAGAACACCGGAACTCCGGATGGTAATTTTGTTTTTTCGAATTTTGGTGCTGCGTTTGCTAGTGCAAGCGATAAAGATGCCTCAAAAAGAAATGTATTTTGCGTGAGTAATACGCAGCTATTGAATTTTAATTCGTTAACTCAAATAACTAATAGTTCTACTCGTAACACTTTAGCGGCCGACATGACAAAGTTGGCAAATGATGCTAAGACTTTAAGCGCGTTAAATTCGAGTTATGAATACTTAGGTTACGCAAGTTATATAATGGATTATGATTCGGTTGGTAATCGGTTTTTTTCTTTGGTAGATCCAAAGAGAAGTGTTTCGTTAACACGAAATTTAGCAACATCAGGTCGTATGAATGAAGTAAATTTTTCGCTAGCGCAATCGGTAGATGATAAGTTTTATTTTGGCGGGAGCTTGGGTATTCCAAGGGTAAAGTTTGAATCAACTACAACGCATAGCGAAGCAGATGCAAATGATAGCATGCGAATTGGATTAGTTACACCTACGAGTTACACATCTACATATGTTGATGGTTTGCCCGCTTTAGAATCATACTACACCGATCTTTTAGGCTTTAATTCCCTTATCTATAAAGAATATTTTAAAACAACAGGTTATGGTTTGAATTTGAAAATTGGTGGAGTTTATAGAGTGAGTTCAGAATTTAGATTAGGCGCTTACTTTCATACGCCAACTATTTTATACTTAACCGATACGTATTATTATACCATGAATGGTTACTTTGATAAGAATACATCTACGCCTAAAGAAGCAAAATTCCCAACTGAAGAAGAACAAGGTAAATCAATTTATAGAGTCATTACACCAATGCGTTATGGATTCAATTCAGCTTATATCATTAATAAAATGCTGGCAATTGCTTTGGATCTTGAGCGAGTTGATTACGGGAATTCGAGCATCACTAGCACTACACCTTCGGATTTTGCAGGAGTTAACGCGGTAATTAAAAGTAAATACAAAACAGCAACAAACATTCGTGTTGGAACTGAACTGAACGTAAAACCTGTTATGATCCGTGCCGGTTACGCTATGTATGGCAGTCCGTTTGGAGGAATATTTAAAGGGC
>JAGPDW010000113.1:0-9913 GCA_018057345.1 Bacteroidia bacterium | reverse complement strand
TTATATTTTTTAAGAACCGTATTGTTTTTAATTGGAGAAGTGCGCGCTGAATCTTTGGTCATGTAGATGCGGCGATTTTGCGCGTCAACAAAGTCGAATAATAAATTATCAAATGAAGTTCCTATAACAAATAAAAAGGCGTAATCGGGTGAGCGATTTATTTTTGTCATGTACAATAAACTTGGGATCTGCGATTCGCCATGCACATCTACAATATAATGCCATAACGCGTGCCCGGCATTTGCGGCTTGTTTACCTGTAAGCTTATTAAATTTGCTGATCTTATCATTTTTTAAAGCGTCATACAGTACATTATCATAATAGCTATTCCAGCCTTCGGATAAATACTGTACCAAACCTTTTGTGAACCATTCCGGTAAATTAAGCATTGTAGAGTTCTTTACCATTTCGCGAGCGTTACCCGAATACAGATCTTGATTGATCATTAACTCGGCAAGTGCGGCGCGAATTTGTTTATCCAAGTCGGCATGATTGCCATTAAAGTAAACAAAGATCTTATCCCCAATTATTTTTGTGGTTCCGCCAATGTTGGATGATTCATCATTGTTCAATCCAATATTACTTTGCTTAAAGTCGTTTTGATTATTGTAAACAATAACATTGATCTTATCATCAACTTGATGCTCTAAGCGTTTTTCTAAAATGGGTAATTGATTGTTGGCCGAAACAGAAACATACTTTGCTATCTCATTTCCGCCTGCATAAAAATAAACTCTAATGCGTTCGTAGTCAAAATAGGTCCAGTTAAAAACTTGGTATTGAATTCGGTTCTTTCCAAAGTCCATTTGCATGCCATAATAGAACTGCGCCTGCAATTTTAAAGCAGAACTTAGCAGTAAGAACAATATGGTAATGTTTAGTCTTTTTAACATGGGCCGGGACCTATAAAAGTAGCAAAAATCCAATAGGTTTTCAAGGAAATATGGAGTTTTGAGGGACATTTTAGGCTCTTTTCACAATAAATTTACTGCGAAATAACCAATTACCATCGGTGAGCCATACAATGTAAAGGCCATCATTGAGGTCGTTAATATTTACTTCGCTTTGGCTTTGATTTATATCAAGTAATAAAGGGCGTACAACTTTTCCAAATTGGTTAAAAATAAAACCTTCCACTTTTGCTCCAACATAATTGTAAAAACGTAAGCGAATAAATTCCTGATTAAAAACAGGATTAGGAAAGACCAAGATATTGGGTTTGGGTGTTTGTTGGCTAACATAAATGCGAAAAGCCGGAGATGTTTCATACCCGGGAATGGAAATTTTGTAATAGTTTATCATTTCAATACCCGGAGAGCCATGTGTAAAATTAAAAGACTCATCGGCAGTTGTGTTGCCGCAAACACCGGAGTAATTATAGATCTGCAAATAATTAAGCGAATCGGTACAATGTAAAATTTCGTAACCGGGGCAAGATTGCCCGGCGGTTAAAGAAAAGCGAACAAGCACTTGACTATTTGTTCCTTGATTTTGACTATTTACTAAACTTACATTTACGTTTTGTATGCGCTGAGAAAAAATGCTTAGGCACCCAAGAATAAAAATATATGTGAAAAGCTTCTTCATTCCTCTTGTATCCAAACGTAATTAGCACCCAAATTATTGTACACAACTAAAACATAAGTTTCCTTTGGGAGCTTTAACTTTTCAAAATCTACGGTAATACTTCGGGCACCTGTATTAATTGGGATCTGAGGGCTTACCATTACTTCAAAAGAAGGGTCGGTTGCCTTGTAAAGATAAGCGGTATAAGGCCCGGGATTTTGGTTAAAATTAATTTGTGTTTTAGCTGAATACACATGCGTGAGCGTTTTATCCAGAATTATTTTTTCGGTGAACATGGAATTTTTAAGGCTGGCATCGTTGATAGATGTAGCATGAACAATTAATTTTTTCTTTGTATCGATTTGCATCCAAATGGGATAAATACTTCCATTGTTTATCACCAGCGAAAAATATTTGTCTAGGTAAGAATTATTTTTCCATTCAAATGCAGCTTCATTTAATTTATGTTCGATGAATGTTGTGCCGTTATCTCTGCTTACTGCCAAATAAACATCGGTTAAATTTCCCTTAGCAAAATTACGTTGGTTACAATACATAAAATACAAATACCCGGTAGCATGATCAATACCAAAACGCGGCATGAATTGTTGTTTGTGATTTGGGAAATAGGTTACAAGAATTCTATCAAGCCATGTATTTCCGCCATCATCACTGTAAGTTAAATATACGTCGTTATTTTTTATTCCATTTTTTGCATCGCTCCAGCAAACGTAAATGCGCTCCATGCTTTTGTTGCAAACTGTGTATGCGAACTGATTCACTTTAGAAAATGGATTTGTTTTATATTTTGGTATGCTATCTATGAGTATGTCGTTTGGCAACCATGTTTTCCCCCCATCAGTGGATCTGGTAAAATATAATGCGTTGTTCTTGATGAACGACTTGTACAATTTTCCATTAGCCCCTGAGGCCATGTTGGGAGTTTGAGGTCTTTTGCTGAGGCTATCCAGCACATGATAAATTAGACCCTCATTCTTTTTGTCTTGTATGCTGTTACCCAGTGTTTTAATATCGGGCGCTGAAATAACCGTGAAAGTTTTGATCTGAGCGGCATTTAGGCCAACGCAAAAATAAAGAGTGATTATACCAAAATATTGTTTGAACATGCTTTTATAACACCAATTAAAAACATAAATTTACGACTTAATTTTAAGGATCATGGAAAGAAGCACTATCACTGATTATATTGGCAGTAACAAAGAAAGAATGTTAAATGAGCTGCTTGAGCTTTTAAGAATTCCATCGGTAAGTGCCGATGCCAAATATAAAGATGATGTACTAAAAACAGCAGAAGCGGTAAAGAACAGATTAAAAGAAGCCGGTGCTGATAACGTAGAGATCTGTCAAACTAAAGGTTATCCGGTTGTTTACGGCGAAAAAATAATTGATAAAAATAAACCAACAGTAATTGTATACGGGCATTATGATGTTCAGCCTGCCGATCCGTTGGAATTATGGGATTCGCCACCGTTTGAACCGGTGATCAAAAAAACAGCAATACACCCAGATGGTGCAATTTTTGCGCGTGGATCATGTGATGATAAAGGGCAAATGTACATGCACGTTAAGGCGTTTGAGATCATGATGAGAACAAACACACTTCCGTGTAATGTAAAATTCATGATTGAGGGTGAAGAAGAAGTTGGTTCTGCAAATTTAGGCGCATGGATCGTTGCTAATAAAGCAAAATTAAGAGGCGATGTTATTTTAATATCTGACACATCGCTTATAGCAAATGACACACCAAGTATTGATACAGGCCTAAGAGGTTTGGCATATATGGAAGTAGAAGTTGTTGGACCTAATCGCGATCTTCATAGTGGCGTATACGGAGGTGCAGTTGCAAATCCTATAAATGTGTTGTGTAAGATCATTGCATCTTGTCATGATGAAAATAAACATATTACCATTCCGAATTTTTATGATGATGTTCTTGAATTAACGGCTGCGCAACGCAAAGAGATGGAGAAAGCACCATTTAATTTGGAGAATTATAAAAAGGATCTTGCTATTGAAGATGTGTATGGCGAAAAGGGTTATTCAACCATTGAGCGTTCGGGCATTCGTCCAACTTTAGATGTAAATGGAATTTGGGGAGGGTATACGGGCGAAGGTGCAAAAACAGTTTTGCCAAGTAAAGCATTTGCAAAAATAAGTATGCGTTTAGTTCCAAATCAAAGTTCGGAAAAGATAAGTGCTATTTTTCAAAAGTATTTTGAAAGTGTTGCACCAAAGGGTGTAAAAATAAAAGTAAAACCTCATCATGGCGGAGAGCCTGTGGTGGTGAATATGGATAGCGCTGCTTATACTGCAGCTAGCAGAGCTATGGAAGAGACGTACGGAAAAAAGCCTGTGCCAACGCGTGGTGGTGGAAGTATTCCTATTGTAGCTTTATTTAAACAAGAATTAGGATTGGATAGTATTTTAATGGGATTTGGATTGGATAGCGATGCGCTTCATTCGCCAAATGAACATTATGGTTTATTCAATTATTATAAAGGCATCGAAACTATCCCATTGTTCTATAAGCATTATTCGCAGTTATATAATGCCAAATGAGTTTAAGTAGTTGGATAGGATCGGCGGGAGTTACTATATTATTGTTCGCCTTTGTTCTCAATCTCTTAAAAAAACTATCTCCGCACTCGAGCGCGTATTTATTAATGAATATCATTGGAGCACTTTTAGCGGGCATCTCAAGTTATATGATAGAGTTTTGGCCCTTCGTGATCTTAGAATCTGTTTGGGTAATTGCATCTTTAATCCCACTTCTTAAAAAAACCACATGAAGAAGATCATTTATTTTTTAGTTGCCATTTTTATTTTTCTATCGTGCAAAGATTTTAAAGAAGCGCAATGCACCGGCGTTACCGGATTTAAAATTAATAAAGTTGACATGAATGGCATTGATGCGGATATCATGTTGGGAATAAAAAATCCGAACTCTATTGGCTTTTCAATTTACCCAAGTGAATTTGACGTTAAGCTTGCGGGTATTGGATTAGGAAAAGCAAAACTGAAAAAGCGTGTCCATATAGATGCAAATACCGAAAAAGATTACACCTTTAATTTGAAAAGCAGTTTCAAAGACATGAACATGATGGATGTAATGAAACTGGTTAATTCAGGAGGATCAGGAATGATCCAGGTAAAAGGGGATCTTAAAGCAGGAAAATTTTATTTAAAGAAAAAATTTCCGGTTAACGAGAAAAGATCTCTCAGGTAAATTATTTTCCTTTCGGTCCTTTTTCAGCCGCAACTTCAGCAGCAGCCATTGTTTCAAGATCACGATCAAAGAAATACAATCCGCCTTTATCGTCGCCAATTAATTTTAATTTATCTACGATCTGACGCGCCAAAGCTTCTTCTTCAATTTGTTCGCTAACATACCACTGCAAAAAATTATGTGTTGTATAATCTTTTTCTTTTAAAGTGATCTCAACCAAACCATTGATCTCTTCGGTTACTTTCATTTCATGTTTCAATACTTCTTCAAATACTGATTTTACCGATTTAAATGTAACAGGAGGTTGTTTTAAAGCCGGAACAACGCCGTGGCCACCTCGCTCGTTAACGAATTTAAGGAGTTTAAGCATATGCATACGCTCTTCATCGGCGTGACCGAAAAGAAAAGCTGAGATGCCATTTAAACCTTGTGTTTCGGCCCAACTGGCCATTGCCAAATAATATTGTGATGAGGATGCTTCTAATTGAATTTGCTTATTTAAAGCAGTGCTAACTTTTGATGATAACATAGTGTTTAATTTTATACAAATGTACTAAAATAAATAAGGGGCGATGTTGATCGCCCCTTAAAAAATTTCTTAAAAAAACCTATTATTTTAATAAAGTTACATGGCCCGTTTTGGTATGTTTCTTACCGTCGAGGGTTGTAAAGTTAACCTTGTAAACATAAGTATCTTCTTTAGAAAGAACGCCTTTAAAGGTACCATCCCATCCTTTAGCGATATCGGTTGTAGTGTATAATTTTGCACCCCAACGATCAAATATCGAGATCTCGATCTTATTGAATCCTGTCCCATAAACGGTAAATAAATCGTTCTTACCATCATCGTTTGGTGTAAATATGTTTGGAATGTACATATTGTAGTTGGCTGTAACCTCAACACAAACATCATCGGTGGCTTTACATCCAAAGTCGTTAACTGCTTGGATCTGGTAACAACCACTTGTTTTAGGTAAGATCTGAGAGTTAGGACAAACAGCGCATACGATATCTTGCCCAAATATCCATGTTAAAGTTCCGGTACCTTTTGCATCTAAATACATAGGATCATCAAGATTAAATAGAAGATCCGGACCGGCAGTAACTGTTGGGTTTGGATTTACTTTTACCTGAACAGTTGCTACTTCTTCACAATCACCGGCATTTGAAACGGTAACGGTATAAGTTGTTGTAAACTTAGGATTAGCGTAAACTGTTGATTTATCCGTAACGTTAAGCCCTGTTGGAGGGATCCACTGGTATGTATCACTTCCGCTAGCGGTTAATTTTACGCTTTCTCCTTCGCAAATAGTAACATTGCCACTAATGCTAGGTACGATCTGGGCAACAACTTGAATCTCTATTTCTTTAGTGATGTTACACGTTTTTGTTCCAATAGTATTAAACGCTAATACAGTATAGTTAGTTGTTACTTGAGGATTAACCGATGCCGTATTTGGATTCAATTGATTAATACTAAGCGTTGGAGTCCAAATAAAATATTGCGAACCTGACGCAAAAATAGTTGTGCTATTACCTTCACAAATTTTATTGTTTGTTGTGGCCAAATTTAATTCGGCACGTGGCACAACTGTAATAGGAACTACAGCTGTTCCTGTACACGCTCCGTTTAATCCTACCAAATTATAAGTTGTAGAAACGACCGGAGACACAGAAATAAAATTGGTGGTAGAACTTCCAATGATACCCGCAATTGGCGTCCATTGATAATTGGAAGCACCGTTGGCATTTATCGTTGCAACTTCGCCGCTACAAATAATAGACTTACTAGCCATTGCTTGCAATGTTGGTAAAGGGATAACACTTACTTCTTTTATTGCAATAGCTGTACAAGTATTTACCTCTCCAACAACTGTGTATTGTTGAATAGATAAAGGATTTACTACAACCGAATTCATGAATGTATTACTTATAGCGCTATTTGGGTACCAAGAATAAGATGTTGCGCCAATAGCATTCATTACTAAACTAGCGCCGTAACAAATTGAAGCTGTTCCTGAAGCGATCAACACTGTAGGATTTGCAACAACAGTTGCAGTTATGTAATGGAAATCGCTAGTACAGCCTAAAGCGCTACCAACAACTGTGTATGTTGTATTTGCAGTTGGACTTGCAACTACCAGCGAACCGGTGGTTGTATTTAATGTAACACCCGATGCCCAAACATAAGTTGATGCACCACTTACGCTTATTGGTGTAGATTTACCAAAACATAATGTTGGTTGTGCCGGAGCAAACGCCAATACCGGGTTAGGAATAACCGTAATATTATGAACTGCTTGTGCGGTACAACCCAAAGCACCAGTGATGGTAACCGTAACATCACCAACAATAGGAACAGGAGTTACCGGAGCAGTTGTAATGAAGTTAGGGCCTACACTAGTTGGAGGGAAGAATCCTGCTGCATTGGTCCATGTATACGTATTTCCACCCATTGCCTGTAAAGCAACCGTGTTAGTTGATCCGTTAAAGTTTTGAGAACATACTGTATTATTACCAAGCGTAGTAGGTAAAGGTATATTTGCAACACTTGCCGAAGAAACAGCTGTATTTGTACAACCGTTGGCTCCAGTAACTGTTACCGTATAATTTCCGGCATTAGGTACTTGCGCATTATTAAGTGTTGGATTTTGAACTGCCGAAACAAATGCAACAGGCCCTGTCCACGCATAGGCAGTTCCACCATTTGCTGTAAATAATAAAGGACTTCCTGCACACGCAGTTGGATTATTAACTGCCACAACTGGAGCAGTATTTAATGTAATTTGAATTGTTTGTGTACCTGAACACGTTGAAGTTGAAGTTGCACCTTGAACAGTATAAACAGTAGTTGCAGTAGGAGTAACAACAACAGTAGTTGCGGTAATATTTACCGGCAACCAAGTGTAAGTTCCGCCTGCCCCTGCGCCGCTTGCAGTTAATGTTGTTGATTGACCTGGACAAACCGCAGTTGCAGTTGCCGTTATTGTTAAACTTGGAGCAGCACAACAATTTGGATTAAGAGTAATTTGACCATTTCCATTTTGAACACCACCAACAATTGTTGGAGTTGAAGCGGCAATACCATAACTCGATCCGCCGGCACCACTTGCGCCCGCCCAAGTACTTGGACAGCCAGTACCACCGGTACAATTAGGACCTTGACCACCAATTAAACCACCTCCAATACCACCGGCACAACCAGGGTTATTTGCGGCTTGATTATTACAACCTACTAAACCACCAACACCTCCATTACCAAAAACTCCGGGACCTCCTGGAGTTGGTCCCGCTGGACAACCACAACATGAAGGACCGCCGGCACCACCGGCAACTTGAGTTCCACCAAAACCCGGTGAACCACCATAAGCGCCACCGCCGCCGCCGCCGTACCATCCACCACCACCACCACCGCCACAACCGGGCGAACAACCTTGAACACGATTACCACCAGTTCCACCACCACCAGCACCTACGGCCACGCGATTTGCTAAACCATATGGAGCAACACGAATATCTGAAGCGCCACCGCCACCACCACCGCGGGAGTTAGGACAACAGTTTCCTGTTGACGAACCACCATTTGCGCCACCATTAAAACCACCTAAATTAGAAGCAATACCTCCACCACCAACCCATATTTCAAGAACTTGACCTGGAACTACAGCTAAAACACCCATAACACGTCCACCTAATCCGCCATTCATGTTATTTAAAACATTACCATTACCACGCGCTCCACTCACAGTGTAGCATATTCCAGTAACACCGGCAGGAACAACATATTGTTGCATAGCGCCTGTAAAGTTAAAAGTTACAGCTTGACCAAGAACAATGGAGCTACAAAGGAAAAGGGAAGCTATCAGAATAATTTTTTTCATTTTATCTTATTTAATCTTTTAATATTTTTTTATTCTACGTAAAAACTTGAACCAACAATGGTTTTGAAATCTTTTAGCATTACGCCATAGTCGCTTAGTTTAACGATCAACTCGGTTGCTTTTGTATTGCATGCACCAACTGATTCGCTTGTTGCTTTTAAACTAACCGACACTAATTTTGTTTTACCGTAATGTTCTTTTTCATCATTACTAACGATCGCATTTACCCATTGTGCTTTTACTGCTTTATCATTTGTGTTTTTGAGTTTGATGATCACAACATCACTACCCCCACAATTTGAAAGTGAATAATAAGCTTCTACGCCTTTGAATGTATTGGTACCATCTGTACTCACCAAAATTGGGGTCCACTCAACATTAGTTTGAGCTTTTACAACGCCAAACATCATCATTAGGGCGGCAATTACTATTAGGTTCTTGATCTTCATGATATTTATCTAATTATAAACGGGTTTACTTAAGTACAAATCTAATGAATAAAGAGGCTGAAAACCTTAAAACTCACTAAAATGAAGGGGCGCTAGACTCTCCTAAAGTGGATGCTCACTCATTTAACAGTATTTTTGGCAAAAAAAACCGCCAAAAGCAGCGGTCGGAAGTACTTTAACAGATCACAGAAAATCGTTGACAATAAATGAGATAGTGGGTCTATTTGAGCTTATTTAAAGCTGCTTTCAAACTCTCAACAGCGGCTGAAACATCTTCCATTTTGCAGGTTCCAACCGATAAGCGATACCAAGAAGAATTGGCAGAAGCGCCAAACGCGTAAAACGGAACGATGGCAAGCTTTGCTTCATCCAATAAATATTTCGTTACGTCTTTTGTGCTTTCTAAAATTTTTCCTTCGGCAGTTTTTTTTCCGTGCAATTCGAACTGAACAGTAAGATAAATAGCAGCTTGTGGGGCGATGGCATTTACTTTGTGCCCTTCGTTCTTTAGTTGAGTAATGCCTTTGTAAAACCCATCCAATCGCTCGCTAATTTTTTTCTTTTGAACTTCTAAAAATGCAGCGTATGTTTTTAGATCGGCCAAATATTTTGCACTAGCTACTTGTTCGGCTTTAGGGGCCCAAGCACCAACGTGTGTTAAAATGGCTTTCATTTTATCGATAATGAATTGTGGCCCCATGCTCCATCCTACGCGAACACCGGTGGCAGAAAGGGATTTAGATATACCATCAACATAAATAGTATAAGCT
>JAGPDW010000282.1:1220-2876 GCA_018057345.1 Bacteroidia bacterium | reverse complement strand
ATTTAGTCCAAGTGATGCTGCCTACGAAAATAAACTGATCGCCTACTCTCATCAAGTTAAGCAATTGGTAAAAAGCAAGGGCATCGCTTGTACAAACAAATCTATTGCCAGTGATAATATTGCCGAAACTGTTGTAGAATACGCCAACAAAATTGAAGCCGATCTTATCATGATCATGAATAAGAAAAGTTTAGGTGTTGGCGAATTTTTTGGCGGAACAGATTCGCAAAAAATAGTTGATATCAGTAATATCCCTGTATTAACTATTCAACCAAGTAAAAAAGTGAGCTTAACTCATTTTGGAACTGGATTCTAGGATCTACTTTTTTGTAAGTTTCTTTTCATTTTTACCTGGGCGTGCCGGCGAAGCTCACCCCATACACACCAGAAGTTCGCTCGCCGTCGCGCTTTTCGCTACAAGCCTGCTTGTCCTTTGCTATGTTTGTAGGGCTCCGGTAGCTTCTAAAGTCGCTTCCTCGCCCAACAAACATTTAGCAAAGTACTACGCAGGGCTTTCCGCTTCAATCGCTCACGCAGAGGCGTCCAAGCATCCAAAACACGAACATTAAATTATAGCATTGCTGTTTTCCAAACTCCTTTCGAAGAACCCATCTTCCTTTGAATACCAGTCTTCCTCCGAAGACGCGTGCGTGGGACAGGCGCTTCGTGTTAGGAGCGTTGCCCGTGCGGAGTCCCGATAGCTATCGGGATGAAGCGCCTTGATTTCTTCCTACACACAAGCCGGCCTAAATGTGCCGTGCACATTTATCCCTTTTCTTGATCAAGCAAGAAAAGTAAGTATTAAAAGGTTTTGGTTCTTTTTCAAAAGAACACTTAAACAAAAATCACTTCACACCTTTACCTGCAACCCACTCTTCAATATTATATTGATTGAGTTCGAAGTAATCGAGTTTTTTTACCACTACACCATTATCAATGTAATAGATCTGGGGTAAATGGGTTCCTGCTAAATTCACAAACGTTTTTCCTAAAGCAAACGATGCCGGGATATCATCGCATTTTGTATCTAAGTAAAAAGGCGCGAGATTTTCTTTATCACCATTTAAAATAAAATAAATGGGAAGTTTAGGATTGTTCTTATAGATCAACCTGAATTTTTTACCGGCAATTCTACAGTGCGCGCAGGTTAAACTTAAAAATGCCATTACGTGTTTTCCGGTGCGCAATTCCTTTTTTGGGACCTGTACTTTGCTTGTATCCTCGGGTTTATACAAAAGATCCATTTCTAAAGGGTAGTTTACTTCCTCGCCAAGATTATTAGATGAGTACGAAAAATTAACCGCGTTCAAAATGAAGGGAACTACTATAGCTGTTACACCAAAAAAAGAAATAAATAATTTATTGAACTTTACCTTCCAACCATGCCAGAAATAATAAATTGGCAATGCCGCCCCGATCATGATCACATTTTTTAGAATGGCTTTGGCCGGTGTCATATATAATCGCTCACCAAAACATCCGCAATTACTATCATTGCCATTGATCATGATCTGAAACGCAAGATAAATGCTGAAAAACACGAGCAATCCAATCGTAAGTGGTAAAGTGAATTTGCGAAGATCATAATTAATAATAAGAAGGAATCCAATAAGGAATTCAAGACCAATTAAAAGTCGCGCAATAATAGGAGCTGTG
>JAGPDW010000282.1:0-1210 GCA_018057345.1 Bacteroidia bacterium | reverse complement strand
GAGCTGTGTACCAATTACCAATTCCAAGATCAACAAAAGTAAATTCAAAAGTTTCGATAACCGGATCGAGTTTGCTCCAGCCCGAGTAGATGAATATTGCGCCCAAAGCTATGCTTAGTGCTGCCATTACTATTCTGAGGACAATTTTCATTGGATGCAAATTTACTGAAATATCTTGCTTTACATTTAATTTCTTTTATGCTTCATTCATATTAGAATTTCCAAGCTAATCCATGTTTTTAACCGCAAAGACGCTAAGACACAAAGTTTAAAATTAAACTGTGTGCATAAGCAAGGAGGCAAAGCGCCTACGGCGTGCGCTAAGGTCTGGATGCCTACACCAGTGGTCGGACCGAAGGTCCGATTTGCCTTTGCGCTCTTAAATTAAGCACTAACATACACACAGTTTAAACTTAGAGACTTTGCGTCTTTGCGGTTAAAATTTAAAACACATTAATTAAACTCGTTTAGAAAATTAGAACTAACATAGACATGGGCGATTTAGACAAAAAATGTCTAATTTAGCTTCAATGCAAGAAGAACAGCTAATACTAGTTGACGAACAAGACAAGCCTATTGGTACCATGGGCAAATTGGAAGTTCATCAAAAAGGCCTTTTGCATAGGGCCTTCTCGGTTTTTATTTTTAATGATAAAGGCGAATTACTTTTACAAAAACGCGCTTTAAGCAAGTATCATAGTGCTGGTTTGTGGACCAACACCTGTTGTTCTCATCCGCGACCTAACGAAGAAATTTTAGCCGCAGCAAATCGTCGATTAAAAGAAGAAATGGGAATGGATACCATTCTTGTTCATAAAACATCATTTATTTATAAAACTCCTTTTGATAATGGATTGACCGAGCATGAGTTTGATCATGTATTTATTGGGCAAACAAACGAACATCCCGTCATCAACTTAGAAGAAGTAGATAGTTTTAAATGGTTGAGTTTGGAGAAAGTAAAGAAAGAGATAAAAAAGGATCCTAAAAGTTTTACGAGTTGGTTTAAGATAGCGCTGGAAAAGGTGTTTTAAGCTCCTGTTTTCTTAATGTTTTAATAATTTTACTAATTGATTTTTATTTTGTAAATTTAAATATGAGGAAATTTATACTTCTAACTTTTCTTGTTGTAAATTCATTTTTGGTCTTTGCGCAAAAGTATCAGCCAATTGATTCTAATATGGTTTGGAACACCAACAATACTTGGAGG
>JAGPDW010000112.1:0-10021 GCA_018057345.1 Bacteroidia bacterium | reverse complement strand
GTAGCTAAGCCACACGAAATATTTCCTTTCGACTTAATAAAATTACTAAGCTCTTGTAAATTCTTATGAATTGGTTCCGGTGCTTGTCCATGAAAACCCGGATTATGATCGTTATGTAAATGATGAATGTTTGGGAATAATTTACTCATTACTCTTTGTCCTGCACCAAACATGCTATCATAAACCAAATTCAATTTCGAATTTCTAATAGCATCTAAGTCAAAATTCTTTTCTACATGCTTAATATAATCGTTCTCAAGATCAATGTATTTTAAAAGACCATTTTTTTCAGCGTCCTTTAAACTAATTACATCAAGATCATAAATTGTATCGGGAGGAATGATGTCTTCAATTTCTTGCACTAACTCCGGCCCAAGTGGTCCGCCATAATGTGCTTTTATTTTATATCCATTGTACGAAGCCGGATTATGGCTTGCAGTGATGATCACTCCAAGATCTGTTTTATATTTTACAGCGCCTAATGATATCATAGGCGTACTAATAAAATCTTTCGCTAAAAAAACTTTGATGTTATTGGCAATAAAAACTTTTGCCGCAGTTTCGGCAAATAATTCGCCTGCAAAACGGCAATCGTGTCCTAAAACAACGCTTGGTGTTTTGTGAGTTTTAATTAAGTATTTACTTACAGCTTCGGTAACACGCGCTACGTTATCTACTGTAAAATCTTTTGCTATTATGGCTCTCCAGCCGTCGGTTCCAAATTTTATTTTTGTCATACTAATAAAAGTGCTAGATCAAATATAATTAAAAAGAGAATGTGTTATTATTGAATGAGTAAGCGGGTGTTATTTTTTAGTGAACGAATCTCTAAGCGCAAGCATTTTAATTGCTGTAGCAGCTGCTTCTTCGCCTTTGTTGCCATGCTTTCCGCCGGCTCTATCAATGGCTTGTTGCATGTTATTGGGAGTTAAAACGCCAAATATCACAGGCTTCTTGTATTTGATGTTCAGTTCAGTGATCCCATTTGCAACCGCGTCGCAAATAAAATCAAAATGCCTTGTTTCGCCTTGTATCACACATCCTAAAACAATAACAGCATCTACTTTTTGTTTCTCTAATAAATACTGCGCGCCAAGAGTTAATTCATATGCTCCGGGAACTGTTCTAATAGTAATGTTCCTTTCTTTAGCATCTTTCCCTCTTAAAAAACTAAGAGCGCCTTCTTTTAACTCGTGTGTGATCTCATGATTCCACTCAGCCCAAACAATACCAAATTTATAGCGCGCTGCACTTGGTACTTCGCTGCCTTCAAATTTTGATAGATTTTTATGTGTACTTGACATTTGCTTTAAAAAATAACCCCGCAAATTCTGCGGGGTTAGTGTTCGTTTTATAAATTCCCTAGGGCTTTTAATCGGGCAATATTCCTATCGGCTTCTTTGCCAATCTCGGTGCTTCCGTATTCCTTTTCTAAACGCTCGTACATATTAATTGCTTCAGCATAATTTGCTTTCAATTCATAAGCAAAACTCGCTTTCTTTAAAAAATATGGTGTCGTAAAATTATTCACCTTCATATCTGCTGCTTTCAAATAATATTTGATAGCTTCATCTACTTTACTTTGTTCTACGTAAGCATCGCCAATTAGTCCTGTAGCCATTGGAGCGATCATTTCATCATCCAAATTATACTTTTCTAATCTTTCAATTGCTTGATCGTATTTACCAAGGCGTAAATAGCAAATGCCCGCATAATAATTAGCAAGCGTTCCTGTTTTTGTCATTCCGTATTCATCAGCCACTGCATCAAAACCCATAATTGGCTTTTGACCATCTGCTGTGTAAACCATACGGTTTCCATTCAATGCAATGCTAAAACTGTCGATATCAAAGAATTTTTGAGCCCACATGATCTCGTTTCCGGCCTCAGCTTCTTTTTCAGGTAAGTATTTAAAATTCCAGAACACGAAAGCAGCAATAACAACAAGCAATCCGCCACCACCGTATTGGACCATTTTCTTGTTCTTTTCATAAAAAAGTTGAATACCCTGTAAATTAGGATCGATCACTCGCTCTTCTTGCTCCTCAATAATCTCCTCAACTTGTTCATTAGCATCTACATTCTCAATTGTAGACTCATCTTTAGTTTCTGCCATTTGTTAAAATAATAGGGTGCAAAAATAGGCTTTTTTACTGATAAATCGAAATTTTTTTAAACATGGCCCAAAGGCTCGCAAACTAAGCGTATTTTTGTGTTTAATCAGATGTTTTTAAAAGACCTATCCTTAGTTAACTTCAAGAATTACAGTGAGTTTTCGGCCCGTTTTTCGCCGCGGATCAACTGTTTTGTGGGTAATAATGGCTCGGGTAAAACCAATCTTTTGGACGCAATCCATTACCTCAGTTTATGCAAGAGTTATTTTAATGCTATTGATAGTCAAAATATCAAAAATACTGAGGGCTATTTTATACTTCAGGGGCATTTTGATAAAAATGGGGAAACGGATGCGGTGTATTGCGGCATTAAACGTAATCAAAAAAAGGTATTTAAAAAGAACGGAAAAGAATATCACAAACTCAGCGAACATATTGGGCAATATCCTTTGGTGATGATAAGCCCAAATGATAATGAATTGATATGGGGTGTGAGCGAGATAAGACGCAAATTCGTAGATAGCATCATTTCGCAATACGATAAAGTGTATTTGGATAGTTTGATCGCTTATAATGGTGCGGTAAAACAACGAAATTCGCTTTTAAAACAATTTGCCAAAGGGCAAACCATGGATTCTTCTTTATTGGAGATATGGGATCAGCAATTAACCATTTACGGAAACGTGATCATTGAGAAACGGAAGGATTTTTTGAGTTCGTTCATTCCCATGTTCAATCATTTTTATGAGATATTGAGTGATCATAAAGAAGAAGTGTTATTAGATTATGAAAGTTCTTTAGAAGGACGTGATTTTAAAACGGCGCTTATGGCCTGTTTGCCAAAAGACAGAATTTTAGAGTATACAACGGTTGGTCCGCACAAAGACGATATGGATTTTAAGATCAACGGACTTTCACTTAAAAAATTTGCATCACAAGGACAACAAAAATCTTATTTGCTTGCTTTAAAATTAGCGCAATTTCAATACATCAAAGATAGAAAGCACGAAAAGCCATTGTTATTATTGGATGATGTGTACGATAAGTTGGACGAAACGCGTTTTAATAAATTAATTGATCTTGTAAAGGGAGATGAATTTGGTCAGGTATTTATTACAGATACACATATAGAGCGCATGCAAGCGCTATTTGGAAATAGTAAAACAGATCATAAATTATTTAAGGTTACCAATGCGTTGGTAGATGAATTGGTATGAGAAAAAGTAATCTTGTAAAATTGGGCGATGCCATTCAGCAATTTCTAAAGAAAGAAAATCTGGATGTGAAAATGAGCAGGTTTGCTGTAAAGAATGCCTGGGAGGAAATTGCCGGAAAGGTTATTGCAAATCACACCACTTCGATCTTTTTTGATGATCAAAAGAACATTTTTTTAAGTTTAGATTCGGCGGCTGTAAAAAACGAGGCAATGTATAGCAAAGAAAGCATTGTAAAAAAGATCAATCAGTTCTGCGGTTACGAATTGGTAAAAAATTTGGTAATAAAATAAATGAACATTACAGATCAATTAATAAATGATGGGATCCTTGATCAGGATCAAGCTCAGCGTATAAATGTTTTTGAGCGCGATAAACCCATGAGTGTTCATTGGGAATTAAAAACCATTCTATATCTCGGTATCCTTTTATTTATGTCAGGCCTTGGGATTTTGGTATATCTCAATATCGATACCATTGGGCATACTGTTATCATTGCCGCCATTAGTTTAGGTTGTGCTGCAAGTTTTTATTACGGATTTAAACATCGCAAGCCATACACGAACCAAGAAGTAAAATATGAATCTCCTTTATTTGATTATGTAGTTTTGCTTGGATGTTTATTGTTTGGCGTTTTGATAGGTTATATGCAATACCAATACACCATTTTTGGTATGCATTATGGCATTGCAACTTTATTTCCGGCTATGGTTTTTTTAGGTACGGCTTATGTTTTTGATCACAAGGGAGTTCTTTCATTAGGAATAACAGGTTTTGCTGCTTGGGCCGGGATATCGGTTACGCCAATGCATTTATTAGAGAATAATGATTTTTCAAACACGGATATCATATGGACAGCTATTGTTGTGGGTGGAATTTTGGCAGGCTTTTCAAAAGTGACAGATATAAAGGATATTAAAAAGCATTTTGGATTTACGTACAATAATTTTGCGGCAAATATTTTATTTATTGCACTTTTAGCAGGGCTGTTCGATGAAAGCTACATGTCGTTCGTTTATTTTTTATTGATCTCCGCGCTTGTATTCTATTATATTAGATATGCCATTGCTGAGAAATCATTTTTGTTTCTATTGTTATCTGTTATTTATGGTTATATAGCTCTGACCTATGCGTTCTTTTATCTTTTAATTGAAATTGGGAATGAATTAAGCTTTATGCTTGGACTATTTTACGTAATTGCATCGTGTGCAGCCATTGTTCTTTTCTTTATTTATTATAGACGTATTTTAGGAATTAAGAAATGATCGCGTATAATAAAATATTATTGAGCAATATGCTCATCGTTAAAAAAGCCAAGCAGTGGTTTAGTCGCGATCTTATTTCGGGCGCACAAATGGCTTCCGTTTTAAGTAAATACCCAATTGAGTATTTTAAACCAAACATTTTTATCAAAGTAGGATTGTTTTTATTCACGCTTTTTCTTATTGGCGCAGCTTTAGGTTTATTCTCATTAATGAGTATGGGAATTCTTGTGAATAATGATTCGTTTGAGGGATATAGCATTTTTGTAAGCATTATTTTTGGCGGCGCATGTGTATTCTTCCTCGAAAAATTCATTCAATGGCGAAATTGGTATAGCAACGGAATTGACGACGCGCTTTTATACAGTGCTTTAAGTTTTATTTTTTCAGCCATTGCGTTTAGTATTAGTAATGACCTTAACGATGAGGATGGATTTCTTTTAATGTGTTTTATCTATTTGCCATTCCTTATGGTTGCAGCAGCTAGATATATAGATAGAGTTGTAACCATTTTCATGATCGCCTGTATGTATTGTATTTTCTTTTCACTGATCATGAAAATTGGCAATGCCGCCAAATTCATCATGCCGTTTGCATTTATGGGTTTATCTGCTGCGTTTTATTTTATTGTAAAAAAGCAAATGACCTTATCCTCAAGGACCCACTACAATGGATGTTTTAAAGTAATAAAAGCCATTTCTCTTATTGTATTTTACGTTTCAGGAAATTATTATGTGATCCGCGAAAGTAGCGTTGAATTTTTCAATTTGGATCTAATGGAGGGTCAAGATATTCCAATGGCACTTATTTTTTATGCCTTCACGGCTTTTGTTCCTTTATTGTATTTGTTCTTTGGTTTAAGAGCAAAGGATAAATTATTGGTTTGGGTTGCTCTTCTATTAATTGCTATATCAGCGCTTACGTTTAAATATTATTTTAGTTTGGGTCATCCTGAAGTTTCATTAACTATTGCCGGTTTGGTGATGATGGCTTTAGCATATGTTTCTATAAAATATTTAGTAACCGATAAAAAGGGGATCACATTTAAAGATGATCCTAACGAAGATAATTTTCTTAAAACAAATGCCGAAGCCCTTGTGATCGCTCAAAGTTTTGGAACGCATGCTCAACCTACAGATACAGGTGTAGAAATGGGTGGTGGCGAATTTGGCGGCGGCGGTTCTGGAAATAAATTTTAAACTAATAAATTATGAGAGTATATTTTCTATTTTTTGCTTTTCTTTTTTCTTTTGAGATCAACGCGCAAACTAATGATTCTATTATGTTGCGTAAGATCTATGATCATTACTTAACTGAAAGTAAAAGTTACAAGAATCTTGAATATTTGGCAACCAAAATTGGCGGACGATTAAGCGGAAGTAAAAAAGCAGAAGAAGCAGTGTATTGGGCAAAAAAAGCACTTTATGACGCCGGAGCCGACACCGTTTATTTGCAACCATGCACGGTTCCGCATTGGGAAAGAGGAGGGAAGGAAATTTGCAAAGTTGTTTCACCGGGTGCAAAAAACGGTCAATTAGCAGTAGTGGCTTTAGGTAGCAGCACTTGTACTCCAAAAGGAGGCATAACTGCCGATGTTGTTCGTGTAAGATCGTTTGATGAATTAGAAAAATTAGGTGAAAGTAAAATTAAAGGAAAGATTGTTTTTTATGATGTGGCATTTGATGATAAATTAATTACGCCAGGTTCGGCTTATGGCGCAACTGTAAAATACAGAACAATTGGAGCTTCTTATGCAGCAAAATATGGTGCTGTAGCAACTGTTGTGAGAAGTATGACCAATGCGCGCAACAATTCTCCACATACGGGGAATATGAAATATGATACAGCTATTTCAAAATTGAAAATTCCGGCCCTAGCACTGAGTTATGTGGCGGCTGACCGAATCTGTGCAGAGTTTGATCTGTTTGGTAAAGTTAAACTGCACATCGAAACCTTCTGCAAAACTTTTCCCGATGCCCCTTCCTTTAATGTGATAGGAGAAATTAAAGGTTCTGAAAAACCAAATGAGTATATTATTTCCGGAGGGCATTTAGATAGTTGGGATAATGGTCAAGGCGCGCACGACGATGGCGCAGGCATTGTACAAACGATTGATGTGATGGGAATGTTCAAGAAAATGGGAATTAAACCTCGTCATACTATTAGAACGGTTTGTTTTATGAATGAAGAGAATGGATTAGGTGGAGCAAATGCATATTTTAAAGAAGCAGATGAAAAGAAATTAAAACATATCGCCGCGCTTGAAACAGATGCCGGTGGATATACGCCGCGTGGTTTTGGAGTTGATACAACCAAAGGAATGCACAAAATGGTTTCAAAATGGGCACCTTTATTCAAGCCGTATTTTATTGAGCATATAAAAATTGGTGGCGGGGGAGCTGATATTGGTCCGCTTGAGAAATTAGGAGTACCATGCATTGGTTTTGAACCCGATAATCAACGTTATTTTGATATCCACCATACAGCGGATGATACATTTGATAAGGTAAATAAACGCGAACTGGAGCTTGGTGCCTCAGCTATTGGCAGTTTGATCTATTTGATAGATAAATACCATCCTTAGGTATTTTCTTTAAAATTGTACCACATTTTAAACTAATTTCGCTTTCCGAAGTCTAATAATCGGTAAGTAAGTGAGGCCTCTTTTCACATATATATTTCTTTTTGTTCTTAGTTCAAAACTAGCAGCTCAAAATTTCTCGATCAGCGGAAGTGTTTCCGACGCATCTAACGGCGAATCGCTTATTGGCGCGGTTGTGTATTTAAAAGAGAATAAGAAATCTTCTTCAACAAACCAATATGGCTTTTACTCGATCAATTCTCCAAAAGGAAATTATATTCTTGTTTGTCAACTCATCGGATATTCAACATTTACTGCGGCTATTGATTTAAATTCAAATCAATCATTAAATATTAAAATGTCTACTCCCGAAAAGCAACTGGATGAAGTGGAAGTAAGCGCAAAGGGAAATGAGGAGAATGTAAAGAGCACACAAATGAGTGCTGTAAATTTAGATATGGCCGAAATAAAAAAGATACCCGCTTTTATGGGGGAGGTTGATATTTTAAAAACTATTCAATTATTGCCCGGTGTAAAAAATGCAGGCGATGGTAATACAGGTTTTTATGTTCGCGGTGGCGGACCTGATCAGAATTTAATTTTATTGGATGAAGCGAATGTGTATAACGCATCTCATTTAATGGGATTCTTTTCGGTGTTTAATGGAGATGCCATAAAAAATGTAAACTTGATCAAAGGAGGAATGCCTGCGCAATATGGCGGAAGATTGTCTGCGGTATTAGATATCAACATGAAAGAAGGAAATAATCAAAAATTTCAGGTTGACGGTGGAATAGGAGTGATCGCATCTCGTTTAACCATTCAAGGGCCAATTATCAAGAACAAAGCATCTTTTATTATTAGCGCGCGCAGAACTTATGTTGATATTTTAGCGAAGCCTTGGTTAGATAAATCTGATTTTAAAGGAACAGCGTATCACTTTTATGATCTGAATGCAAAGTTGAATTATATCATTAATGATAAGAATCGTTTGTTCTTTAGTACCTATCATGGAAGAGATGTTTTTGATTTTAAGGATCTGGAAGGCGGTTTTTCTACGCGAATTCCCTGGGGAAATACAACGGCAAGTTTAAGATGGAACCATATTTTTAATCCGAAATTATTTTCAAATACTACCGCTGTATTTTCTAATTATGACTTTAGTTTTGAAGCTACTCAGGATGAATTTGAATTCAAACTTAAATCCGGTATAAGAGATTTTAATATTAAGTACGATCTCAATTATTTTCCTAACTCTCGTCATAACATAAGAGCCGGTGTAAATTATATCTATCACATATTTACGCCAACTAACGTAAGTGCAAAGCAAGGCGAAACAACGTTTGATCTTGGTGAAGTAATTCGTTTGTATTCGCATGATGCGGCAGTTTATATTGGCGATGATTGGGATCTAAGCCCAAAATTTAAAACAAACATTGGTTTGCGCTATGGAAATTTTACGCAAGTAGGTCCTTTTAAACGGTATAAAAAAGATATGTTTGATCGCGTAAGTGATACAGTAGTTTATAAGCCGGGTGAAAAAGTAGTGAACTACGACGGACTGGAGCCACGCTTTGCTTTGCGTTATAGTATCAACCCTAGTTCTTCTTTAAAAGCATCGTATACCAGGAATTATCAATTTATTCATTTAGCAACTATTTCATCGTTGAGTTTACCAACGGATGTATGGATGCCATGTACAGAAGTAATTAAACCGCAAATTGGAGATCAATACGCATTAGGGTTCTTTAAAAATTTAAAGGATAATCAGTACGAAACCAGTGTTGAAGTGTACTATAAAACAATGGCCAATCAAATTGAATATAAAGAAGGATCGGAGCCAAGTGATAATGTGTATGATAATCCTGATAATGCATTTACTTACGGAAAAGGATGGGCTTACGGTGCAGAATTTTTTGTAAAGAAAGCCAAAGGAAAATTTACAGGATGGATCGGTTATACCTTATCATGGACATGGCGCCAATTTGATGAGATCAATTACGGAAGGAAATTTTTGGCTAAGTACGATCGCCGACACGATGCTTCTTTGGTTTTAACCTACGACATGAATAAAATTTGGAATTTTGGAATGGTTTGGGTGTATGGCACCGGAAACAGAGGAACATTACCAAACGGCTTCTTTTTATATGAAGGAAGTCAAAGTCATGATTATGGTTTGAGAAACTCTTATCAATTTGTTCCTTATCACCGAATGGATCTTAATGTAACATTTACGCCCGATCGCGAAAAACATTTAAAGAAGAAGCGAAAAAAATTAGTTGACAGATATATTAAAGACGGAAAAGACACAACGCTGATCCAAGTACCAAAAAAATGGGCAAAGCATTTTAGTAATAGTTTTACATTAAGTGTATTTAATGCTTACAATCGTTACAATCCATATTTTATTTATTTTACACGCGAAGGAGATTTTACAAACGGAACATTAAAAGTGGGAGCAAAGCAAGTGTCTTTATTTCCAATTTTACCAAGTATAACATGGAATTTTAAATTTTGATCCCATCCCCCTCTTGAGGGGGTGGCATCCCGACCGAAGCGTCGGGAGACGGGGGAGGAAAAGAATGAAAAAGAATATTTACATATTAATTACCTTTTCAAGCTTACTCTTTGCATGCCGTAAAGACGTTAACGTAAAACTACCCGACTACCAAGAAAAACTGGTGGTAGAAGGAAGTATTGAAATCGGTAAAAATCCTGTTGTGCTTTTATCGGTCTCTGTTCCATACTTTGGCACATTTGATTTTACTACTCCCGAAAAAGCGTTTGTAAAAGGTGCTTTTGTTACGGTGAGTGATGGAACAATTATTGATACACTTTCAGAAATAGATC
>JAGPDW010000281.1:0-2892 GCA_018057345.1 Bacteroidia bacterium | reverse complement strand
TTCTAAGATCTAAACCATTACATTTTTTATCGAGGTATTTTGGTGCTGCAGATAATGCAGAAGCGTGCGGAACAAAAGAAAACGAACTGTCTTTGTACTCAGGATATCCAATCACTTGAAATGGCCATTGGGTTCCTCTTCCTAAGCTTACAATGGTTCCTTCAAACAATCCTAAACTTGGATAAAGCAATACGGCGGTATGATTTGGAATATTAGGTGAAGGGTTTACAGGCAATTGATAGGTTGCATTTCTATCATAATTAAAACATGGAATTACAGTGAGGTTACATTTGATCACCACATCTTTTTTCTTCACTTTCTTTTTTAACCATCCTTCGCCATTTACCATTTGCGCGTATTCGCCACAGGTCATTCCGTACACAATTGGCACAGGATGTAATCCCAAAAATCCCTTATATTCTGGTTTTAAAACCGGCCCGTCAACATAAAATCCATTAGGGTTTGGTCTGTCGAGCACTATCATTTCTTTATTATTCTCAGCGCAGGCTTCCATCACATAACACATGGTAGAAATATATGTGTAAAAACGAACGCCTAGGTCTTGAATATCATAAATTACAACATCAATTCCTGCAAGATCTTTAGTGCTTGGTTTTTTATTAGCTCCGTATAAAGAAATAACGGGCAAGCCTGTTTTTTTGTCAATATTGCTGTTCACTTTTTCGCCTGCTTCTGTATCTCCTCTAAATCCGTGTTCGGGACCAAATATTTTTTTAATATCCACTTTGAATTTTAAAAGGGTATCTACAATACTCACGCCATTTATGACACCGGTTTGATTAGTAACAATTGCTACCTTTTTGTTTTTAAGTTTTGGAATGTATTTATGAAATTGTTGCGCGCCAACAGCAAGAGAGTTATACTCTTTAAATACAAGTTCCTGGCCGCAACTGATAAATACCGCAAAATAAAGTATTGCAACCAATATCAATTTAGTATTTTTGTTTCCTAAGTGCATTTTAATTGAACGTTGAACGTTATATAGCTGATCGTATCACTTCCAAAAGTAAGGATCAAGGAAGTATCTCAAAGCCAATTGTAAAGATAGGCATTTTAGGGATAATTCTTGGTTTATCGGTCATGTTATTAACGGTAAGTATTGTTGTTGGTTTCAAAAAGGAGATCACAAAAAAAGTTACAGGGTTAGCGGCCGATGTTACAATTAGTAATATCAGTTTTGGAAGTAATGGCGAGCAAGTTCCGGTAAAGATCAGTGCTGATAGTATAACTATTCTTGAAAAGATCCCAAATGTAAAACATGTGCAAGGTTGCGCATTAAAAAATGGCATTGTAAAAACAAAAACTGAGAATGAAGGCGTGGTTATAAAAGGAATTGATGATAATTATGATCTTGAATTTATTAAAAAACACATGTTGAGTGGAACCTTACCTGAATTAAAAGGTGAGGATGCAAGTAATGATATTTTAATTAGTGAGAATTTAGCAACACGCTTGGATCTTAAGCCCGAAGATAAATTCCTGGTATATTTTGTTGTACAACACGATGTGTATGATTCAATTGAAAAAGCAAATTTCACAAAATTCGAACAGCGCTCACGTAATTTTAAAATATGCGGGATATATAAAACGTCATTTTCTGACTTTGATAATAATTTAACCTTTGTGGATATTCGTCATATTCAAAAATTAAATTATTGGGGGCCTGGAGTAGTTGGAAATTATGAAGTGAGGGTAAATGATTTTGAAAAACTAGAAAGCACTATTGAAGCGATCAATGATAATACAGCGCTCAATTGCCAGGTAATTAGTGTGAAAGATAGTTTTTCAAATATTTTTGTTTGGTTAGATAAGTTGGACATTAACGGCGTTATCATTATTGTGTTGATGATATTGGTGGCAGTAATAAATATGATAACGGCTTTACTTATTTTAATATTGGAGAGAACAAATATGGTGGGCATGCTAAAATCCCTTGGCATGAGCAACGTAAATGTGCGAAGGATATTTTTTTACATCAGCTTAAAACTATTGGGCAGAGGTTTGCTGTGGGGAAATGTTGTGGGAATTGGAATGTGTTTGATCCAATATTATTTTGGCTTGGTAAAATTGGATAGCTCTACATATTATGTAGATAAAGTGGCCATTGATTTGAATTGGGTATCGTATGTATTATTGAATTTAGGAACAACGGGAGTGTGTTTATTAATGTTGTTGTTGCCAACACTTATTCTCACCAAGATAACACCAATAAAAACCTTGCGTTTCGATTAAGAGGCAGAAACCACGAAGGTCACTAAGATTTTTCACGAAGATCACTATGCTTCGTGTCCTTTGTGCAAAGACTTCGTGCTTTTCGTGGTTAAAAGAATTGTCCAATTTTCCTTAGCGGCTTTAACCACAGCGTAAAAAATTTAGGCTTCAAGCCGTTTATTTCCCATGCTTTTCTGTCCTCTAAATTTGCTTTTACGCGATTATTAACGCTGGCAGTACTTTGTCCGCCTACACGCATTTTGATGATGAACTCATCAAGGTAAGTTAAAGTGATTTGATGTTTATGAATGAAGCGCAACATCAATTCGTAATCGGCTGAGGTTTTAAGATCCAAATTAAAGGTGCCGTGTTTTTTATAAACGTCTTTTTTTAAGAACAGAGTAGGGTGAGGTGGCATCCAGCCATACATAAAACTGTTTGGCGAATAATCGCCCGAATGCCATTTCCGTGTTATTTTATTAGGATCGGTTTTATCTACAAAGTATAAATTGGCATACAAACCATCTGTATTCTTCGTTTTAAATTCCCTCACAATATGCTCGATCACATTGTTGCTGGTGTAAAAATCATCAGAATGTAAAAATCCGATCACATCACCGCTTGCCAAGGCAATTCCTTTGTTGAGCGCATGATAAATAC
>JAGPDW010000111.1:0-10061 GCA_018057345.1 Bacteroidia bacterium | reverse complement strand
CCGGTTTTCTCAATTAGGTCGTTAATAAAAACAAATTCGGGGAATTGCGTGGCTTTTATGTGATTTATGAGGGTTTTTGAACCAACGATCTGCAATTCCTCAAACTCCTTAGTATTGATAATTTTATAAAAACGTTTGTTGCTAGTGTACTTACGGTAAATGGGAAAATGTATAACTTCAGGCTTTTGCATGCAAGCATTTTTAAATTTAATAGCGCACCATATTCATACGCACTACAAAGATAGTGTAGAAAACGTTTGCATTGTACTTCCGAGCAAAAGGGGTTCGGTTTTTTTGAAAGATCACTTTAAGCAAGTATTTACAAAAACCACTTGGCTGCCTGATATCCAGAGCGCTGAAGAATTTATTGAAGCGTTGAGCGGTTTAAAACAAGCCGATGAAATTGACTTGATCGCGTTTTTATATGAGAGTTATTTGGCGTGTTTAAAGGGCGAGCCGGAGCCTTTTGATAAATTTAGTAAATGGGGACATTTAATGATCCAAGATTTTAATGAGATCGATCGGTATTTGGTAGATAGCAGACAGATCTATAATAATTTAACCGACATCAAAGAAATTGAGAATTGGAGTTTGGGTCAGGAAGATCTCTCAACTACCCAGATAAATTACCTCAATTTTATGGGAAGCATTGGGGATATTTATGTGCATTTTTCACAGGAGCTTTTAAAAAAGGGCATTGGATACCAAGGACTCATTTATAAAAAAGCATCAGAGAATTTTAAAGATCATCCGGCGCTAAATAAATATTCAAAGATCTTGTTCTGCGGCTTTAATGCTTTAAATGCTGCCGAAACAAAAATTTATACGTGGCTACAAAGTTCGGGCAAGGCCGAAATGCTTTGGGATATTGATAATTATTATTACAAAGATAAAACTCAGGAAGCAGGATTATTTTTGAGAAGAAATTTGGAAGTGTTTGATGCAAAGCAAAATTCATTTACGGCCGAGCATTATAAAACCGCCAAAGAAATTCATATTACAGCCGTTGCAGGACAAATGGGGCAGGCGCAATTAGTGCATGATGAATTGATCAAACTGATCAACAACGGCGTTAGTATGACCAAAGTAGCGGTGGTATTAGCCAACGAGCGTTTGTTGTGGCCTGTTTTAAAATTATTGCCAAAAGAAGTAGAGCATGTGAATATTACTATGGAATATCCCATAAGGTATACGCAAGCCTATAGTTTTATTGATCTGTTATTTAATATTCAAGTAAATTTTCAAAATAAAGGCAGAAGTTCGGGTTCGGTTTATTTTAAAGAGTTTATTGCTGTATTGCAACATCCTTTCTTTGGAGTTTTGCTTAAAAGCCTTGACCAAAAATTTAATGTGAGTGCAATTATCGATCAGATAAACAAGGATAATTTTGTTTTTATTCATCAGAAGTATATTCAGGAGAAATTCAGAGACCTCCCAAAAATAATTTCCGAGATATTTAAACCTTGGCCATCTTCTTTAGATGGAAACAATAGTTTGGTTTCTGTTATTGATCACATTCGCAATTATTATATCAAACTTTTTGAGACGAACATTATTCATTTGGAATTGGAATACATGGAAGTATTATTGCGTTCGTTCCATCGCATTAACGATGTACTTCAAAAATACCCAATGTATTATGCCGATGTACGTTCGTACAGACAATTGTATACTCAAACCGTAGGTGCGGCCACAGTTCCCTTTATTGGCGAGCCTTTAAAGGGTTTGCAAATAATGGGCGTTTTAGAAACTCGTACGTTGGATTTTGAATATTTGATCATGGTAGGTGTGAACGAAGGCGTTTTACCTTCGGGAAAAACAGTGAACTCGTTTTTACCAAACGACTTGAAACGTTTGTTTGGTTTGCCTTTGTACTATGAAAAGGATGCTATTTACGCATATCACTTTTACAGATTATTACAGCGTAGCAGTTTTGTGCATTTAATTTACGATAGCGAGACCGATGAATTTGGAAAAGGAGAAAAAAGCAGATTCATTTCGCAGTTACAATTTGAACTAAAGCATTATCATCCCGATCATCAAATTACGGAAGGTGTTGCCGTTTCAGCTTCACCGGTGTATGTAGATGATACAATAAGCATTGAAAAGAATGAGCAAACTTTAGAGAAGATCCTTACAAAAGCACGAAGCAGTGATGAGTTTGGAGGAATTTCTCCTTCGGCATTAAATACATTTAAGGAATGCTCCTTAAAATTTTATTATAGATATGGTGCAGGATTAAAAGAGATAAAAGAAGTAGAGGAGAGCGCCGAAGCAAATACGTTTGGATCGATATTGCATTTGGCATTAGAGAATTTGTACAAGCCTTATATCAATAAAAATTTAGCCGAAGAAGATCTTTTAAAAATGCTTTCCGAATCGGAAAAGGAAGTTGAAAAAGCATTTAAAGAATTTTTTAAGGATTCATCTCCTTTACAAGGGAAAAATTATTTGCAAATAGAAGTTTTAAAAGTTTACGTAAAGCGTTTGATCGATTTGGACAAAGAAAATGTAAAGTCTTTAAAGAAACAGAATAAATTTTTGAAGATCTTGTTTTTGGAAAGTCCCTGGAAAGCACCGCTACAAGTAACCATAAACAACAAACAAGAAACGTTTTATGTTCAGGGAAAAATAGATCGCATCGATGATTTTGGAGGAAAAATTCGAGTGATCGATTATAAAAATTCGGTAAAAGATTCAGATAAATTTACCTTCACCAACTTTGAAACGGTATTTGAAGATATTAATTACAATAAGCAGCTTCAATTATTTATTTACGTTTGGTTGGTGTATAAGAACAAGCCGGAATATTTAAAACGGCTTCAACCCGGCATTATTCCCTTTAAGAAATTCTTAAAAAAACCAAAACAAATTGTTGGCGCAGATAAACAGGATCTGGAATTTAGTACGGACCTAATGAACGATATGGAGAACCATCTAAGCGCTTTTGTTGGCCAGATAGTTGATATATCAAAGCCATTCGGGCAAACCGACGACCTTAAAATTTGTGAGTTTTGCGATTATAAAGCTTTGTGTAATAGGTAACACGGTTTATATATTCTAACCGCCTAGTTTAAACCACCAAGACACCAAGACACGGTTTTTTGCCCTTACGAACCACTAAATACACCGTGTCTTGGTGTCTTGGTAGTTGGAAAATACGTACTGGTGATCAAACAAAATTTGTGACTTCGTGTCTTGGCGGTTATTTAATTTTTCGCTAAATTTATACTTCAAAATTTTAACCATGGGATTATTTGATAAACTAAAGAATGAATTCATCGACATCATTGAATGGGTTGATAGTTCTAATAACACGATCGTTTGGAAATTTCCACGCTATCAAAACGAGATAAAAATGGGAGCAAAGCTCACCGTGCGCGAAAGCCAGGTAGCTGTTTTTATGAACGAAGGAAAAATTGCTGATGTATTTCAGCCGGGTATGTACACTTTAGAAACGCAAAACATGCCGATCATGAGTACATTAAAAGGATGGAAATATGGATTTAATAGTCCGTTCAAAGCCGATGTGTTTTTTATAAGCACCAAACAATTCATTGATCAAAAGTGGGGAACAAAAAATCCTATCACTTTAAGCGATCCACGTTTTGGTTTTATTGAAGTGCGTTCTTTTGGAAGTTTTGCTTTTCGTGTGAATGATGGAGCAAAATTCATTAAAGAAATTGCCGGAACAGATACTAATTTCTCTACAGAAGAAGTAACGGAGCAATTGCGCAGTTTAATTGTTACTAAATTTACCGACGCCGTTGGAGAAGGAAATATTCCTATTGAAAAGTTTGCTGCTAACATGGACGAACTTTCAAAATTAGGACAAACAAAATTGAACGAAGATTTTATAGAGTACGGATTAACCATCACCAAATTCTTAGTTGAGAACGTATCAATGCCTGAGGAATTGAAGAAAGAAATTTTCAATTATTCTCGTTTAAATGCCATTGATATGCAAAAATTAGCGCAGTTCAATACAGCAAATGCTATTGGAGATGCTGCAAAAAACCAAGGAATTGGTGGGATGGGAGTAGGAATGGGTGTTGGTATGGGAATGGGAAACATGGTAACAAACATGATGGGTAATGCAATGAACCAAAATAATGTACCACCACCATTAACACAATTTCATGTGGCCGTAAATGGCGCACAAGCCGGTCCTTTTGGAATTGATCAGTTAAAAGCTATGGTTGCAAGCGGACAATTAACCCGCACAACTCAAGTTTGGAAAACCGGAATGGCTGCCTGGGGAGCTGCCGAAGGGCAAGCTGAATTGGCTGCTTTGTTTGCTGCGGTACCGCCGCCACTAGTTTAAATGGAATTAGATAAAAATTAACGGAGACCAATTTAGGTCTCCGTTTTGTTTTTACAAAGAGAAGGACTATATTTACTACTCATCTAAAAAAATATTAAGAATGAAAAAAATCTACTTTCTACTTTTATTCGTTTGTTTAAGCATTGCCAATTTATCTGCGCAATTTGCCGCTTCAAATTTTACGCTTGTAAGCAATATCAGTCCTGAAGTGGGCGCCGGTATTAAATATTCGGGTTGTTGGGGTTGGACAGATACTTTGAACGACAAAGAATATGCAATTGCAGGTTCAATAACAGGAACTTATTTTGTTGACATTACTAATCCGTATACACCTACGGTTTGTGCATTTTATCCTGCAGTGAATGGTAATGGTAACTGGCGCGAAATGAAGAGTTATAAGAATTACTTATATGTGGTGAACGATAATGGTGCCGGAACTTTAGGTTTACAGATCTTTGATATGAGTACTTTGCCTGCCACAGTTACTTTGGTGAGTCAGAATATGGATCTATTCCGTCGTGGCCACGCAGCTTGGATCGATGGCAATAAATTATATGTATCAGGTGTTACTTATAGTAATAATACTACCAGCAGTTTGGATGTTTACAGTTTAGCAACACCAACGGCTCCTGTTCTATTACGTCGTTTGAATCAAGATTATCCAAGTATCACTTATGTTCACGATTCGTTTGTGAGAAATGATACCGTTTATGCTTCTGCGGCATACCAAGGACTTTACGTATATAAATTTACAGCAGCAAATACCTTCACGCAATTAGGATCCTTAGTAACTTATCCCGGCTCAGGTTATAACCACGCCAGTGCGTTAACTCCAAATGGACAAAATTTGGTTATGTTAGACGAAGTTCCGGCGAGTTTACCAATAAAGGTATTAGACGTTACCAATTTGTCGAATATTGTTGTTACAGCCACTGCAAATCAATTCCCTTTAACTACACCACACAATCCATTTATGTTAACAGATCAATACTGTCTTGTAAGTGCTTATCAGGATGGAACACAACTTTGGGATATCTCTAATCCAAACGCACCATTTTTAGCAGGATATTTTGATACTTACCCTGTAAGCGGCGGTAATAATAATACCTGGCCGGGCGGCGCAAATTATAATGGGCAATGGGGACTTTACCCATGGTTTCCAAGTAAAAGTGTTTTTGCTTTAGATCGTCACAATGGAATTTTTGTTATGAATACACATTTGTATTCTAATCCGGAGATAAATATTATTGGTAATTCGGTAAATATTCCCGACGGATCAGTTTCAACAGCAACCACCAACAATACTGATTTTGGATCGGTGATCATTACTGCAAGTGCAACCAGTAATTTTATTGTTCAAAATACCGGTTTAGCAAGCTTAAATGTTTCTTCGATCACTATTACGGGTGCAGATGCTTCTCTATTTTCTATTGTTGGTCCATCAACACCATTTACGGTTTCTCCATCAGGAGCTCAGATATTAAGTGTTCAGTTTGCACCATTAACTGTAGGAACAAAAACCGCTTTGATCCATTTATTTAGTAACGACTATAGTGAAAGCAGTTATGATTTTGTGGTTTCAGGTACTGCCGCACTAAATGTTGGGATTAAAGAGCAAAATTCTAATAATTTCAACCTTGTAGTTTATCCTAATCCTGCTTCTGATCACTTAACAGTAAAATACAATGATATTAAAGCTGAAGATGCAACATTGAAGTTGATCAATAGTTTAGGACAAGTTGTAATAGAAGAAAGTTTAAATAAAGATTGTTGCAGTAAGGATCTAAATATTCAAGGATTGTCTAAGGGAATTTATTTACTACAAATAAAAGGCAAGAGCTTAAGCGAAGTAAAGAAAGTGATGATCTATTAGAAGTACGATCTACGAAGGTAGAAGTACGAATCTGTGTGTTTAGCTTCGTCACTCCAACTTCGTCATTCGGACTTAGGAATATTGAATTAAAAGCTACAGAAATGTGGCTTTTATATTTTCACCCCTATAATAAGGATATCATCCACTTGATCTAATTCACCGCGCCATTCTTCTACAGCTTGATTAAGAAGATCTTTTTGTTTAGCAAAAGGTAATTCACAATTTTGGATCAACAGCATTTCTAAAGCTTTGTAACGGAATTTTTTTCCACCCGCTTTGCGGATCTCTTTTGTTTTACCGCCAAACTGATCAGGATAACCATCGGTTAATGTATAAATGATATCATCCTTTTTTAATTCTACCTCGCGTAAAGTAAATGGCTGCGGATCCGGAAAAAATCCGCAAGGCTGTTTATCACCTTTATTTTCTATCAATGTGTATTCCATTTTCTCATCTTTTCTGAGAATATAGAACGAATTGTTGGCCGCTGCATAAGTAAGTTTCAACTTCTCTTTGTCAACACAACATAATACAACATCCATTCCGTCTTTGTTTTCCTCAGCGCTTCCGGTTTGCCTTAGTGTACTTACGATCTTGTCGCGAATGATATTTAAAATATCTGCAGGGTTTTGTGCAACATCTAACGAAACAATTTCTTCCAAGAATGAAAGGCCTAACATGGTCATAAAACCACCGGGAACTCCATGTCCTGTACAATCTGCTGTGGCGTAGTAAACTTTATTATTCTTTTCGTAGATCCAATAAAAATCGCCGCTTACAATATCCTTTGGTTTAAAAAGAACAAAACTATCTTTGAATGACTTAGTAAATTCATTTTCCTTTGGAATGAGCGAGCTTTGAATTCGTTTGGCATAGTTAATACTGTCGGTGATCTCTTTATTCTTATCAAACAACTCTTCTTTTTGTTTGCTTATCACCACATTCTCCATTTCAATGATCTCTTTTGATTTGGCAAGTTCTAAGCGGCTTTTGATCTCATTCATTGTTAAACGATAACGCGTACGAATAAGGAATACGCAAAAAATAGCAACGGTTAATACGAGTAATCCTCCGCTTATAACGAATTGATCAACGGTTAACTCGCTATAAGCTTTATAAAAAACAATATTGCTTATAACGGTGGCAACTAAAATGATGATCGAATACCAAATATCCCATAAAACCAACATTCCAACGCCAATAAAAAGAACCATATATGCAAATGCGTGTTGTTGTAAGTGAGCCAGATCCATGACACTCCACATATAAGAGTTTTGAATGGAGATACCCAATACCAAAACAAACATGCAGGCGTAAATATCAAGTTTTGTCCATTTTTTTGTGAGAAGTAAAATAACAGCAATACCTGAAACGGCAATTCTGAATTCAAAAAATTGTTTCCAATGATCGGGTAGAACAAAAATATCGCTAACAAACCAAACTAAATTCAATAAAAGACCTACCCAACACGTAATAACGTGAAAGCGCTCGGTTGATCTGGTGAACTCCTTTTTAACCGCTTCGGGTGATATACTTATGTCTTCCATTAGCCCTTTAAATATAGTAATAAATTCTCTTTGAACAAATGACCTTAAATACTGAGGAATTACTTTGGGTTAACCAAGTACTTTTAGCCTAAAGCAGCCTCAGGTTTTACCAGTTGGGCCTTGGTTTGTCCATTATACTGAATAATGAGATTTTGAGGGGTGCGATCGATAATATTCTTATTCACCACCTTCTCAAAATTAAAATCTAGCGGTAAAATAATAAAACGGTATTTATGATGATCCAATTTTAAACGATCGATCACTTCAAACTTATTTTGTTTGGGCATATCGCTCATAAATAATTCTTTTGGTTTTACTTTAAAGTGCAAATAATAATCTACGGCGATCAATTGTTTTAAAATGGTATCATTAGGATATTCTTGTTCAGAGAACTGAGTAATAATATCAAATACGTCAGGAAGTGTGTATTTATGAAAATCTTTTTTCTGACCAAAAAATTCGCCAAGTCCTAGCAAAAAATCAAATATGCTGTACGTATTACAAATATAGCGAAGCGTGTTTTGCGCGCGCTTGTTATTCCAGTATATTTCAAGCATATGCTCTAATTTTTCAATAGAACGTAGCTGCTCATTCGATAAATAATTACTTTCAATGATCTGATAGGGTGGAAGGAGATCAAATTTAAACCCGTGTTGTTCGGCCTTGTAACGCAAAGGTGTTCCTTTTAAAAATTTTAAAAAGCCCAATTGCAATTCGGGAGCAAACAATTTAAAGGTTTCTTCAAAACTGTATTTAATATCTTCGTAATGATCTAAAGCCATTCCAACAATAAGATCCAGGTGTAATTCAACTTTATCTTCTACTTGTTTAATGATGCTTTTTGTTTTTTCGAAGTTTTGCTTGCGGCCAACTTCTAAATTTGCTTTTTGATTTACGGTTTGAATCCCAATTTCAAATCGGAAAAGATCCTTTGGCGCCTTTTCATTTATGAATTTGATGATATCGGGATGTAAAATATCGGCGGTGATCTCAAACTGAAAAATATTCCCCGGCTTATAATGGTCTAATATGAATTGGAAAATATCCAAGGTAAAATCCCTTTTCATATTAAATGTCCTATCCAAAAATTTAATGGTCTTACCATTCTCCATTAAATACAATAAAGTGCTTTTGATATGTGCATCCGGTAAGTATCTTACTTTATTATCTAAGCTTGCTAAACAAAATTCGCATTTGTAAGGGCAGCCCCGCGACGTTTCTATGTATAATACTTTATCATTTAAGCTTTCTACTTTATCGGTGGCGTAAGGCATAATGTCTTTATACCTTGTAATATCAAACGTTGTTGCTTTGATGTTTTGTTTTACTTCAGTTCCGTTTTTCCAGATCAATCCGGGAATTGGTTTTAAATTTGGATACGAAGCAAGTAATGTTTCAAAAGGAATTTCCCCTTCTCCGGCAATGATCATGTCAACTTCATCTCTGCATATCACATCTTCCCAATCGTAGCTAACTTCGGGTCCTCCCAGAAGAATTTTCACATTCGGGCTCATTGCTTTAATAATTGCTGCCGTTTCTAAAGTTTGAGTAATATTCCATATATAGCAACTAAAGGCAACGATGTCAAAATCCTTACAATGTTCGGCAATATCGTTTTTACCCTCCTTAATGGTAAACTCCTTCCAGCGCAATCCATCGTATTGCTTGTTAAGCTCATACAATAGGCGAATTGCCAAGTTTGTATGAATATATTTTGCGTTTAATGTGGTAAGAAGAACCTTCATTCTATCAACAAAGATAAACTATTAATGGTTAATATATGCTTATGAGCGGTAACGATTTGAATTCTAAAGCTGCTAAATTTGATAAACTAAAAACCACAAAAACTATGCACATAAATTTTATTGCTGTTCTGGTAGCAGCCTTAGTCCCTATGATAATGGGCTTTATTTGGTATAATCCAAAAGTATTTGGAAAAGCTTGGCAAATTGCGGCCGGTGTTACCGACGAAAAAATGAAAGGCGCGAATATGGCCGTGATCTTTGGCGTTTCATTAGTCCTTAGTTTTCTGTTAGCAAGCTCTTTGATAGGCATGACTATTCATCAATTAGGGGTTTATTCAACATTGGCAGGAGATCCAACTATAAATGATCCTAATTCGGAATTAGGAAAATGGTTTGCTGATTTTATGACTAAGAACGGACTTAATTTCAGAACCTTCAAACATGGCATGTTGCACGGAGCGCTTGGCGGGGTATTGATCGCTTTACCAATACTTGGAACAAACGCAATGTTTGAAAGAAAAGGATTTAAATACATTGCCATCAATTGTGGTTACTGGATCATTACCATGATG
>JAGPDW010000280.1:0-2910 GCA_018057345.1 Bacteroidia bacterium | reverse complement strand
CCAATCGTCATTGCTGTATTCGTAACCGATCAATTTATTTACTGTTTTCTCTACTTCTTTATAATCTTGCTTTTTAAAGTAGATCATCGACATATAATAGTAAGCCTCAGCACCACTAATGTTCTTTGAGGTCTTGCTCATCGCTTTAAACTCGATCAAAGCATCATCTAAACGATTGGTTTCGTATAAACATTTTGCTTTAATGTATTTTATCTCGGTAGTTTGTTGTGGATAGATCTTCTCAAAAGTTAATATCTCGTTACAGGCGGCTAAAGACGTATCAAATTTATTAAGGTAAAACGCACAACGCATACTTCCAAAGCGAGCGTTGGTTTTGTTAAGCGGACTCTCAGCAATATCTTTCAACTGCATGAACTGTGGAAGTGATGCCGCGTAATTTTTTGCTTTGTAATTAATATAAGAAGCCTTAGCCAAGGAAGTTTCGGTATATAAATTTCTTGTTTTCGATAAAATATAATTATAAGCAGGTAAAGCTTTCTCAAACATATTTTTGTTGTAAGCTGTTTCCGCGTAATTAAATTGAGCTTCTAAAATGTACTTTCCTTCAGGGAAACGCGTAATATAAGCAGCCCATTTTTCAAAAGCAGCATCTATGTTCTTTTCGTCGTACTGAGCAATTTTAGCTGTTTCGTAGGTAGCGGCTTCTACTTGATTTACATTTAAAGGATTTCCAAGATCAGCAAAATACTTTTCCATGGCATCAATTTGTCCTTTAGCTTTGAAAATAGTTTTGATCTGCTCTAATACATTCTTAGCTTCCTCACTTTTTGAATCGGTCTTTACAAACTTGTCAAAATATTCAAAGGCTTTATCATCCTCTTTTCGTCCGAAATATATATTACCAAGCTTGGCGTAACAATTTTGAGTTGAACTTGATTTAGGATAGTTGTTTAGGATCTTTGTATAATACAAAATAGCATTCTCTTCATCTTTTAAATTCTCGTAATAGGTATCAGCCATTTCGTTCAACACCTTGCCAGTATATACTGATCCGGGATATTTTGTTTCAATTGTTTTTAGATCCGAAATTTTCTCTTTATATTTCTTTAATAAACCCTGACACAACGCTTTTTGATAGATTGCATAATCAACATCCAACTTGTTTAAGTTAATTGCTTCTGCGTAAAGATCTGCAGCTTGCGGAAACGTATTATTCATGAAATAGCAATCAGCAGCTCTTAAACTGGCGTCAGCTTTTTTATTCATGTCCGTTAGGTTTTTCGACAATAAATATTTTCTGAAAGCGATATTAGCCTCCGTATAATCGCCTTTTTCTTTACGTTGAAAGTGAGCGTAGCCAATATTGTAATTCGCAAGATCATATTCCGGTAATGAAATAGAACCTTCCATCACTAAGAATTTTTTCCAAGCATCAATGGCAGTAGTATAATCTTTACGCATATAGGATATTTCACCCATCCAGTATTGATTTAAAGCATTTAAAACAAGATCGGTGTTCTGCGCTTGTGATTTTTTAAATTGTTTCTCAGCTTCATCAAACTTATCGTTGTTAAATGCGTCTACACCTTTAAAGTAAATGAGTTTTTGATACGTGTATTTTAAAATAGGATCAATGGTCCCCATGCTTTCAATACTCTTAATGGCCAGATCGTAATTTCGAGTAGTTGAGTAAACATTGATGAGGAAAGTATAACACTCGTCTTTACGCGGAGAAGTTGGATATTCCTTTAAATATTTAGTGAATGCTTTTACGGCTTCGTTATACGGACTAAAATCCAATTCGTAGCTTATTTTCGCGAAACTGAATAAGGCATCTTCTTCAATTTTTTTATCGTAATTTAATTGATAAGCGCTGTAAAATGCATTCTTAGCTTTTAATTTATCACCTTGCTTCATATAGCAATCGGCCATATGATACCAGGCACTTTGCGAAATAGAATCTTTTGGTGTAGTTGCTTTCTCAAATTGTTTAATGGCGTTAGGGCAATCGTTTGTTTTGTAATAACAATAACCTAAAGCGTAATTTCCTTGAGGGTTAAGATCAGAAGCGAGATTTGTTTTTTTGAGATACACCAAAGCATCGCTGTATTTCTTTAAATTATAATAGCTTTCACCTATCATGCGATTGATCTCATCTGCTTTTTGAATATTAGCGCTATCATTTAATAATTGCGGTGCGGTTTGTGTAACTGTTTCGTATTTCCCTTGTATAAAATAGATCTGCGTGATGTAATAAGGCACAACACTTCCAAAAGTTTCGTTGTTCACCAGCTTATTAAATCCTTGCAATGCAGTTCCGTAATTTTTTTCAGTATAAGAGATATGCGAAAAATAATAGATCGCCGGATTCATGTATTTATTATCCTTATCTTTTATTTCGGCAAGATCAGTTTTCGCTTTCTCTAAGTTCCCTTCCATTAAATAACTGTAACCGCGCTTGAATTGCATTTCGGCAAGATCTTCTTTATTTAATTTTGATCCTTCAGTCTTTTCTAAGTATTCAATTGTTTCTTTGTATTTCTTCTTTCTAAAATTCGATTTACCCAAGTAAAACCATGCTAAATTCTTTTTTAAACTCTCAGGATGTTTCTCAATAAATTGTTTCATTCGCCACTCGCCATCTTTATGAAAAAGTTCAACACCGCAAGCTGCTGCGTAAAATTGAGCGTCGGTCTTTAAAACAGAAGAGGTAGATTTTAAAATATATTCATCAAAACTTTTTTGCGCACTGGTATATTGTTTTTTGTCAAACAATTCAAGACCGGTCTTATAAAGCTCATCCTTATCTAAAAAGATCGCCGTTTTTTGTGCGCTAACACCTCCAATCAGTAAAAAAAGCAAAGCGATCAGAAAATTTCTGTTCAAAAGCATGTATATGGGTTTAATTAGATAAAATTTATCCCAATAAATGTAGTTGGCTTAAGTTTA
>JAGPDW010000279.1:0-2912 GCA_018057345.1 Bacteroidia bacterium | reverse complement strand
GCCACATCGTGCATGATAATGGTTTTTCCAAAGCTTGGAGCTTCTGCTAATTTTGTATTGCGATGGATCAACGTATCAAACACCATATCTTGGAAATGCGTTTTTACTTCTTCTACCACTTGATTCGCTAAGCGTAAACGTCCATCATACATAGTTAACAATACACCTTCAATATCTAAACTAGTATTTAAATGTGTTTGAACAATTTTAATGGTTTGCAAAAGTTTACCCATTCCTTCTAATGCAAAATACTCACACTGTACCGGAATAATTACGCTGTCGGCTGCCGACAAAGAATTGATAACTGTTAATCCCAAAGACGGGCAACAATCAACAATGATAAAATCATATTTATCTTTAATTTTATCAAGCGCTTTTTTCATCATGAACTCACGATTGGTGAGATTCACTAATTCCAATTCAACACCAACCAGGTCGGCGTTAGTTGGCAGCAACCACAAGTTAGGTGTATCTGTTTTTAAGATCACATCTTTTGGATGCATACTATCAATGATACATTCGTACAATCCCGCCTTTACATTTGCAGAATCTATGCCAACGCCCGATGTAGCGTTTGATTGAGGATCGGCATCGATCAATAATGTTTTATATTCCAACACCGCAAGGCTGGCAGCTAAATTAATAGCAGAAGTTGTTTTTCCTACGCCTCCTTTTTGGTTTGCTATGGCAATTATTTTTCCCATGTTATATCGTTTCTTTTTGTTTACTTTTTTAATTGTGTTCCTATTTCCATTAGGGTTAATTTTTTTCCTGCCCTTTCGAATTTAGAAACTGCTTCACTCTTATCTATTTTAATGAACCCAAATGTATCATAATGCATTCCGATGATATCGTTACAACGAATAAAATCGCAAGCAATAATGGCATTATCGGCTCCCATTGTAAAATTATCACCAATAGGTAAAAACGAGAAGTCAATTTGCCTGTAATCACCTATCAATTTCATGTCGTAGGTTAATGCGGTATCTCCTGCGTAATAAAAATTTCCTTCTTTACTTTCTACCACAAAACCCATTGGATTTCCTCCGTAACTTCCATCGGGTAAACTGCTGCTATGTTGCGCCACAACACACTTTACATTGCCAAAATCCAACTTCACTTTTCCGCCACAATTCATCGGATGGATATTCTCTACTCCTTGTTTAGTTAACCAATTGTAAATCTCCCAATTACAAATAACCTTGGCTTTTGTTCTTTTTGCAATAGCCACTGCATCGGCAATGTGATCTTCGTGTCCATGGCTGATCAAAATATAATCTGCTGCTACTTTGTTCACATCAATATTTTTGGCGAGCTCATTAGGACTAATAAATGGATCAAACAATAAGTTCTTCCCCTTTACTTCAACACCAAAACAAGAGTGACCGTAGTACGTAATATTCATAAATGATCTATGCGGAATTGATTTAAAACTCCTTGTTTGTAAAGTTAACCGAATATGGAAATGAACTCAGGTAGAGTTTTTAACAAGGGCGCCCAATTATTGACACTATGTTGATAAATATTAACCTCTTTCAACAGGATAGATGTGAGGTACTTAAAGCAAAAAAGGAGGCCCAAAAGCCTCCTTTTCAATTTTTACTTTTCAAACCTTGTTATTCGTACATACGGTTATACTCACGTACCGAATTTGCAACAGCTTCGGGCTTAAATACAAACTTATCCATATCGCTCCATATCATTGCTTGATCTTTCATGTATGGTTTTAGTTCTTTTTTATAGAATTTCTCGTTAAGCTCCTTCATATCTCTTAATTCCCTATTTTCTTCATCAGCTTTACTGTCTTGGATATAATATTTTGCCGCTATAACTGGTGCGCCCGCAAAAGTGGTTGGATATTTAACCTCCATGAAATTCAAACGGCCTTTAGCTAAATAACGCATGTAAACCTCGTTTGAAGCATCGGCAGAGTATAACATAAAATGATTGTTTCCAAAACCATAAGCTTTTGCTTTTTTGGTAGTGATAACAACTACTTTTGGTGTACCCGGAGCTTTAAAATTGATCTGCTTGTATAAATCGCCCTCGTTGTCAGGATTAGTTTGAATTTCTCCTTTTACAGTATCGCCTTTAGCTGTAACATAATAACCCGGCTCAAGTGTTGGGGCCATTTTAGGAGTTCCTTTTTTGCCGCCAGGTTGCGCTATGGCAACAGTTGCAACAGTAATAAATATGAATGAAAGTAGTTTTTTCATGTGTATGCTTTTTGAGATAATATTAGATGTAAATATATATTTTATCACAGAATTATGCAATTATCATGCCCGATTATTAGCTCTTTTTATGATAAATTATTATAAAATCACTTATCAAGGTTGATCCTACCCTGTCTCCAGAAATCAACATAATCAAACCAAGGCGCTTGATAAATATAAGAACGTTGCAAAATATAATCGTTATCACTAAAAGGATTTTCTGTTTTCTTAAAAATAAATTTCAATGAATTTGCATCGTTCTCCGGACCATAGATCCAAATCTCTTCATTTTTACTTCTGTATAAATTTACTGGGTCGCCAAAATTTACATAGATCATTCCTCTATCTGTTTTCCAACCCTGGGTATAGCTTGTATACGCTTTATTCGCTTCCGTTACTCGGTTGTAATACTTACGCAAAAGTTCCTTAGCGCGCTCGTTGCTTGCGCCAATTGTTAACCAAAAATTATCGATACATAATTTTTTATCGAACGCATTTTTACAATTCTCAAACTCTATTTTATTCATAATGTAACGCGTGCAATTGATCATTTCGCCAATATCGCTTACACCGGGATACGCTTTTTCAAATGTAAATAAGGATAAACCATCTTGTTCGGCACTTAATGATCGCAAATGATAAAAACCTCTTGCTGGCATTGCTAATTCTGCGCTTTTTTCAAGTCTAATTGTGAAC
>JAGPDW010000110.1:0-10101 GCA_018057345.1 Bacteroidia bacterium | reverse complement strand
TTAACGGGTATTCTCAGCAATCTTATTTTAAAGCGCCGGCAGGAACTGCCACAACCACTGTTAGGGTTCCAAATGGAACTTCTGCTCACGGTTATGTGAGAGGATGCTTTGTAATTCCGGCATCCGAGCTTTGCGGGATAACCACAGTAACAGCATTGAATTCGGTTGGTTTTTGTTTGGTTAACGGATGTGGAAGTGCAGCCGTTACTGGTAGCATTCAGATCTATCTTGAAAACACAAGCGACGTTAATTATACAAAGGGAACTATATGGTCGTCGGTTGTTTCACCAATGACGTCGGTATATAATAGTACAATGACAATTCCATTAACAGCGGGGGCTAATACAATAAACTTGGTATTACCTACAGCTTTCACGTATACAGGTGGTGGTTTATATGTTGCTTATGATTGGTATTCAACCGGTCCTTTTGAAACAGGTCCAACTATTGCCAACTCACAGGCAGCAACCAATATAACCTTTGGCGGCGCTTCACAAAGTAGCAATTCGGCTCCTCCGGTAACTATTGTAAATACAAACACACGCCCAAATTTCAATTTAGGTTACATTAATACATTTACAAACGAGATCTCTATCCAAACAATAATCTCGCACGGAAAAATTCCAATCGTACCAAGTTCACCTTACACATTTAGTGTAGTTGCTAAAAATCAGGCCAGCGTTGCCGCAACAAACGTAACATTAAATCTTGCCATGAGCGGTGTAAATGCTTTTGCTACATCTACAACTGTAGCTTCTATTCCTGCAAACGGAACTGTAATTGCTATGTTCCCGGGCTTTACGCCAACAATTCAAGGTACAAGTGCCATTACAATTAGCGCTTTGCCTGATGAAAATAACTGTAACAATTCGGCAGTGGTTAATCAATCGGTTACCTGTGAGGTATTAAGTTTAGGTCAGCCTTCCAGCGCTGTAAACATGTATTCTTTAGGCGTTGGTTATAACGGAGGAGGTTCTTCTATCGTAATGAGATTTAAACCAAGTGCGCCTACTGCTACGGTTTATGCGGTTGATTGTGGAATTGGCAGCGATCCTTCCAATGTTGGTAAACCTGTATTTGCTATTTTGCTTAATAGTACAGGTGGTCTATTGGCAGCAAGTAATACGCTTATATTAACAAGTGCTCACCTTAATAAATTCATAACATTCTATTTCCCAAACCCTGTATCATTAACTAATGTAACTTATTACCACGTAGGGATGTCGCAACCAACAGGGCCGCATTTTCCTTACGCTGTAATGCCGGTGAATTATATTCCAAATAATTTCTTTTATCAGTCAAATCAATTAGGCGGTTTCGTTGCGTCTTTTGCTCAAAGTTTTGGTATGTTCGCATTTGAACCAATATTCGACAATGGAATTAGTTTAACTGTTAATTCAGGGTCTCTTTGTAGCGGAAATTCTATGACACTTACAGCAAATAGCAGCTTAAATAATTATTCGTGGACACCAACTGCATCAACGGCTAGTCAAATAGTAGTTACGCCAAGTATTTCAACATTATATGAAGTGTACACAAGTACAGCTGCTACATGTTTTGCTAAAAAAGGAGCAGTTGTAACAGTTTATGCAACTCCAACAATTACAGTTCCAAACGGGGGTATTTGTCCAACACCGGGGTCTTATACATTTACACCAACCGGTGCGGCAACTTATACCTATTTACCTACCGGTCCTGTTGATTCTCCAACTGCAACAACACAATACACCGTTGTTGGTTCGTCAACTGCCGGTTGTATTAGTAATGTGGCAACACCATCTATTATTGTAACAAATTCAGTTGTGCTATCTGTAGTTTCACCTTCTGCAGTTTGTATTGGAAAATCAGGAACTTTAACTGCTAGCGGTGCTTCTTCGTATTCGTGGACAACTTCCCCTGGGTCTACTTTAAACCCAATAGTTGTAGCACCGGCCATACCAAACACATATGGTTTATACGGAACAGTTGGGTCGTGTACAGCGTTCACCACAGTATTTGTGAATGTAAATCCTAATCCAACAGTGACGATCGCTTCATCACGAATGGTTTATTGTGTGGATAATGGCCCTACCACCATGACTGCATCCGGCGCAGCAACTTACTCTTGGAATACAGGCTCAACTTCAAATACCACAGCAGCCACACCTACCAGTGTTATCACTTACTCGGTATTAGGTACCGATGTAAATGGCTGTCAAGATGTAGATTACTTTACACTTGGTCCGGCTCCAAGTCCTAGTGTTACAGCTTCTACAAGCGACGCAACAATTTGTATCAACGGTACTGCAACTATAACTGCTAGTGGAGCTGCTGTAACATCGTATTCATGGACAGGAAATACTTCTACAACAAGTATTGCTATAGTTTCTCCAACCGTTACTACTACATACACAGTAACCGGATTTAATCCGAATACATGTTATGGAACATATACAATTACTCAATTTGTTGACCCATGTGTTGGTGTAAAAGAGATAGGAGTTAATTCGATTAAAGCGGTTATTTATCCTAATCCAAACACAGGAGCATTTAATATTAGCATCACTACTGTTTCTGATGATATGACGGTTGAGCTTTATAATGTTTTGGGTAGTCTTGTGCATTCGCAGCCGATAAGTAATACTACAACAGTGGTAGATATGAGCAAGCTTTCAAATGGTGTTTATTTGGCCAAGATCAAAGAAGGAAGTCAGTTAATTGAAACCATGAGGGTTATTAAGCAATAAAGCTTTTATGCCTTGAAATTGAAGAGCGGTACTTAAAAATACCGCTCTTTTTTTGCCCTAAATATTTAAAATGCCCTCTTTGCGGTTAATTAATTCCAAATTTATTCTTTGTTAACTAAATGTCTTTTTCTTTTATTTGTACTCACTCTATATTTGTGTAAAATTGTAATATGAATAAGATCCTTATCACCGTTAATGCACTGTTGGTTATAGCTGTTGGATATTTGTTCTACCTGGTTGGTGGGAACAAAACGGCTGATACCAATTCTCAAGAAGGTAAAGAAGAAATTAAGAAACCCATCGTAATTGAGAATAAAAATGTTCCCGTAACAGGCAAGATCGCTTTTATTAATATCGATCAGATTAATGAAAAGAGTTTGTTTGTAATGGATATGGTTAAAAAATTGGAAAAGACCAAGAATTCGATAGAAGCCAGTTTAGAGAACTTAGGGATGCGTTACGAAGAGAAAGTAAAGGATTACCAAAGTTCGGCAAGTGCAGGTATTATCCCTGAAAGTGAATTAGCATCAAAGGCAAAAGAGATCCAAAACATTGAGAAGGATGCTCAAAGCAAACGCTTGCAAATGGATAATTTAGGGATTGAATTGAATGAGAAGAACGAATCGTTTAAAGCAGAGATAAAAAATCTTATAACAGAAAAATATTCAGGAAAATTTGATTACGTTTTAACCTACAGCGAAAATGTTCCTTTGATCGTTTACGGAAATCCATCGTTTGATATTACTGAAGAGGTGATATTACAGATAAACGAAACTTACAAAAGCAAAAAAGCGGTTGCTAAACAATAATGAAGCAGGCGCTTCGCGACGCTTCATTATTTGAAAAATAAGAACAAAACTATAATTCAAAATGGCAAAAAAAAACACTACCGCCGCATTACATTCTAAGATCCAATCTGTAGCAGAATTCCATGAAGTCTTCAAGATCGGTAATGCCGATGAAATTAAATTAATAGAGGAGAGGGATTATACTTTACGCTATAATTTAATTAAGGAAGAGAACGAAGAATACCTTGAAGCTTGTAAGAATGGAGATATAATTGAAATCGCTGATGCTTTGGGCGATCAATTATATATTTTATTCGGCACCATATTAAAGCACGGCTTGCAACATAAAATTGAAGAAGTTTACGACGAGATCCATCGCAGCAATATGAGTAAGCTTGACGAGAACGGAAATCCTATTTTCAGAGAAGACGGAAAGATCCTAAAAAGTAATCTCTACTTTAAACCGGATATTGGAAAGATATTGAAATAAAAGAAGCGCCTAACGGCGCTTTTTGTTTTTAGAGACAGAAACCACATAGCCGTCTTCGACGTACACAGAATTTTAGCGCAGAGAAAACAAAGAAAAAGGAAGCGAAGCTTCCTTTTATTAATATTTTCTGCGACCTCGGTGAAAAAACTCTGTGTGCTCTGTGGTTTCTGCCTCTAATTATCAGAACGCCCTATTAATTCCAACCATCCATCTAAACTGCACATAATCCTTCTCAGCGTAAGGTAAACGTGTAATAAAGAATGGCATATCAAAACGAATAGTTAAGGGTTTTAAACCGGTTAATTGCCCCCAGCGCACAATATTAAATGTTGCACCAACTCCTGCATCTGCCATTGGAGTTCCCATCACAATAGTTTCGCCCGGCTTGTTTGTGTTGATCACACCAACGTCTCCAAATAAGTAAGGCTGAATTTTAATGCTGTTCTTTAAGAACTTTGGATTGAACCAACTAAATAATTCACCAAACTCTAACTCCATATTAAACGCTGCACCTGTACTTCCTTTGTATTGATATGAAAAACTTCCATCAGGATTTCTCTCGGCCAATAAATAACCCGAGTAACCACGCAAGTTCAATCCTCCGCCAGCGGTAAAATGATTGGTTACATCACCATAACCGCCCCATTCACGCACTGCAAAACCGTAAGAGCGTGTATATTTATTATCCATCAATTCTTCGTTGTTAGCACCCGCCGCAAATAACATGCTCTCGCTTGGCATTAATTTTCCAAAACCAAACTGACCAAACAAACGTGTATTGATATTTATTTTACCAAGATCATTTTTATTTACGCACGATAAAGTGATCGCGGAATAATCATAATCATTTGTAAATGCTGCCGCGCGCGTATTGAAATTAATAACTCCCGTTCCACGTTTGTAGCGGTAATTGTGATCCAAGCCAAAATGCATAGCACTATTGAATTTTTGATAACCCCATTCGGTTGGATTGATCAAATACATCATGTCTGCTTCAATATCGCGAAGCATAGCTTTGTAGTGGGTGTAAAATCTGGTTTTATCGTTATTACTTCTTTTTTCTAATCCAATTGTAGCGCCATCTAAACCATCCAATGATTTAAGTTGCAAATAAAAATTGGATTTTTTCAAATAACGATTCAAGCTTGTTTTGTAATTAAAAATAAAGGATACGGTGTTATAATTATTTACCTTATCGCTGCTCTTGATATACGCTTGTAAAAATCCGGAGCTAAACCATCCTGTAACATCAAATACATGCTTGGTCATTAAATAATCTCCGCTTAATGCTAAACCAACTTTTAATCCATCGTAACCATTGTGCCAAACACTAGGACGTAAACGCATGTCATATTGTTTCCAATTTGGTGGATTATATACTTTTGAATCAAAGCGTACATTAATACGACCTTTCTTCATGTTATTGGTCATATCAACATCGGCTAAACGTTTACTTGGGTCAATGATCACGTTTTTAATTCCGTTATTCACATTAATAGTTGCAGTATATGTAGTTTTAAGTTTTGGTCCCCAACCTATCCATCGCGGTAGAGTAGTTGCACCCGTTGGTTTTTCAAACCATGTGTTCGGAATATAATAATGTCTTGCCGAATCATTTCCGTCAATGATGGCAAAATCTAAGGGCATTTCCATACTTCCTTTGCGCTTAAAGGTTACGGCGTAATTTCCTTTTCCTTTATATTTTATCTTCCCAATTTTATAATCAATGGTCTTGGTTGTTTCCATCCATTGATCAAAGAACCAATTAAGATCTTGGCCCGTAAATTGTGTGATCGAATTTCTGAAATCTTCCGGATAAGGATGACAAAATTTCCATTGATAAAAATAGAACTGCATGGCTTTATCAAATAAAGCACGACCTAATACATATTCCAAATTCTTTAGCATAGTAGCGGTTTTAAAATATACTTGGCTATATCCACCGCTATGACGAATACCCCCATTAAAATCATCGCCATGTGTATTCAAGGTTACTTGTTCGTCTTTTATCACATTGGTTGCGTAATAAGGATTGTAGATGTCAGCATCAACCACTTTTAATGGTTTGGTATATTCTGCAACGTATTTATCCATTAACGATTTTGGTTTTCTTCTGTTATCAATCTCAAAAGGACCGTCAATAAATTGATAGGTGTCGGCGGTATAAAATTGTGTAAAGCCTTCATCCAAACTTGGACGGTAAGTTTCGTTGCTGCCAACCATTCCAAAGAACCAATTGTGCGTTAATTCGTGAATGAATAAACCTCTGTATCCCGGATCCCATCCACCGTTAAGTGTGATCATTGGATATTCCATTCCGTCTTGCGCATCGGCGCTTATCATTTTTGGATAATGGTACGGGCCAATATTATAACTATTCACTTCAATGATCTTTGTAAGATATTGCGTGGCATTATACCAACCAGCAGCGTGGGGCTCCTGAACTAAGGCAATACAGCGAACGCCATCTATTTTTGATTCCCCAATACGGTAATTAGGATCACAGGTATAAGCAACGTCATGCACATTGATAGCGCTGAACTTCCAGGTTTTTTTTGTGCCGTCTTTTTTAATGATCGTAGAAGGCGGAGAATTAAATGGTTTTTTGAGGAAGTTGGATATGTCTAATTTTTTACGGAGGGTATCAGGTAGCATTTCACTTTCGTTGGTCATAACGCCTGTACCATCGCAAATATAATTATTAGGAAGAGAGAGCTCTATATGATAAGAACCAAAATCACCATAGAATTCATGATCCATATGTTGATGCGTATCCCAAGCCATTTTATGATCAAAAACCGAAATGCGCGGATACCAATGCACAATGTCGTATTGCTTACTTCCAAACGAATTGAACATTTTCATACGGTTGCGCATAGCTTCTTTATCAAAATACGTTTTGAATTTTATATTCAATGTAACTGATTCGCCCGATTTAACCGGTTTTGGCAACCAAACTTTTAAGACTGTATTATCTAATTCGGTTTTTAGTTCAACACCATTCACCATCATCGATTCAACTTGCGTTCCTAAATTCTTTTCGCGGTATTTACCATATTTTAATTTATAGTCGTTATTCTTGTAAAGATCGGTTAAGTATGAGTCTTTGTTTTGCGCATTGCTGTATAAATGAAAATACACAAACGATAGATCATACGGAGAGTTATTCCAATAGGTAAGTTCTTCTTTGGCACTAATAATATCTGTGCTATCGTTCAAATCGGCATTGATGTTATAATGCACGTCTTGTTGCCAATAACCTTCGTAAGGTTTTCTGTTTTTCCAATAGAGTGGGTTGGTTACCGAGCGATAATCTAAATACTCAGTTTGCGCGGTAAAAATGAGGGGAACAAAGAAAAGTAATATAAGGTGTTTTATACGCATATTCTATTGGAATTAATGAGTAAATATGGGTAAAAAAAATGAGGAAAAAAAAGGAAATGAGTGAATGTTTTGCGCTGTAAAGTCCCGTAGGGACGGCATATCGGTAGAACCAATAATCCCATAATAAAAAAGCCCCGTAGGGGCGATATATTGATGTTCGTTTATTGTTCCGCTAGCGGATTTTTTTATCAACGATGCGTTGAACCGATATGTCACCCCTAAAGGGGTTTCATTTTCTATTTTTATTCTTTTTACCAATATTACGTCCCTACGGGACTATTAAACACCTTTTGCCATCTTGCCAACACAAACAGTTTAAACACCATTTTAATATGGTTCATTTTATCTTTGTCAAAACGATCTTTCAATTCGGCTACATTTATAAAATCAAAACCGGCTTGCTCAATATCAGCAAGCATTTTTGGTAGTAGCTCGATCACCCAAGCTTTCATGGGCGTTTCAAATCCAACTTTATCGGTACGTTCGTAAATTTCTTTTGGGAGAATATCTTTGGCAGCTTCTCGTAAAAAATATTTAGATGTGCCATTATGAATTTTTCTTTTTCCGTTAAAACTGAATAGTAAGTTGATCAAATTCACATCATCGCTAAATGGCGTACGGCTTTCTACGTTATGCCACATACCACAACGATCTTCGCAACGCAAAAATGATTTTAAACGTTTGTACCCCATGTCGGTCATCAATTGTTTATTCACATTTGTTTCAAATGAATTTGAATTTTTAATAGGGTAGAGATCAACAAATTCTTGTTTAAGTAATTTAAAATGATCTTGAGTAAGGCCTGGAAAATATTGTTTTGTTTTTTGTTTAGATAAAAATGCAAAAGGCGCTTTTATGGTTTTGCCCGATTCAGATACAGCGCGCGACCAACATAAAGGACCGTTATCTCTAAGCGTTTGATCCCATTTGCTAATGTAGTGGTGATGATAGCCTGCAAATAATTCATCTGCTCCTTGTCCATCGAGTACAACTTTTATTCCGTTGTCTTTCGCCAAACGCATCACTCTATATTGTGCATACGTACTGGTGTCCCAAATTGGCGCGTCTAAAGCATAAATAAGATCATCAATATCTTTTTCAAATTCGCTTACTGTTGGTTCTGTTTTAGAATGTTTGGCGTTTATGTTCTTACTTACAAGATCAGCGTATTTCTCTTCGTTAACGGCTCCGTTCTTAAAAACAGAAGTAAAACAATGAATTGGCGTTTTTACATTCTGTGCCATAATACCTGCAATAACGCTGCTGTCAATTCCTCCACTTAAGCAAGTACCAACCTCTACATCGCTGCGCATACGTAATTGCACCATATTAAAAAGTTCTTTTTTTACAAGATCAATGAGTTCATTATCATTTAATTTCTCGTTCGTATTCGTTTCAATTTTTTTGCGTTCAAAATAATATGAGAATTTTACCGAATGATCTTTTGGATCGAACACTAAATTTTGCCCCGGCCATAACTCGTTAATGCCTTCAAAAAAATTCGATGTGCAATTCTCTAATTCTTCATCCACCAAATAACTATGTAAGGCGCGCTTATTGAATGTTGCTTTTATCAATCCACTTTTTATAAAGGCTTTTTGCTCGCTGGCAAATGCAAAGAAACTAGAGTTATGAATATAATAAAAGGGTTTTACGCCAAGCCTATCGCGTGAGGCAAAGAACGTGTTAGATCGTTTATCGTAAATACAAAAGGCCCACATGCCATTAAATCGTGCGACGCAATCTTGTCCCCACTGTTTGTATGCGCTAATGATCACTTCTGTGTCCGACTCAGAAACAAATTTATGACCAAGTGTATTTAATTCCTCTCTTAGCTCTTTGTAATTGTAAATTTCTCCATTATAAGTAATCCAAATAGTTTGATCAGCATCGCACATGGGTTGATGCCCGGTATCATTCAGGTCAATAATAGCTAAACGTCGGTGTGCAAATGCGGCGAAACAAGTGGTAGGTTCTTTGTAGTCTTCTTTTGGAATGTAGGAAACAGAAATGCTTTTGAATATTTCGCTTTCGGAAGTTTTGTATGGAGTGATCTTATTTTCCGCGATCGCTAATATTCCTTCACCATCTGGGCCACGATGCCTAATGGCTCTGCTCATGTTCAGCGCAATTTCTGTGGCGCTTTGATGGTATTGTTTTACTATGATGCCCGCAATTCCGCACATTACTTAACCCACATAAATATTTTGTTGTTATTCATATAGCGGTCTAAGTCTTTATCGAGCATGATCACGCAAAAATCAATAAATGGTAAAATGCCCAATACGCCGCCAAATGTTCCAATATAAACAATGGGAACATGCGGCGCGGTTCCTAAATAAATTCGGTGTAAGCCAACTATACCAAATGGAAATGGAAAAGCCAAAATAGCTGCCATTACCCTTTTGTTTTTTTTGCGTTGCTTTTTTACGAGCTGTAAAATGGGGTTTGGTCTATTGTCAAGTGAAGCTTCATTAAATTCAGTTTGGTTGAATTCGCACGAATCAATAACAACACCTAAACTATCAATAAAATAGATAGATCGCGAGGCTTTGGCTTTTTGAGAAAGACCTGCTAACAAAATTAAAAATATGAGGAAGCTATAACGCATTTATGCATTAAACGAGCTTTTGCCCCCATTTATTATGCCTATCACTTTTCCTTGCAAAGTTTTGTTGAGGAAAGGACTGTTCTTTGAGCGAGAGTGGTTGTG
>JAGPDW010000278.1:0-2920 GCA_018057345.1 Bacteroidia bacterium | reverse complement strand
TGGAAAAGTATACAGCGCACAGATCACAGATATAAACATTGGCGTGCTTTATTTATTTGGAGTTGTTTCGGTGGGAGTTTATGGGATCATGATCGGCGGTTGGGCATCCAATAATAAATTTGCTTTATTAGGGGCAATACGTGCATCATCGCAAATGATCAGTTACGAAATTGCTATGGGAATTTCGGTTATCGCTTTAGTAATTACTTCAGGAGGCACTTTAAGTTTAAGAGAAATTGTTGGGCAACAAGATGCTGGTGTTGCAAATATTGTTTGGCAACCATTAGGGTTTTTAATTTTCTTTGTTTGCGCATTAGCAGAAACTAACCGCGCACCTTTCGATCTGCCGGAGTGTGAAAGCGAATTAGTTGGTGGATATCACACAGAGTATTCTTCAATGAAATTAGGATTGTTCTTATTTGCCGAATACATTAATATGTTCATCTCTTCGGCAATTATGAGTTCATTTTATTTTGGAGGATTTAATTTCCCGTTTGCGGCAGAACTTTATAGTGCGATGGGATTAGAGGCCGGATCTTTCTGGATAACCTTAATTGGTTTCGGCGCCTTGTTCACAAAAATATTTATGTTCATTTGTGTATTTATGTGGGTACGTTGGACATTACCACGTTTCCGTTACGATCAGTTAATGAATTTAGGTTGGAAAATTTTGATCCCTCTTTCGTTATTAAATTTAGCAATTACTGTTGTTGTAGAATTTTTTAGAGGGAACATACATTTTTAAGTTTGAAAAAAGTAAGTAAAATATTAGCTGTAATAGGAAGACTAGGCGAAGGAGTAGAAATCTTAGCGGTACTAGTTTTCGTAATTGTTGCAATAATAAAAGGAGAATAAAATGGCAATTCAGTTAACAAATAGAAGTAAAGTTGTTTCAAATAAGGTGCAAACACCTATGGAGAAACTTTATTTACCGGCGATTGTAAAGGGCATGATTATTACATTTAGCCACTTATTCAAAAAGACACCAACGGTAAGATATCCTGATCAATTAAGATCAAGAGCGGGTATTTATCGCGGGCAACATGTTTTAAAGCGCGATGAAAATGGTGCTGAACGTTGTACGGCTTGCGGTATGTGCGCTGTGGCTTGTCCGGCCGAAGCAATTACCATGGAAAATGGCGAACGCAAAAAAGGAGAAGAGCATTTATATAGAGAAGAAAAATACGCTACTAAATATGAGATCAATATGTTGCGTTGTATCTTTTGCGGTTTGTGTGAAGAGGCTTGTCCTAAAGAAGCAATTTTCTTAACCGATAGAATTGTAGATGCAGAATACGAGCGCGATACATTTGTTTACGGAAAAGATAAATTGGTTGAGAAAATTGACAAACGTATTGATGTGAGTATTCGAGAAACACTAGAAGTTGCTGAGTTCAAAAAAATACCGGGGCTAAAGCACAACGAATTATTTGACAGCAGCAAACAATTGAAAAAGGGAAAACATTAAAATTAAAATATGTTAGGATACACAATAACACAATGGCTTTTCGGAATACTTTCTTTCCTTGCGATCATGTTTGGATTATTAGTAGTGTTTAGCCGTAATCCGGTAAGCAGCGTATTGTATTTGGTGCTTACTTTTTTCTGCATTGCGGGGCATTATTTATTAATGAACGCACAGTTTTTAGCTATAGTACACGTTGTAGTTTACGCCGGAGCCATCATGGTACTTTTCCTTTTCATTATCATGCTCATGAATTTAAATGAAGACAGTGAGCCGCAAAAGACTTGGCTTACAAAAATTATTGCAGCGGTTGCAGGGGGAATGATGTTATTTGTTCTAGTTGGTTCTTTAAAAGGATCTGAACAGCTTTCTTTAAGTGTGAGTGGCTCTCCACAAATAGGATTAGTAAAAAACTTAGGACAAGTATTATTTAAAGACTTTTTATTTCCATTCGAGATCGCGTCAATTTTATTATTGGCAGCTTTAGTTGGAGCAATATTAATTGGTAAAAAAGAAGCGAAATCATGATCAACGGAATTTCAATAAACTATTACATATTATTAAGTGCTATATTATTCATAATTGGATCAATTGGTGTAATGGCACGTCGCAACTCTATCATTATTTTTATGTGTATAGAGTTAATGCTTAACGCAGTTAATTTATTATTGGTATCGTTCAGTACTTTACATAACGATGCAAAGGGACAGGTATTTGTATTTTTTATTATGGCAGTTGCCGCGGCGGAAGTTGCAGTAGGCTTAGCTATTTTAAGTATGATCTACAGAAATGTAAAAAGCATTGACACACATTTATTAAGTAATTTAAAGAATTAGTATGATCAAGTTAGTTGGTTTAGTACCACTCTTCCCGCTTATTGGATTTTTAATAAACGGCTTCTTTGGAAAGAAGTTGAGCAAATCGCTTTCAGGCCTTATTGCTTGCTCAGCTATTTTAGCTTCGTTTATTTTATCGGTTGGTATTTTTATGGAGGCTCGTCATCTACCTGAGCATTCACAAATAGTAAATTTATTTTCATGGATCAATGCCGGAGCTTTAAATATTCCTTTTGAGTTTGTAGTTGATCCACTTTCAACTTGGTTCTTACTTATTATTACAGGCATCGGATTTTTAATTCATGTGTATTCTACTTCATATATGCACAACGACGAAGGCTTCTCTCGCTTCTTCACGTATTTGAATTTATTTGTATTCTTCATGTTGCTTTTAGTTTTAGGCAATAATTTCCTGATCATGTTCGTAGGTTGGGAAGGGGTAGGATTATGTTCGTACTTATTAATTGGTTTTTGGTTCAAGAATACCGATTATAATAATGCAGCTCGTAAAGCATTTATCATGAATCGTATTGGCGATCTTGGATTTTTATTAGGGATACTTTTAATTTTTGTAACATTCGGCAGCACAAGTTTTGATCAGGTATTTTCAAAAGCTGGA
>JAGPDW010000109.1:0-10162 GCA_018057345.1 Bacteroidia bacterium | reverse complement strand
GGACTGTTCTTTGAGCGAGAGTGGTTGTTCTTATCACTCAGCGTTGAAGTTTGTTTGATGCTGAAGATCGTAAGATTCGCGTCTGCATCTTCTTTAATGGATCTTGGCTCCATGCCAAGTATGGTTCTTGGTTTATTGCTCAAAGCTTCTACTGCTTCTTCCAACCCATGATTTTTAAACGCTTCGGCTACACAGTTAAAAGTTGTTTGAAGGTTGATGATCCCAAAATCTGCCAGATCAAATTCTAGTTCTTTGCTTTCTGTGTCTTGCGGATTATGATCGCTCACAATTACATCTATAGTTCCATTCTCAACTGCCTTGCGTAAAGCTTCTACATCTTTTTTGGTTCGAAGTGGTGGGTCGAGTTTATAATTCGAATCAAAGTTGTTCAGCATCGAGTCGTCGTACATTAAATTGATGGCCGCAACTCCCGCGGTTACATTCATCCCTTTTGCTTTTGCTTTTTTAATGATGTCAACACTACCCGAGGTGCTAATGGTTGGGATATGAACTTTTCCGCCAGCGTATTCCAGTAAGCCAATATTTCTTTCCAGCATTAATTCTTCTGCTATAGCCGGCATTCCTTTTAAACCTAGGCTTGTAGAAGTTGCACCTTCGTTCATTTGCCCGCCGTGCGAAATATGTTGGTCGTTGCAGTGCGCAATAATAAATGAATCGATATTGTTGGCGTATTGTACCGCTCTGATAAATAATCCGGAGTGTGTGATGGGATGTTTGTGATCGCTGAAGGCTAAAGCACCTGCGGTTTTCATATCAAACATTTCTGCTAATTCTTTTCCTTCGGTTTTTACAGTGATAGAACCTATGGGAACCACATCTACGAGCTTGTCTGTTTTATTAAGGATGTATTCAACCGTTGATTTGTTATTGATGGAGCACTGATCGTATCCGTGCACACACACGCTTGTAAATCCTCCGGCGGCTGCAGCTTTTAATCCGCTCTCGATGGTTTCTTTATGTTCTAACACAGGATCGCAAAAAACCGATTGCATATCTATCCAACCATTCGAAACAAAAAGTTCATCGCCTTCTATCACTTTGCAATTTGCTTTTGGCACAATACTTTTTTTGATCTCAGTGATCTTTCCACCGTCGATCATAATATCAACTTTTTTTCCGGCAAATTCGCTGTTCTTATCTAGTACCGTTGCTTGTTTTATAAGTATAGCCATATCGTAATTATTTTAAAAAACGTATCAAACAAATTTCTATTGCAATAAAAAGTAGGGAAAATAAAAGGCACCATTTCCAAAGTTTTGTTCCGTTGGCCTCTAATTGGATGGCTTTGGCTACACTTGAGGTGTTCTTATGGTCAATCAAACTATAGTTCTTCAAACTGTTTTTTGATATGATGTCTTTTAACTCCTCTAAGGTACTAAAAATTAAGTTAGATTCTAAGCGATCGTAATTAAAAGCCAGGTTTTGCTTTACCGAACCCTGCCAAACCACGTCGTAGAAGCCAGCCAGGGCCAATTGCTTATCTACAAAAAGGTTCATGTAATTGTTAATTACCCTCATTTCGGGGATCATATCCATTTTAGAGCCATGGCCCACTATGTGAGGAGGAGCCTCGCTTGTAAGGCCTTCCGAACGTAATCGAATGGCGTTATTAGCGTTCAATTTATAAAAAAGCGGTTGTGGCCTTAAACTTGTAACGGCTATTCGTATAAAAGTGGGAACAAAAAGCGCATGTTTACAGAAATTGCTTTGTTTTTCGCTTAAAGAAGAGCTAAAAAGATACACAGAAGCGTTTTGTATGTTCACTCGCGTTAAAAATGGATCTCCGTTTTGAATGCTGTATATTATTTGTCCGCTACTTTTTGCTTGAACATAATGTTGTAAGGAAAGCGGCAAATTTAATTGCGGATCAATTTTTTCGAACACGCCTTCAAAAAACGGATCGTTCTTATCGGGCTTATTTAATTTAAGTGCATGCGTATCTAAAGTTGAAATAGCAGGCAAGCCTAAAGCTGAATAAAAGGGCGAGTATAGTTCTTTGTTTAATTTCGCGGAAGGAATAACAACAATGTTTCCGCCTTTTTGTGTGAACTTGCTAAGCTCACTTATTAAACCGTTTGATGGTTCGCTGATCTCGTTCAATACAATGAGGTCGGCATTTTTAAATTTAGAATAATCTATTGAGTTCTCCGATAATTGCACGTAATTAAATAAACTATCAGCGGCAAATAAGGAGTTAAAGAAAGGTAGAGTAGTGGATTCTTTTCCATTTACAAAAACGGTATTAATGGTAAGTTTTGAATTGAAGGTAAAAAATAATTCATCATCAAAGGTAATTGGGTAATCGTCTAGTTTTACCGAAGCATAATTCAAACCTTCATTTTTTATAGTGAAGCTTATTGCTAATTCCTTTTTTGAATTTGCTTCTACACTAAATGAACCAATGGATGTTTGGTTTCCGTTCACCATTAATCTTGCCGTTCCTGCATCAATAGTTTTTTGCGACTTATTTTGAATAAGCACATTTAATTTTTGCAAGAAACCTTTTTGTTGAATGGGCGATTCAAACCAACAGCTGTCAATGTAAAGATTATTGGTCTCATTGGCTTCTAAAGGAACAATGGTTATCTGAGTGGTGCTATCATTTTTTATGTCTTCTAAATTGAACGAACTTTTCTGTACATCGCTTAATGCATAACTAAATTGCGAACGTTTATTCTCGCTTCCCAAAAATTCTGTCTCTCGTTTATGTACATCCGAAAAAGATCGCACCACCGGCGATATTTTAATTTCGTTGAGCTCATTCAACATATCTTCTTTGGTGTAATACCGCTGATGCTTTCCTTCAAAATCATTTGTTATTAAATGATAACGATCATTGCTGCCATAAGAACTCACAATTTCCTTAGCAGTTCTTCGCGCACTTTCAAATAATTGCCCTTGCTTATTAACTTCTTCCATGCTAAATGAATTGTCAAGGTAAATACTGATGCTTTTTTGATTCACATTTACAACGGCATTATTTTTATTTACAAATACCGGCTGCGCAAATGCCAATGCTAAAAGGGTTATGGTTAAAATGCGACAGATCAAGATCAGTAATTCTTTTAGCCGCGATTTAGATTGACTCTCGAGTTGTAATTCTTTTAAAAAATGAACATTAGTGAAATAAACTTTTTTGTATCTCCTGAAATTAAAAAGATGGATGATGATGGGAATGCTTATGGCCGTTAAGGCCCATAAAAAAAGGGGGTACACAAACATCATAGGTTTTAAAATTACGCAAAGGCAGGCATTAATCAAGGTGCGTTTATCCTTTTTTTGAGGCAGTTTTTCACAATAAAATAAAAACTGTCATTTTACTTAAAAGAATTCCTTCAGCTCCGTTGCTATCATTTTTTAGCCACTAATTTCACGAATATTCACTAATCAGCGTGTGCTTTTCAGAAACAGTTTACACACAGGTTGGTGTAATTTTTGTAAACACAGATTAGTGTTAATTCGTGGCTAAATGCATTGCAGTGGCAAAGCCGAGGCAGTGAGCTCATTCATTTCATATATAAATTCCAAACAAGCTCTGAAAGACCAAATTTTGTTCGTTTCTTTGCAAACGAAATTTAAAAATGAAGAACGTTGTCATATCTCTACTTAGTAATGCTATTCTGTTAGTGTTGGTTGTTATCTCTATCATCAGTTTTTGGAACGGTTACTTGAGTTGGAAAGATCTTTTAACACTCCAGGTCATTATGGGTGCGGCCTATGTGTTTTTAAGCTGTTATCAATTTACCAACGTGAGCTATAGGGCCGATGTTCCTAAAGAACGTTATGCCTATTTTCCGCATAGCTTTTATATGTTTCGAGTACTAAAGATCTTTTTATTTGTTTCCTTCGCGTTAATGTTGATCTCTTCGGGCACGCGGATAAAATATTTATATCCTATTTGCTTGATCATTGCTTTAACCGAAGTATGTGTAGGAATTTTAAAAGTGTATCGTAAACTTTGTTTTGTAAGTATATACGCCAACTATATTTTATTTTCAAAAAACATCATGTATCAAGTTTTTGCAAGTGATATTGAAAGTGTTAGGTTCAGACATGGCATTTTATACTTCGTTCATAAAAATGGTAAAACGGATGATCTGCGACTTGTTCATATAGAAAATAAGAAAGAGTTTCTTGCAGATATAAAAGAATGGCTTGAAAAGAACAAGATTTCGTTAAATCCTGAATCTAAACAGCTTTTTGAAGAATTTTATCAGCAGATCTAGCAGTTTTTGGTCGGTTTTTTTGTTATTTTCGTCACAAAAATGTTCAGCTTAGGCTTGTTTTAAACAATTATTAGCCATTACAGTGTTAATACATTGTTTAACAAGGGCTTAATATTAAAGTAATAGTAGTAATTTTGTAAAAAATTTACAATGGAACAGATAATTCGTTTTGGTCAATCTAACCGCCAGTTCTTCAGCACTCTTCGTTCGCGCGTGGATGAATATTTTAAGACCAATAATTTATCGAAGAATGCCAATTCAAAAATGGTAATAAAAACCATTTCCATGCTTTCTATCTATCTTATTCCTTATGCGTTTATGTTATCGGGTTTGGTTACGCTTAATGCATGGATGATAATTGGGTTGTATGTTATTATGGGAATTGGAATGGCCGGTGTTGGTTTTTCTATCATGCACGATGCTAACCATGGAAGTTATTCAAAGAATCCTAGGGTGAATAAAATATTGTCATTCACAATGTATATGTTGGGAGGAAGCCCACTTAACTGGCAAATTCAACATAATGTATTGCATCATACATTCACAAATATTTCAGGAAAGGATGAAGACATTGATGCGCCAATTTGGTTATTGCGTTTTTCGCCACATTCACCACACTATAAAATTCAAAAGTACCAGTACTTATACGCTTGGGCATTTTACAGTTTGATCACAATCATGTGGAGTATCACAAAGGATTTTAAACAATTAAAGCGTTATGAGGAAATGGGCTTGTTAAAAACCAAGAACACTTCTTATAAGCAAGAGATCGGAAAATTGATCTTGGCAAAAATTGGTTACTACTTATTTATTATTGTTGCGCCATTAGTATTTGTTGATGCAGCTTGGTGGGTAATGGCTATTGGATACGTAACTATGCATTTAGTGTGCGGTGTTATTATTTCAGTTGTATTTCAATTAGCGCACGTTGTTCCCGAAATGAGTTTCCCGATGCCTGATAATAACGGCAATATTGAAGATGATTGGGCTGTTCATCAATTAAAGACCACTGCTAATTTTGCGCGCAATAACCGCATTTTAAGTTGGTTTGTTGGTGGATTGAATTATCAGATCGAACATCACTTGTTTCCAATGATCTGCCATGTTCATTATAGCGAGATATCAAAGATCGTTAAATCAACTGCAAAGGAATTTAATGTGATGTATATGGAGATCCCAACATTTAGAAAAGCCATTATGCTTCATGCAAAAGAGCTTAAATTTTTGGGGCAACCAAACCCAATAGCAGCGTAAATAATTATATCCATAAAGCGTCATTTTATGGATGATATTTACAATAATCAAAATTACTTAAGCAATAATCCTCAGTGGCATCAAGAGGATTCGGCCTTTAAAGCCAATTTTATCCATTCTATTTTAGAAGAGAATAAGATTGCATATGCTTCTGTTTGCGAAGTAGGCTGCGGTACAGGAGAGATCTTGGTTCAATTAAAAAAAATTAACGGATGTAAAACAATTTCGTATTCGGGTTATGATATTTCTAAAGATGCCATTGAAATGGCTTTGAAGAAAAATAGCGACATTGAATTTAAATGCGCCGACCTCACAAAGGAAAATGTAAACGCGGATGTGTTATTAGTAATTGACGTGATCGAACATCTGCAAGATTATTTTTCGTTCTTAAAAAGTATTTCTAAAAAAAGCAAGTACACCATATTCCACATTCCTTTAGATATGTTCGTGTGGAGTTTGTTTCGCGAACAAATGTTGATAGAAAGCAAAGAACGAGTAGGGCATATTCATAATTTTTCGGAAGGATTTATTTTGAGTATTCTTAAGGATTTTGGTTATACCATTATCTCAAAGCAATACACAGAGCCGGATTACCGATCAAGTTCTTTCAAAAAAGGAATGGTAAACGGCATCAAACAGATCTTATTTAAAATAGCACCACGATTTACTACAAAAACATTGGGAGGTTATTCGGTGTTGGTGCTGTGTGAGAGTGATCGCTAGCTTCTATACCGATATGTCACCCCTAAAGGGGTTCTTTCACTCCTTTCTTTATTTTTTTACCGATATGTCGTCCCTACGGGACTTAGAAAAATCGACACCGATGACCCCTTTATGGGTCATATATCGTTAGAAACACAATGCAAGAAAATAAAAAGCCCCGTAGGGGCGACATATCGGTACAACAATATCAGGTGGTTATTCGGTGTTGGTGTTGTGCGAGAATTCGTAGGTCAGTTCTCCATACGTTTGCTGAAAAAGCAAACACTCGAACTGACATCGCCCTAAGGACCGAAGGTCCATTCTCTGTGTTTCTCTGTGCATCCCGATAGCTATCGGGACTCTGTGAAGCCGAAGGCCTCTGTGGTAAAAAAAAACGAAGCGCTGTTACTTCTTCTGCGACAACTTAAACAATAGATCCTTCTCGGCCTTGGTTAAGCTATCATAGCCGCTTTTGCTGATCTTATCCAGTAAAATATTCATGGTGGCCTCCTCGTTGCTTATTTTTGATTCTTTTGCGTTTGGTCGATTGTGGCTTACTATTTTTAATTTGGTTTTATTCCGTTTTAAAAATGCAAGGTCAAACATATCAACGCCGCGTTTTAACTGGTAGCCGTATAGTATTCCAAACAAAGCACCGCCAATATGCGAGATCTTTCCACCTGTATTTTCCGAAAGATCGATAACGGTACTGATAGCAAAAAAACCAAGGTAAATGTATTTGAACGAAAGCTCCAATACCCCAAATAAAAACACTTTGTAGTTTGGCGCATAAATAAGCATTACACCACCAACGCCCAATACGGCTGCTGAAGCACCTAATAAAATGTTATGGGCAAAGTATGCCGGAAATAAAATACCTAGTAATAAAACTAAAGCTCCTCCGCAAATCCCACTCATCACGTAAACGCTCAATAGCTTTTTTTCGCCAAGCAATAGGTAAAATATTTGGGTGTAAAAATAAAGCGACACTAAATTCCAAAAGATATGCCCCAAACCCACATGCGTGAACATATAGGTAAAGAGGGTCCAGAATTTGTAAATAAATTCTTCTCCGTTAAGTGGTAATGCAAAATAGGGTAATAACTGAAGGTGAGACAGATTTCCAACCACATTGATGGTTAAAAAAACAGCAATATTCACAATGATGATCTGCACCATAGCGCCCTTTTGCTGAAAGCTGTTTTTTATGCGCGATAAAAACGTGTTCATCATCAATAGAAATTTGCGCGGTCGCGTCGCCAGATCAAAACTAATATCAATCCAACAAACAATCCGCCAAGGTGCGCAAAGTGGGCTACGTTATCGCCGGCTCTATTTGTAAGGCCTGAAAATAGTTCGAGGGCACCATAACCAATTACCAGCCATTTAGCTTTTACGGGAATAAAAAAGTAGAGATACAATAAACGATTTGGAAACAGCATTCCAAAGGCGCCAAGCAATCCAAACAAAGAACCCGAAGCTCCAATGATAACATTAGAGTTAAGAAATGAATTTTTAAAATCTATTAAATATTGCGACGCCAAACTTAAAGCCCTGGCAGGATTATCCTTCATTATCTCATTAAAGTTTTGCATGTAGCCAAAATCTCCATCCGTATGGTATAAGTTCACTTGAAATTCGTCTGAATTTACAAGCGCCGTAAAGGTTTCAAGGGTCAAGTTTGTTTGAACAGCCTCAAGCTCACTAATAAAAGAACCAATAGAGAAATGGATGATGCCATACTGTGCAAGCGCCGCACCTAATCCAGTAAGAATATAAAATATTAAAAATCGTTTTGGCCCCCATACTTGTTCCAATACCTGTCCAAAAATATAAACTCCCAACATATTGAATACGATATGCGAAATACCACCATGCATAAATAAATAGGTAATGAATTGATGCGGGCGAAAATCAGGCGCTGAAAAATAATGCAAACCAAGGTATTTAGTAAGATCGATGTGTTGTGTTTGTTGTAAAACCAGAGTGAGTAGAAAGAACAGAACATTAATAATCAAAATGTTCTTTGTTACTACCGGCAAATAACCAAAGCCGCTTGGTCTGTATGGATCGTTATAACTCATTTGTTACGAAAGTGCTTATCAATACTATCTTTTTCAATGTTCATAAAAATGGTCTTTCCATCTGCTGTATAATTTGGTCCTTCGCAATGCATTAAATGATGAATGATCAATTGCATTTCGTTATCGTCCAATGTTTTTCCTTGTTTAATAGATGTGTTCTTTGCCATGGCTCGGCAAATATTATCGTGTACATCAATTTTTGAATCAATGGTATTTAATTTGAACGATTCAATGATGTTTTCTATGGTATGCGCCACGTTGGTATTCTCTAAATCGCTTGGCGCGCCATTTACCACAATGCTATTTTTGCCGAAGATCTCAATATCAAAACCCAGTAATTTAAATTCGGGTAAAAGCGACTCCACCAACGAAAAATCTTTGGCGCTCAATTCTAATTGCTCCGGAAATAATATTTGCTGGCTTGGTAGTGGCGCTTGCTCTTTGGTTTTAAAATAATGTTCGTACAAAATGCGTTCGTGCGCGCGTTGTTGATCAATTACTAAAATGCCATCCGATACATTGCAAACAATATATTTATTAAATAACTGAAAGGTTTTATAAGCAATGGCTTCCTTTTGTACGCTTTCAATTACCTCTTGGTTCTTTTGATCTTCAGATTCAACAGTAATGTTGTTGGTTTTAAATCCTTCAAACAAGGTTTCCCAATGCTTTACATTGTTTTCTTGTTTATAGCTTGCACCATTTCCGGCTGTACTTTTAAACGGATCGTAATCCTTATTATAACTTACCGTCGGTTGAACCGGAACTCTATCCTTTGAATAATGACCTTGTGTGATGGATTCTGTATCAAAATCAATGGAAGGACCCAAATTTGCTTTTCCTAAAGCGCGTTTTACAACACTCATTAAGGTAACAAACACGGTGCGCTCATCAATGAATTTAATTTCCGTTTTGGTGGGATGAATATTTACATCAATTTGTTTGGGATCAATATCCAAAAACAAGAACCAAACCGGATGCGAATCCATTGAGATTAAGTCTTTGTAGGCCTGGTAAACAGCAGTGCTTAAATACGGACTCCGCACAAAGCGGTTATTGATAAAAAAGTATTGATCCTTTTTTGATTTGCGTGCAATATCAGGTTTACCGCAATAGCCGCTTATTTTTACATAAGGTGTTTGTTCATCAACTGTTACTAAACGTTGGTTGAAATAATTTCCAAACAAACCCATAATACGTTGCATCAATGGAGCAGGAGGGAGGTTATAAATTTCGTTGGTATTGCTGTGTAACGTAAAATGTATGTTGTGATGCGGCAATGCTACGCGTTCAAATTCGGTGATGATATGTTTTAGTTCGGTGCTATCATCCTTTAAAAAATTACGACGCGCAGGGATATTGTAAAATAAGTTCTTTATGGTAAATGTTGCTCCCGTTGCACATTGGCAATTGGTTTGCTCTATAAAATTCCCGCCTTCAATGGTAATTTGTTGCCCAACTTCATCAGCAGCTTGTTTTGTTTTTAATTCTACTTGCGCAACTGCGGCAATACTTGCTAATGCTTCGCCTCTAAAACCTTTGGTGTGTAAATTAAAAAGATCATCGGCACTTTTTATTTTTGAAGTAGCATGACGTTCAAAGGCAAGGCGCGCGTCAAACGGACTCATACCATTTCCATTATCAATTACTTGAATAAGTGATTTACCGGCGTCTTTAATAATAAGTTTTATGTGAGAGGCTCCTGCGTCGATAGCATTTTCGAGTAATTCTTTTACCACACTGGCGGGCCTTTGTACAACTTCGCCTGCAGCAATTTGATTTGCTACATTTTCGGGTAAAAGTGAAATAACGTTACTCATAGGTCGTGTAAATTTAACTAATTAATGGGTGTCTCTCAAATAGTTTTTCTATTCA
>JAGPDW010000108.1:0-10165 GCA_018057345.1 Bacteroidia bacterium | reverse complement strand
ACAGTATATTTACTTAGATCTACTTTCCAATTCACTTTTCCGGTACTGTAAGCTATGCTATACAAATTATTCTTTCCTGCAAAATAAACATTCTCACCTTCGATAAGAATATTCGAACAGATTTGCGTAATAACATCCTCAGCAGGGCTTTCGAGATTAGAATTTTGCTGTACCCTAAAGGCATTTGGATTAATAATAGATTGAATAAGTTTTTCGTGATTCTTTTCACCTGTAACATCGGTAACCGACCAAGTAGCGCCCGATCGAATATTTAAACCATACAACCCCGAAGAAGAAATTAGCAAGATTGAATCATTAGCCTTTACAGCTTCGGCCCAATCAAAATCATTTGGAATATTTGTGGTAAAAAGTGTATTACCATTCTCAAGACTAACGCCTTTTAAAACTTTTTTCTCTTCAGGTTTAGTGGGGATAGAATACGTTAATCCCATTTTATGTTTGGCATCAACAAACACAAGTTTTGTTTGATGCTGGAATTGCTCGAGACCTGTGTTTTTATTGAATTTACTTGTACTTACATCGCTTGAGATCATAAGGAGCTCGTCCATATTATCGGCAATGTCAAATTTACGCACATCGTTTACCCAAAGAACAGTATCTTTATTAGTATCAAACGCAAATTGGTAGCCGTTATTCCTGTAAAATTTTCCGCTCGCGTCTTTTTCCCTTACAGTAAAATAAATACTCTTTCGAGCAGTATCAACTTGTTTGTCGTATACCGAATAGTTAAAGCTGTACGTTTTTACACTTATCTGAGATCCATCATAAAGCTGACCAAGATCTGTACGCATAACATGAAAAGAGTTTGTAAGGTTCTGCCCTATCGCTGATGAAGCAATAAACAAAAAGCCTATAAATGCTCCTTTTTTCATACCGTATACACCTTTTTGTAAAAACACTTTTAAATTCTAAAATTACCTAAAAAAGACCTGCAAATATAAGAAAATAATAGTAAAATTTGTTAATAAAAACACAAATTTGATAAAGGTCTTTTCGCCTGCAAACCCAGTAAAATCAAGGGTTTTTAAAACTAAAATGATTTATCCATGCCATAAATACCAAAAATAGGTTTTCGGAAAATATAATCGTTGGTCTAGGATTTTTTACTAACTTAAAACCTTCATTCGCTAATTACCCGAACCAGTTTCTTGTAAAGGCGATGTTAATTTATTTACTTGTACGCTATTAATAGATTCTTCTCATATTTCTCACTCCTTTTCTTGCTTTTGGCCGGTTTTACCACAACTGCTCAGGATCAAGACTATTTAAAAATATATAACGACACTAAGCAAAATGATACGATTCGTATTCTGGCACTTTATGACCACATTTGGGAAAAAGTATATACAAATCTTGATACCGCGGAAGCATTTGCCAAGTTAGGATTAGAAGGTAAACTAGCTGCAAAGCATCCAAAATTCAAATCAAAATTTTATAATGCATACGGGGCTATTTCTCAATTAAGGGGTAATTACCTTCAAGCCGTTAACTATTACCAACAAGGTTTAAAACTAAGTGAACAGTTGAATGACCTCAGAGGCCAAAGTATCATGTTAGGGAACATTGGAACCATTTACATCAAACTAAAAGAATTTCAACTTGGCCTTAACTCCTTAAAAAGGTGCTTGAGTGTAATGAAAAAATTGAATGACGAGTATAACCAAGCAAGTATCTATAATAATTTCTGCATCATTTATCTCGCAACAAAAGACTTCGATCTAAGCATGCAGTATGCCATGCAAAGTAAAGCACTCTACGAAAAATATGATGATAAAAATGGTCTAGTGTATTGTTATAATAACATTGGTAATATTTACGAAGAAAAGGGAATGAATGATGAGGCCCTTGCAAACTATGAAATTGCTTTGAAATACGCCATAGAAACGGAGAATGTTGCCGAGATCACAAGTACTTATGCTGAAATGGGTAATTTATTATGCCTTAAAGGTGACGGCGCACAAGGTATCGCCTATTTGGAAAAGGCCGAAAAACTATCGTACGAGAACGATGACATTGATACGCGATCAAGTGTTTACGTTAGTTTATATCAATACCATAAGAAAAAGAATAATTTTAAAGAGTCGCTAAAATTCTATGAAAAATATCAATACCTACAAGACACTCTTTCAAAGGCTAATAAACAACGTGAAATAAATCAATTGCAATTTGAGTATACCTACCAAAAGAAAGTTCAACAAGATAGCATCACTATGGCCGGTGAGCGCACAATGAATATTATGGAATTAAAAACCAAAAACGCTGAGATAGCTAAGGCCAAGATCCAACTGATTGCTATTATTGTGGTAGTTGCCTTACTCATTATTGTTTCTATTATTATTTATAATCGCTTCCGTTTAACACAAAGACAAAAACACATCATTGAGGAAAAAAATAAACAAACGGAAGAACAAAAATTGATCATTGAAGAAAAACAAAAAGAGATCTTGGATAGTATCAATTATGCAAAACGGATCCAAGATTCATTGCTTCATAATTTCGAATCAATAAAAAGGTTTTTTGCGGATACTTTTGTTCTAACTGATCCCAAAGATATTGTAAGCGGTGATTTTTATTGGCTTAGTAAACAAATCAGTAACGAAACAAAAGAAAAAAACGGCAAGTCAACGGTTACTGAAATGTATTATGTTGCGGTGTGTGATAGCACGGGACATGGAGTTCCGGGTGGATTTATGAGTTTATTGAACATGGCCTATTTAAGCGAGGCAATTAACGAAAGAGGAATTACCGAACCCAATAAAATATTTGACTATGTGCGCGAGCGATTGATAAGTACAATTAGTAAGAACGATCAAAAAGATGGATTTGATGGCGTGTTAATGCGTTTTGATAAAAAGATGGCATTTGAGAATAAAGAGCAAATAACAACTACTTACTCTGTTTCTTATGCGGCAGCATATAATTCGCCCATCATGATAAGGAATAACCAACTTATAGAACTGGAAGCGGATAAAATGCCGGTAGGTTATGGCGAACGTACCGAAAAATTCACCAATTACACTTTAGAGATCAATAAAGGCGATATAATTTATATTTACACGGATGGTTATGCCGATCAATTTGGCGGACCAAGAGGAAAAAAATTCAAATACAAACAGCTTAATGATCTACTTCTTTCCATTAACAATTCACCAATGGAAGAGCAATTAAAAACGCTTACACGAACCTTTAATGATTGGAAAGGAAACATTGAACAAGTAGACGATGTATGTATGGTAGGAATTAAGATCTAATTTCTTTTTACGCTCAAATCAAAAACTGCACTGAGCATTTTCTTTTCTTTATCACCAAATTTAATACCTCTGCGCTCGAATACTTTTTCGGAAGTTTCAAATAATTTCTCTGACTGATATGTATCAAAACCCTCTGCTCCACCCCAGCTAAAACTTGGAATGTGTGTTGGAGGAAACCCCGCACCAAAAATATTTGCGGCCACACCAACCACAGTACCCGTATTAAGCATGGTGTTTATTCCGGTTTTTGAATAATCGCCCATTATTAATCCACAAAACTGCATTCCTGTATCAACCGGTTTTTGCTGAAGGTAATTATACAACTTAACGTTACCGTAATTATTCTTCAAATTGCTGTTATTGGTATCGGCACCCAAATTACACCACTCTCCTACTACACTATTTCCTAAAAACCCATCGTGCGCCTTATTACTATATCCAAATATCACCGAATTATTTACTTCACCACCCACTTTACTGTGCGGGCCAATAGTAGTTGGACCATAGATCTTAGCGCTCATTTTTAAAACACTGTGTTCGCCTAATGCAAAAGGTCCGCGAACCGTGCAACCTTCCATTACTTCAGCATCTTTTCCAATATAAATGGCTCCTCCTGTAGTATTTAAAATGCTTGCATTAATGCTTGCGCCTTGCTCAACAAAAACAAGTTTCTTATTTCCAATAACGGTTACCGTTTTTGCAAGTGCCTTAGACTTTCTTCCTTTGGTAATAAGATCAAAATCAGCTTTAATACATTCGCCGTTGTTCTTAAAAATATCATATACATTTTTCACAAACATCACTTCGCCGGTAGCTTCAATAGTTTTAGAAATATTAAATGCTCTAAGCGATGCTTCCGACCCATTAAACGCAATAAGAGTGCCTTTGTATGCTAATCCTTCATTCTGCTTTAAGCTCTTTACCTGTTTAGGTATAGATCCGTTTGGAATAACCGAACCGTTGATGAAATAATTAGTCTCTGTAAGTTTAGCCGGATACAGATCGCTTAAATGTGGTAAAGATAAATAACTGATATCAGCCTTTTTGAAATTGTGTTTCCACTTTTCATCTATACTCAGGATACCTATCCTTATCTTTGAAATGGGGCGTGTAAATGTGAGGGGCAATAAATTGCGCCATACATTTTCTTCATCAAACAAAACAATATTCATAAACTACGAGGATGGAGATTCGGAAATTTTAAATTCTGACCGGCGATTAACTTTATGTTCATCATCGGTGCATTCAACATTATTAGCACACTTGTTGAGTAATTTGGTTTCGCCATAGCCTATTGCCTTTAATCGTTTTTTATCAACGCCTTTAGCGATCATATAATCAACGGCAAATTGTGCACGCTTTTTAGAAAGTGCTAAGTTAAATTGGTCGCTTGAACGCGAATCGGTATGCGAACTTAACTCAATCAGTAATTTTGGATTCGAAATTAAAACCGTAATTACTTTGTCTAACACTTTTTGTCCTGCTTCATCAAATTTATGGTCACCAAAATTATAATAGATATTCTCAACAATAGTTAGTTCTTCTTTTTCTTTTTTATTCTTTAATTCCAACACAGCCAACCATGGGTCATCCACTACAAAGTCCCCTAACAATGTTTTATCAGCTTCAATTACCTTAAAACTAAATTTACCTTCGCCATTTTTAGTAATTATCCTATAAATACGGCCTTTGCTATCGGCAATGTATATCTTTTTAACTCCATTTAAAACAGGGTCCTTATCATCTGCTTCAAAAATATAGTTCTTATCCGCTCTTAAATTCTTAAAGTTGAATTTTCCGTTGGCACTGGTAGCAATTTCATTTACACCACCACCTTTTGAATCCTCGCGCAAGAAGATCTTGGCATTTGCAATTGGTTTCTTGTTCTCATCATACACAAAACCAAAAATATCCATCACTAAATTATCATCAGCAGCATTCATTTCACTGATCGTATTCTTATCCGAGGCTAGTACTTTGAAATTGAACTTACCATTAGCACTAGAGTAAAAGGTCTTGATCTCTTTACCGCTTTTATTAGTTAAAGTTATTTTCGTGTTATCTGGTAATACAATGTCGCTTTCGGCCATTGTAACCATGTAATTTTGATCAGATGGAATATTACGGAAGGTAAATGCACCAAACTCATTGGTAGTGGTCTCTTCTAATACATCACCAAATTCGTTCTTGATCACCAATTTGGTATTCTTTAATGGCTTACTTGGGTTTTCTCCATACAAAAGATTACCTGCTAATGTAAGATCATCGTTGGTATAAAGATCAGGCAAACCATTTGGATCAACCGGTAAATTCCTGAAAACAAATTTATCCGATCCTTCCTTATTTGTTACACGCTGAACGATCTTGTTTCCATCAGCTAAAAAATATCTGGCCTTACCCGTAAATTGTGGATCAGCATTATCAATAATGGCCATGTACTTTTTCTCAGAATCTAAATTCTTGAATTCAAAGAAACCTTTATCATTTGTTTTAGTGCTCTCTACCACAGTACCGTCCTCCTCTTTTAAAGTAACTTTAATTCCTTTCGCAGGGTCTTTTCCGTTCTCGGTGAGCAATACAGTTCCTGAAATAATAAGTGACTTATCGGTAAAGTGGAAGAAATAAATATCATCTTTTCCCTTTCCTCCAACGCGATTGGAAGAAAAATACCCTAGTGTATCATTCATGAAAGTGATACCAAAATCGTCGTAACTACTATTAATACTCAACCCTTCGTTACGTTGCAATAACCATTTTCCATCAAGCACTTTGGCTGAATAAACATCCAATCCTCCATAACCCGGCAAGCCATTTGATGAAAAGAATAATATATTGTTATTCTTTATTGAAGGAAACATCTCGTCCCCACTCGTATTAATATCCGGACCAAGATTCACCGGCTTTTCCCAGTTATCGCCATTACGTTTACTTACCCAAAGATCTTTTCCTCCAAATCCACCATTCATATCGCTTGTAAAAAATAACCAATTATTGTCAGAACTGATACTTGGATGAGCAACTGAATATTCATCGCTATTGTATTGAAAGGGCCTTGTATTTCCCCAAGTGCGATCGTGCCCCATAGCAGTATATATTTTGGCCGTGCTTCCTTTTTTTCCTCCACCAGTAACTCTCGTGAAATAAATTGTTTTACCATCCGAAGAAACACTTATTGGTCCATCATGTGATTCTGAATTTACTTTCTTTGAGAAGTTCTTACTCTTTTCGGCACTTGCTCCATTTACCTGCGCAATGTACATGTTTAAGAAAGGTTGGCCGTTGTAATCGTTTTTCTCAAATTCAACAAAATCGAAGCTGGTCTTTTCGGCTACGTAAATAAGCCTATTGTTTACATAAACAGGGCAAAATTCCGCATTAGCTGAATTTATCTTTTCTACATTCTTAATTTCGTATTCTTTTGGCCTACTCATCCAATATTTCATCTCCGCGCAAAACTTCTTTACTTTTTTTGCAGATTCGGCATTAGGCTTTTGCTTTAAATAAATTGTGTACTGCTCTAGCGCTTCGTCATATTTACCATTAGCTTTTAATACAGATGCGAAGTCGTAATTAACCTGTGGCTCAACATTAGGATCAGTGCTTAAAGCGCTGCGATATGCACTTTCAGCTTTTTCGTATTCATTTACCTTGCGGTAACAGTCGGCAAGTTTTAAATTAGCCTTTTGCTTTGTGGTTTGTTTCTTTGTGGCATTAACATAATATGGAATGGCCTTAAAATAACGGTTCTGCTCATACAACTTGTCGGCCTTACTTAATTGCGAGAACATGGACGCCGTTAAGATAACAGAAAATAATATGAGTATAGTTCTAAAGTGCATAGCTATTTACAAGAAACGTGGTGAAATGATTTTTGATTTCTGTCCTAAAAAGTCGAAGCCAATGCTTACTTCGTGCGAAGCTCCTAATCGCCTGTTATTACCTAAACCAGTATCATAACTATATCCTACTTTACATTTTGGTGTAACATAATAATTCAGTAAAAATCCGGGTCCATAAGGAGTTCTAAAGAATAAACCCAACCATAGCTTTTTGTAAAGAAAGAAATTAAAGTTAATGTCAATATTACCTTGGCCATGATTAACGCCTCTGAAAGCTAATGTTGGCGCAAAAACAACATTTTCATTCAACAGCCACGATTTTCCAATGGTTAAAAACTGATGTGTACGTAAACGATAAGTTAAGAAACCTTTGAATGAAGTGTCCTTCATGTTGATCTCATAAAGGCTCTTCGCTCCAATATGTGTAAAGGAAAGGCCCAGAAAAAAACTTTTACTCTTTAAATAAAAACCGCTATTAAAATCGACAGCCCCCGTATTAAAATCACCAAGGTTTTTTGTTGTGTTATCAATGGTCTTGAAAGTAATTTCATTGTAGTTAAACTGGTACCTGTTATAGCCCGCATTCAAACCAAAGGATAATTTTAACTTATTATTGAGCTTAAGTATATAAGCGAAGTTCCCGGAAAAACCAAACATCTTACGGGGGCCCATTCGATCGCCAATTATAGTGAATCCAATACCCACATTTTTGTTGAGGACCGGTGCATGGCAACTTAAAACGCTTGTCTTAGGAGCTCCATCAAAACCAACCCATTGATTTCGCACATTAGCAACAACTGATAATCCGTCGCGAGCACCTGCATATGCGGGATTAATGATCAAAGGATTGAACTGATAAAGATTGTATTGAGGATCTTGCTGTGCAGCAACTTTCCATACCACACTAATTAAAAGAAAAATAAATATGTGCTTCCTCATCAAGTTCCTATTTAAAGTTCGATCGTTTCAAAATTAACGCCTTGTGTTTTGAAGAATGAATATGCCGATGCTCTCATACGATCATTATAACCGGTACATAAGTTTCCTGCCTTTTCAAAAGCAATTCTCATTCCACGAAACATCCCCGTAACAATTAATGTCAAAAAAAATAACACGCTATTTCTCATTTTTCTATTCAAATACTTCAATCCAACTTTTTATTACTCCGTCTTTGCCGGCATCAATGATGTAAAAATACGTACCCGCTATTACTTTTTCATTCTTTTTTGGCCAGTAGTTATCAGTATAATTATATTTATCAGCACTAAATAATTTTACACCCCATCTGTTATACACTGAAACAACTGCGTGAGGATATATTTCGATATTATCAATAGTTAATTTAGAATTACTTCCACTTAATGTAATACCTGTATAAACCTTTAGGTCGCATATTCCATTTTTGTCTGTAATAATAACTTCATCATAACTACTATCACGCCTACCATTGTTAAACATCCATTTGGCCTCAACGGTGAACGTTCCTGCCGAAAGGCTATCTATACGATCACAATCGTGAGTAGGACACAAGGTATCAGGAGTCCAGAAATATTTTATAAACGCTATGTCAGGATGGTTCTCAACTTCAACTCTAATAAAACCATCGCGTTTATCAGAACAGCTCACGTTAGCCGAAAACACTGTAACCGAAATGCCGTTTATATTAGAATAATCAGGCTGTAGAAATCCTTGAGTAATGATATTCCCCGATGCAGACCCGCTACCAATAACTGCCTCACCAATGTTGTCGGTATAAATTACGGTTTGCGAATTGACAGTTGTTGTGCTCGTTCTTCCTCCCGAATTAATTACTGAAGGAGAGATGCTTTGCGCATTAACACCAATTGAAAATAGTGTAATCAATCCTATAAAAATTAATTTATTCATTTCTAATGTTTTACTTATTTAATTAATAATTGTTTCATTAGTCAGCTTTATTTATCGTATAAGATATTAATACTTTAACAATTCGTATGTCCGAATTTGCTTGCATTCCACCAAAACGTAAATAATATGTATAAAGCGAGTTATCAATTAAAGGATTATTTATGGTATTATCACTTAAGATTTGAATGTTTGCATTTGAGCCAGTGGTGCCAGCGGTTTGAGCCATATTAACAACGTTCCCGTAAGATGTAGCCGCAGATCCGTCATTTCTCCACAACTGCACTAATGACACATTATAAGCCGCATCATTATCTACAACATAAGCATCGATGCCGGTAACAGTTGCTCCATCCGGCAAATTAACTCCTGCATCAAGATATGCCACACTTCCTGGTGTACCATTAGAGACATAAACATTTCCTGTAATCATGGCTCTACCGTATACCGCTGAATTTTCGGGAAGAAAAGATGCCCCCGGTACTGAAATTATTTTTGCCTTTGGTGATGCGTACAAGTATTCATTAGCAGCCGGTACCTTAATATTACCTGCCACCTCTAGTTTTTCATTCGGTATGGCGGTACCTATTCCAACATTTCCATTTGCTAATATCCTTACCCGCTCTGCTGAAGCTGTCCATAAAGTCATTGGCGCATTATTATTTTGATCTAATCGCATTTCTGTTGTTGCTCTTCCACCTGCTCTTAAGATCGATAATCCAGGTGAAGGACTATAAAGCAACCAACCCTCATCAGAAGGTAACGAACCTGCACCAACTCTTAAATATCCCAACACATCTAATTTTTGCTGTGGAGTTGTTGTTCCTATTCCAACATAATCTGTGCCATTATATAAAGCAACGGCAGTAGCTGTTGGCTTCGACCAAAAATTCAAAGCAGGAATGGCTAAGGTGTTAGTACCAACGGTTAAAATATTACTAAGTAAGCCAAGTTGTGGTGAAATATTTAAATTAGTACTAAATGGCGATTGCTGAAAAGTTAGCATTCCCGAAATAGCATTAAAACTAAGCGAGGGTGTTGGAATATTTAAATTGTAATTTGGATAAGCGCCAGGTACAACGGTACCTATTCCTGAAGTTCCAAATATAGGCGCCAAAGCTGAAATAGTAAATAGTGATGATGGAATTCCGGATGGTGACACATTTACAA
>JAGPDW010000277.1:0-2932 GCA_018057345.1 Bacteroidia bacterium | reverse complement strand
TAGTACCATTTGATCATATTGTAGGCTCACCGTTTTTTGTATGGTTAAGCATTAAATATTCGGAGAAGAACCAAATAAGTGGAGCAAGTTTTGTTAAAGGACTCTTTAAAAACAGTAAAGAGGGCAAGTATCGCTGGGATAGAATCCTGTGCTATGTAGATGATGGTAAACTACATTCAATTAAAATACCATTTTTGGTAACAATTTTCGCTATTTGGGGTGCAACCAGATGGAACCGTTTACGTAAAGAAAAGATGAAACCAAAAGCCAAAGGTGCTAAATAGAATTCTCCAATATTTAAAACAGTTCAAGTGGTTCGTTAACGGCATCATTGCCTTGTTTACCTTTTTTATTTTAAAAGTATTTGTATTTGAGTTTTGCGTGGTAAATAGTGCCGATATGGCCGATACCATTCATAAAGGCGATATTGTATTTGTAAATAAACTGGTGTTTAATTACGAAAAAGAAGACGTTTTGTATTTTGAATTTCCGGCAAAGGACAGTGGCGAGAAAAAAGCATTTTTTATGCAGCGCTTAGTGGCCGAGCCCGGAGATACGGTAATGATCATGAACAAGACCATTTTTACCAACGATCGCATTTTTGATGATCCGCTCAGTATTAAGTTTAATTATATTTTGGATACTGACACCGCCAAAATTGATTCACTCACACGAGCGCGTTATAAATTATTTGAAGGCGGTTCTATTTCTAAAAAAGGAAAATACGCTTACTCGTTAACCAATTCGCAAGCGGATAGTGTAAAGCGATTGTATTTTGTAAAGAATATGGAAATGCGCACCGAAAAAGCGGATATATACGATGAGCGCGCTTTCCCCTACTCGCGTTTGTTTTCGTGGAATGCCGATAATTTTGGAAAATTATATGTGCCTAAAAAGAATGATACGTTGGTTTTAGATACTGTAAGCATTAAACTGTACAGCAAAATAATTAGCACGTACGAAAAAAATAAATTAGAGATAAAGAACGATTCTATTTTTATTAATGATGAACTCACTAAACATTACAAAGTAAAACAAGATTATTATTTTGTGATGGGCGATAACCGCGATAATGCCATTGATAGCCGACAATGGGGATTTTTACCCAAGAGTTATATTAAAGGAAAAGTTTTAGGAGTTTTAGTCCACAAAGAATGAAAATAGTTTTGGGTTCTGCCTATTGGCCCAATATACAATACCTGTATTATGTTTTGAATGCTGATTCAATTTGTATTGACCTACACGAACATTACCAAAAACAAAGTTATCGTAACCGAACAAAGATATTGAGTGCTAATGGAGAATTAAGTTTAAGTATTCCTGTAAAGAAATATGCTGAACATGCACCCGTAAAAGACATTGAGATCAGTTATGCCGAAGATTGGCAAAAACAACATTGGCGCTCCATCACCAGCGCGTATAAAAACTCGCCCTACTTTGATTTTTTGGAAGATGAATTACGCTCGTTTTACGACCATGAATACCAATTTCTGCACGAATACAATGCCGAACAATTAAAATGGATCCTAAGGGCCTTTCGTTTAAAGAAAGACATCAGCTATTCGGAGGCTTATATAGAAGACCCCACTTTTACCGACCTGCGAGAAGAGATCCATCCTAAAAAAACCATCCAAGACAAACGTGTAGCTGAATTGCTACAGCAAGCCTATTACCAAACCTTTTCAGATAAAATGGGCTTTGTGCCTAACCTCTCGGTGTTAGATCTGATATTTAATGAGGGGATTAAGGGGCATGAGTATTTGATGGTTTAAGCGTTTTGTTGTCTATTTTACGCCAATTGCAAAATAGGACGTGATTTGGTATATTTATGTGAGCGATAGAGGCCATGAAGTAGTATCTGCACGGTAGTTATCGGTAATCTAAAACGATTGATAATGATTAAAGACAAAAAGACTCAGACGCACACCATTTCAAACCTAAAGTTTCTAATGGACAAGAATAAATTAAACTTTAAACCTGACTACCCGCTCGCGCGGATTTTTAATCCGCGCTTGATTGCCATTAGATAAAATTTGCTTCGGCATTAAAAACCTTTTGTATATTTAAACGCCTTTTGGTATAATTTTACAAAAGACTATGTTCAAAAATCTATTTAATAAAAATAAGTCAGTCGACAACTCCGGCTCGACTAATAAAACAGGACTTGATCCTGAGCTGAAAGCATTAGTTGAAAAAGCTCCATTGCAAATAATGACTCATGAATTATTTATGCATTACATGAGCAATAATTTGCAAGACGACCCGAATAATCCGGCTTGGCAAAATCAAGCTCTTTATTTTTGGTCAAAAGATGAGCCCTTCGAAAAAAAATCATTGCCTGCGGATTTCGAAAGCTATCCGAAATACTTTTTTATCTTTAACCAATTACCACCAGACTTGAAGCTAAGTGCCGGTGAAGTTATTCCATGGTTTGGTATGCCAGGCCAAGGAACAAAGTATTTTATTTCTTATCAGGGAAATCCTGTTCCAATAAAATTACTTCTTGAAAAAGGCGTTATAAAAAGAGTTGATGTTGTCAATTTAACCAAAAATAATTCTTCAGTGCTTCAAGATCGACAAAATCATTTCTTCATTATGGACCAAAAACGGCTTCAATTTAAAGACGGAAAATTTATCCATAATAATTCAAACATTTTGTTCAGCGATGCATTCGAAAAAGGACTTTTGACTCTTGTTAAAATCACTGATTAACAAAACCCCGCTGTCGAAGACTTTTAAAGTAAAAACCATTTTAAAGATGGAAGAAAATAAAAACAACAATACACCAAGCGCACAAAGCGCAAAGCCATTTGCACAAACTTATTTTCATGGAACAAAGGCAGAGCTCAAAATTGGTGATCTTATTACAGTTGGTAACAACTCCAACTTTGGGCAAAGGAAGAATGCCAAATACATTTTTTTAACTGCCACC
>JAGPDW010000276.1:0-2939 GCA_018057345.1 Bacteroidia bacterium | reverse complement strand
GCGTCCAAGTTGTGCCCCAAAGATCTGTTGGACTACCTAAAAGAACCTGGGTAACAACCGAAGCGTGGTAAACAGGTGTGAGGTTGTGTTTACTTATTCCGGAAACAACTCCTCCTTTTAACAAACTCACCAAAGTATCAATTAAACCGGTAGGGCTTGTAAAGGACGTATTATATTGAATTCTTGCTTCAATGCCCAAAATGGTTGCGCCGGCGGGGATATTAAAACCGTAATTTGTTGTTTGTAGGTCTTTTGAAAACGCCGAGCTTGAAAACATGATCTCAGGGTCCATTGGCGAGGTAGTATTCCATGTATATGTACCGGTACATGAGGTACAATTGGCCAATAAGGTTGTGTTTTTAACTGAGCTTTGACTAATTGCGTTGATTGAAATAAGTAGACTAATTGCAGTAAAAATATTTTTCATGATGATATAATTATTTGTAGCAAAACTACAGAATCAAATTGAAAGGGATGTTTTGCTTAATAATTCATATGCTAAGCTTACTCATTTAAACTAATAGCTGTTGCTAAGTAAATAAATGCCTGTAAATATTTTTATAATTATTGGCAATCATTATCTTTATCACATGAGTAAAGAACGCAGATATCCTGAAGGATTATTTTTCCTGGTGTTCACCGAATTTTGGGAACGTTTTGGTTATTATTTAATGATAGGTTTGTTTGTGCTGTATATGACAGCCGAAAAAACTGCAGGTGGATTTGGATGGGATAATGCAGATGCTTCTGATATTTACGGAACATTTATTGCCGCAGCTTACCTAACGCCATTTATGGGTGGATTATTGGCAGATCTTAAGCTAGGTTATCGATTCTCTATTATTCTTGGAGGTACCATGATGGGAATTGGGTATTGCATGCTTGCCATTCCCCAAATGTGGGCTTTTTATACCGCTTTAGTAATTATGGTAATTGGTAACGGTTTTTTTAAACCAAATATTTCTACGTTGCTTGGAAATATGTTTAACGACCCGCGTTACAAAGACAAAAAAGACACTGGTTATAATATTTTTTACATGGGTATTAATATTGGCGCGTTCATTTGCAATTTTATTGGTGCTATTATGTTGAATAGAATAGGATGGAACGGCGCGTTTATGGCAGCGGGTATTGGAATGTTTATTGGTGTAATTACTTTTATTATTGGCATCAAACATTACAAACATGTTGATGTGCGCCGCGAACCAAAGCCGGAGGACAAACCTTTTATAATGTATTTTGCAAAAGTGATGGGCGTAGGGGTGATCTTTGCGGTAATAGGTTGGTTTTTTAAAGGCAATGATGGCTCCATTTTAAGTAGCAACGCTACCGATGCTTTTTTTATGTTTTGTATACCGGTAATTTTCTTTTTTGCTACACTATATTTTAAATCAAACGAAGAGGAAAAGAAGCCACTAGGGACCATGTTCACTATTTTTTTAGTTGTAATATTATTTTGGGCCATATTTAAACAAAACGGAACAGCATTAACCATTTACGCAAATAATTATACCGATAGAGAGTGCCCGACTGTATTTGCTCCTGCCGCTAAAGCATTAGGTTGTGTTGAAAAGGTAGAAGCGAAAAATACAATGGTTCCTCAGTTAGATGAACAGTTTCGTAAAATAAAAGATGAAAAGGGCGAAACAGTAATGTGCCAGGATTACCCATCGTATTTTAAAAATCTTGATCCCGATAAATTTCCACCTCACGGCCAATCTTTAAATTTATTGAACACCAATATTTCCCAATCTATAAATCCATTTTTTGTGATCGTATTAACTCCTTTGGTTATTGCATTCTTCGCATTTTTAAAAAGAAGGGGAAAGGAACCAACTACTGCTACAAAGATCGCCTATGGACTTTTAATTAGCGCACTTTCTACCTTGGTAATGGTGGCGGCTGTGCATTATACCAATAATGGAATGCAGAAGGCAAGTTATTGGTGGCTCATTGCAGGATATGGTGTTATTACCATTGGAGAATTGTGTTTAAGTCCAATGGGATTATCAATGGTTTCTAAGCTTTCTCCTCCGCGTTTAACCGCACTAATGATGGGTGGATGGAGTTTGGCTACTTCTTTAGGTAATAAGGTGAGTGGAGAATTGGGAAAGAATTGGGATAAGTTTGATGATAAGTCGAATTTCTTTTGGCTCAATTTTGGTTTACTGATGTTTGCAACAGTTCTGTTGTTTTTACTTCTAAAGAATTTGAATAAGGTGTTTAAGCAAGGATAACCTTACTTATAGATATTATGTAAATACACCGGATAATCATGCATATAGGCATTAATGGCCATTACATTCATCATGTGAGCCATGTTCTTTTCGTAATATTTTTTGTAGGCGTGTTTATCGGTCCAGTTATCCTCAAATAATTTATCACTCATTTCGTTGGTGTAGGTTGTTAGTTGGTGTCCCAAACCTGCTTCGATAGTATATAAATTAATATCCTTGTGTAATTCCTTTCCGCGTTTGATCTTATATTTTTTAAAACGCATGCCTATCACCTCAAAAAATCCAAGGTTGCTGTATTCTTTGACCATACTAATTTGCTGACTGATAAGAGCGATCTTAGAATCAACGCTTAATTTTTCAAAGATAACAGTGTCCAAAAGCGAAGGCGCATCGGCACTTATAAAAATAGTATAAACACGATCTTCAGGCGCAGCGATCACATCAATAGCAGCCGGTTTCACATCAGCAATATGCTGGCCTTTTGAAGTTTTGATCCTGATCTTTTTATATTCCAGATTTTTATAGAAGCAAAGCACATAATTAAAATAATTTTTGTACTTGATCATTGGATCGGTGCGCTTGATGCTTAAATGATTGGTGTCAACACTAAATGTGTTGATGATAGAATCGGTAAGTGTTTTGTAATACAAGTTTTGTGTTTGCGCCTCATGAATTATAGGGGCCAAAACAACAGCAAAATAT
>JAGPDW010000107.1:0-10219 GCA_018057345.1 Bacteroidia bacterium | reverse complement strand
TGAAAGGCAGATAAGGTAAATGCAAGAAATGCAATAATTAAACTATTTAATACCTTTATCATCACGTAAAGATAATGGAAAACTTCTGGTTATGGTTTAGTACAGGTTTAGAGCACATTACCGACTTAGGTGGGTACGATCATATTTTGTTTGTAACACTATTAAGTATAGGCTATACGTTTTCTTCTTGGAAAAAATTAGTGGTGATGATCACTGCGTTTACTTTGGGCCACTCTATTTCGTTGGCACTGAGTGTAATTGGCAACTTGAGCATCAATACAGCTTTAATTGAATTTTTAATTGCTTTGAGCATTTTTATAACGGCTGTTTATCATTTAAGAGTGAAAGAAAACAGCAATGCAAAATGGATCTACATGATCGTTGTTTTGTTTGGATTGATCCACGGCACTGGCTTTTCTTATTTGTTAAAGGCCATGTTGGGAAAGGAAGAAGCGATTGCAGGACCATTACTCTATTTTAATTTGGGCTTAGAAGCCGGACAGCTCTTTATAGTACTGGCAGTTTTGAGTTTGAATCTGGCGATGAGTTATGTAAAAGCGATTCCGTTTAGAGTTTATAAAATTGTTGTGGTAAGTTTGATAGGGGTAATTGCATTAAAAATGTGCGTGGAGAGGATCACATCTCTATGATCATTGCTTTTTTCCTGCGAAACGCCAATACGTGAAATCAGTTTTACTTTTATCGTAGTTACCGACTTGTCTGAATTCATTCAAAATCAATGAATCATTACGAATTATAATGGTATACTTATTACACCATTTATTAAATTGAAAACTATAGGAAGGACCGGTACCATTTGCACGTATTTGATAGTGGGACCCGTTTATTGATATTACGGAGTCAGTCGACATTGTAACACAAGCAATTTCCACAGTAGGACTAGGTGCCGAACATTTGAGTACGTTTTTTAAATGATTTGTTTCAAAAAGAACGGTGTCAATTGGACTCATTCCGAATCCGCTTGTCCAAGTTTGTGTAGTCAAAGAGTAAACTCCAACATAATCTCCCAAAAAAGGTAAACGGTATTCAACAAAGGGAACTGGAACTGGCGTAGCCATAATGGGAGCAGATATAACTTCTTTCTTGTCTTTATTGCAAGCAATAAACAGTAAGCAAGATAATAGGATAAGTATGTTATAATTTGCTTTCAATAAAGTAAATATACAAAAAACAGGTAAATTAACCAAGAGAAAGCTTAAATAAGTTCTCACTTTATAACTTTTAAGTTGACCTCATTCAAATTTATTGTTTCATTGAATTCGTTGTAAGCCAGAATTCGGGTTATTTTTATTACAAGATCAATGTCTGAAGTTTGATTTGTCAGTCTATCAATCATTTCTTTCGGTAATAGTTCGTTTTTTCCTTCGTAGATCGATACCACACTATCTCCAGTTATTACCGCTTCATAAGAATAGATCTTTAATTTGAATTTATTATTGGCTATCACCAATTTTTTATCGGCAAGTATTTTTGATAGTTGAACTATGCCGGTATCTATACACGCTAAAGTTACTTTAGCCATTGGCTCTGCTTTTTTTATTTTGATCTTGGTGGTTTGGGCGAAGTTATTTGTTGCCAAAAACAGAAAACAAGATATAAGGACTAATTTTTTCATTTTGAAATTTCTGCATCACCAACGTAAACGCCGTCTTTATAAACTGCTATTCTTGTGAGAATACCGTTCTCATCGTAAATATAGGCTTTGCCATTAATAAAGCGATTATCTTTAAATTCACCTTCTTTTGTTTTTTGTTTGTTCTTATTATAAAGGGTATGGGGGCCGCAAAGATTTATAGCAGCAATCCATGGTGGACCACAACCTATTATGCTTTCCCTTTTTGTGGTATCACCTTGTGTTCTTCCTTTTGAATCGAATAAGAACTCATTTTCAATTTCCCCATTTTCCTTATATAATGTATATACACCCACCCATTTATTAATTTTCCAAGTCCCTTCTTCCTTTAAATTACCATTTTCATAGAACATTTTAGCGTACCCATCAGGCCTACCATTCGCAAAAGTTAATGTGTTTTTAAAGTTCCCATTGCAAAAGTATTCTTTCCAGACCCCATTTTTTTTATTGTTTACGTAACTACCCTCTTCGATTTTTTGTTCAGGTTTATAACATGTTGTGTTCTGTTTGTCTTTGCCGTAAATTATCCAATAACCTTGTCTTCTCTCAAAATCATCCAATCTATTAAGTGTATCACCACTTTGACCGAATAAAATAGAGAAAGCAAAAGTGGTGTAGAGACAAATATTTATAACACAAAATCTCATTTACAGGTTACTTACCTAAATTTACAAAATTCCCTTTTGATTTCCACCAACGGCAAATTTTTAGTACCGGATTTTAGATATATCCCCTTATTTTTAGGCTCAATTTCTTATAAAAATCATTAATTTAAGGCCTTCAATTATATCTATGAAATTAAAATTACTTTTTATCCTTTTACTGTTTTCGGGTATTATCTTTTCCCAAAACATTCAAAATAATCCAAAGTCAAATCACGCCAATAAATTTGAGCAACTAGGAACCATTCTTCCAACACCGAACGAATATCGTACAGCCTCAGGAGCGCCGGGAGCAAAATATTGGCAGCAAAAAGCCGATTATGATATTGATGTTACGTTGGACGAAAAGAATTTGAAAGTGTATGGTACAGAGTGGATCACTTATACAAATAATTCGCCGGATGTATTAACGTATTTGTGGTTGCAGTTAGACGAAAACCAACACGACCCAACAAACGATATGAATTATATGGAAGAAGGCAGTATTGGCAACAATACCGTAACTACCGAAGATTTTGTAAAAGGATTAGATAGAAAAAGTGAACTGCAAGGATTGGGTGATAAAATTGAAGAGGTAACAGATGAATTAGGAAAACCTTTAAAATACACCATCAATCAAACTATGATGCGTATTGATCTTAAAAAACCATTAGCATCAAAAGGTAAAGTAAAATTTAAAGTAAAATGGAATTATAAAATGTGCAATCGCCTAACAATTGGTGGACGCGGTGGCTACGAATATTTTCCGGAGGATGGAAATCATTTGTTTACCATGACACAATGGTTCCCGCGCATGTGTGTGTACAGCGATTTTCATGGATGGCAAAATAAACAATTTACAGGTAGAGGAGAATTTGCATTAGCATTTGGAAATTATAAAGTAAAAATGACCGTGCCCGCTGATCACTTGGTGTGTAGCACAGGCGAATGCCAAAATTATCAGCAAATATTATCTCCTGCACAATTTGCACGCTGGCAAAAAGCACAAACTGCTACCGAACCGGTTGAGATAGGTTTATTAGCCGATGCAGAAGCTGCCGAAAAAAATAAAGCAACCGGAACTAAAACATGGATCTTTAAAGCCGATAGCGTTAGAGATTTTGCTTGGGGAAGCTCACGTAAATTTATTTGGGATGCTATGCCGGCGAAATGTGAGGGTAAACGCGTGATGTGTATGAGTTTTTATCCTAAAGAAGCTTATGGTTTGTACAGAAAGTATTCAACCAAAGTTGTGGCGCATACAATTAAAACATATTCAAAGTTTACAATTCCATATCCATATCCTGTAGCTCAAAGTATAGAAGCATCAAATGGAATGGAGTATCCAATGATCTGTTTTAATTTTGGAAGAACAGAAAAAGACGGAACATATACTGAAGGAACAAAAAATGGAATGATCTTAGTAATTATTCACGAAGTAGGGCACAACTTTTTCCCGATGATCATTAATAGCGATGAACGTCAATGGACTTGGATGGATGAAGGCTTGAATACATTCGTTCAATTTTTAACCGAGCAAGAATTTGACGCTAATTACCCTTCGCAACGAGGTGCGGCTTACAAAATTTGCGATTATATGCGTTTGCCAAAAAACATGTTGGAACCAATTATGACCAACAGCGAGAACATTTACAACTTTGGTGCAAACGCCTATGGCAAACCTGCTACGGCCATGAATATTTTACGTGAAACTATCATGGGTCGCGAATTGTTTGATTACGCGTTTAAAGAGTATGCTCGTCGCTGGGCATTTAAGCATCCTGAGCCTGCTGATCTTTTTAGAACCATGGAGGACGCTAGCGGAGTTGACTTAGATTGGTATTGGCGCGGATGGTTTTATGATACAGATCCTGTTGATATTAGTATTGACACGGTAAAAGCATACAAGATCACTGCCGGAAAAACTGTTCCTGTAAAAATGGATACGATGTACAATTATCCTCCATACAAGGATCCTTTTATAAATATATCGCAGATCAGAAATAAAGAGCAAGGAATTAAACCATTAGTAGATATTGATACAACACTTCGTGATTTTTATTCGCATTATAAATATCCTAACGAAGTAGTAAAAGAAGTAAAGGATAGATATGATAATTATGACGAGATGCCTGATACAGCATTTGCAAAATTTGAAGGCTCTTATGTGTACGATATTAAATTTTCGAACAAGGGCGGGTTGGTAATGCCAATTATCATTCAATGGATCTATACAGATGGATCAAAGGAAATTGAACGCATGAATGTTGGTTTATGGCGTAAAAATGAAAATGAAGTTCGTAAAACGTTTTTAAAAAATAAAAAAGTTTTGGCGATCCAGTTAGACCCTATGAGAGAAACAGCCGACATTAACGAAAAGAATAATACTTGGAATATAAAGGCGGAACCTGCCAAATTTGAGGTGTTCAAAGCAAAATCGGTAAAGAGAAGAAGAAATAACCCAAGCAAAGGAGAAAATCCAATGCAAAAAGCCAAACAAAAATAGGGCGCCTTGTCCATTTTGTTTAATTTTGGGCCATGAATTTCTGGAAACGTTTAAGATTTTACGGCATTGGTTTTGGAATAGGCCTTTTGATAGTTTATGCAATGTTTGGTAATCGCAGTTGCGCCAGTCCCGGCCAAGTAAAAATGCGTGAGTTATCATTTCAGTATTTTCGTTTAAGCGATAAAGCTCGTTGCAAAATGAATTGTTTGAAGCTTAACGAACATCTTCTAAAAATAAAATTGCGTCATTTTGAAATTAATTACGATAAAAGTGATGTACATAAAATTCCGTGCGGCAGTTATTTTATTGAAGAGCAAAAGGAACATGCAGGCGAGTACAATTTTAATTTAGTGATCTACGATTGCGACAGCGTTAGTGAAATTAACGATATCAATATTTTGAAAGCGCCGCAAACCTGTACATGTCAATAATGCCTTTATATAGCGACGAACATTTTATGCTTGAGGCTTTAAAAGAGGCACAAAAAGCATTTGATGCAGATGAAGTTCCCGTTGGCGTTGTAGTAGTAGCAAATAACAAGATCATTGGAAGAGCGCATAATTTAACCGAGCGTTTAAACGATGTAACAGCGCATGCCGAAATGCAAGCTATTACAAGCGCTGCCAATTCTTTAGGCGGTAAATATTTAACCGATTGTACAATTTATGTAACGCTCGAGCCATGTGTGATGTGCGCCGGAGCTCTTGCGTGGAGCCAGGTAAGTAAATTGGTTATTGGAGCACCTGATACAAAAAAGGGTTTTGGTTTATTAGAGCAAAATGTTCTGCATCCTAAAACCGAAATTGTAAAGGGCGTATTAGAGCAAGAGTGTAGCGAATTGTTAAAGGAATTCTTCCGTAAAAAACGTTAATTCAACCCTTATTTCCCGCAGATTTAGCTGATAAACGCAGATCTGCACTCGGATCTGCGAAAATCCGCGTAATCTGCGGGAGATAGAAGCTAAAATTTGGTACTGTTTTTGCTTAAAATTCATTAACTTTATTAAAATTATTTTAGGATGAAAAAATTAGCCATATGCGCCATGATCCTTTTTGGATCTTTAGCAGTAAACGCAAATTCAGGAAATGACGTTATTATTGTAAAAGAAATACCGGCAAAAACTATCTGCATTAAAAATGGTATGGCTAATGATGTTAATACGTTTTTTAGTAATGCTACCAGCCTGTTCTTTGAAGTTTACAAGCCTGGCACAAAAGCTGATCTTGTTGCGATGATCGATAAATTAAAAGCCGTTGATGGGGTTGAGAACGCAAGTGCAGGAACAATTAACGGAGATTATTATGCGATCACACTTACATTAAAAACAAAAAAAGATAAAGCTTGGTTCGCAAAAGCATTTGCGGCTGCAGGATTGGAGTATATCAAAATAAATAATAACGAGATCGTTGAGGTTGCTAAGCTATAATTGATTCGTATTATTTTCGCTGAACCAATGTGTCACCCCTAAAGGGGTTTTGTTTTCCATTTAATATTTTTCTACCAAGATGTCGTCCCTACGGGACTGAACAATCGGTATTTGAAAATAGTCTTGTAGGGACGAAATGTTGTACATGTGGTTTGTTTGCGGGATGAAACATATCACCCCTCAATGCAGCCCGCGGGGCGGGATGTTTCATCCCGTAAATGAATGTATTCTATATTTGTATGAATTGCTACATAGTCCCGTAGGGACGACATGTTGGTAGAAACATAAATCCAATAAACAAAAAAGCCCCTTTAGGGGCGACATATTTTTAAACAATAATTTTTTTAATGATCTAAGAAGGATTCAAATTAGCGGTCCAGATAGAGATCGTTTTCCCTGTTTTTTTATTGAAGATCAATGTTTTTTCATCTTGTGAAACATACACACGTGCGTGTTCTTCTTTTTCTTCGGTAGGAAATGTTATTTGTGTTACGTCCGATCCATCTTGTTTCATTTTAAAGATACAACGCGAACCATTTTTTGCTGTAGAGTAGTAGATCCAATCTCCGGTTTTATTATACATGGGCCAGCCGTCTTGAATGTCGGGTGTGTTTGTAAGGTTCTCGCTTTGGTGCGTGGTAACATTCAATACAAACACATCATCCGTTTTCTCACCCATTTTTGAATACACGATCTTTTTCATATCGGGAGAATAACGTGCAAACAATTCATCTTCTTTTGTATAAGTAATGCGTTCAAGCGCTCCTGTTTTGATAATGTATTTATAAATATCTAAAGTACCGTTACCGCGGGTTGAACTAAATAATAATTGTTTTCCGTCAGGACTAAAATGCGGATGAATATCACTGCCTTTATCGTTTGTAATGCGTTTAAGATCTTTACCATTGGTACGCATTATATAAACTTCTTCGTTGCCATCGCGATCGCTCACAAAAGAGATCCATTCGTTATCGGCACTCCAATCGGCAAAATTATTATTGAATTTATCTTTTGTAACTTCAATATGGCTGTTGGTATTAAGATCAAAGATCAATAATTGCCATTTGCCGGTAGCGTTTGATTGATAAAGAATACGTTTACTATCAATAGATAAATGGGGATAAGCATTTTCTACACCCTCGGTGCGAAATAGGATTTTGCAGAACTCCATATTCGATTGAAATAAGGTGTTCAGAAAAAAAAGACCAGTAATTATTTTAACCATCTTGTAAGGTTTTTAATACTATGATCGAGTGCTCTCATCAAATTTACCAAAAATATTACTCTTTTTATAGTCCTTTTATAAATGGTAAATTCCGTTAATTGTTACAATTATCTATGATCTTCTTAAGGGTTTGTTCTGTGGCTTGTAGTTCGGCAAAGCTTATACCGTGTAAACCGTGCTTTCGGTTGTCTTTTACCAAAGGGGTTATTTGTGTAATAAGTTCATTTCCCTTATCGGTAATAGTAAGTTTAAATCTGCGGCGACTAGTTTCGTGGGCTGCACGTTGAACAAGTTTTTTGAGTACTAAAAGTTCAATTAATCTAGTCATAGAGGCTTTATCTTTAAATACCAATTCTGCCAGATCTGATTGGGTAAGTTTAGTGTTTTCGCTCAAGGCTTTTAGTACTAACCATTGATCCACTGTAATGCCAAAACCTTGGTCTTTAAATCGGGCCTGTACATAGCGGCGATACGATTTTATGGCTTTTTCGAGCTGATAGAAAAATATCTCGTTGAGCTTTTGCATGAAGCAAAATTACGAAATAATAGTTGATATATCAACTATTGACATTCTCGATTCTTTAACAATTAATGAAGGTCGAATGATAGGGTAAGGTCGCGGGGAGTGCCACTTTTATGACAAGAAACGCAGTCTTTTCCTTCTTTATTGACCCCAATTACAACTTTTCCGTTAGGTTCGTATTCGGCCCATACCCATTTATTGGATGCAAATTTTGATTTGGGGTCTTTTCTCATCACGGCGTATAAACTTAATACGTTATTAGTATAAACTTCTTTCACGATCAATGAACCATCAGGAAAAGTTTGACCAGCCGGTAATTTTCCGTCAGCGCCCAAAGCATTCAAAGCAGTTTGGTTGAACTTGAGTTTAAAATAACCGTGTGGACTTCCTCCTTTTGGATCCCATAGAGTGTCTTTGCCTTTGTAAAAACTTAGCGACCCTGAGCTTGCTTCATCATACATGGCTTCGTTTGTTTTCTTTTTCTTACAGCTAAATATAGCTAGAGACAAAGCGGTTAAAAGGAATAAGGAAAGTGTTATATTTTTTGAGTTCATGTTTTTTAATTTAAGTATTCTGCGGGTACTATTTCAACTCGGGTCATAAATTTGCCAAGCTCGTCCCTAAAATAATATTCTAAAATAACGTTATTATCTCTGAATAATTGTAGATCAGGGTTACTTTTAGCATTATTTATCATGGCCGGTTTAACACTCATGGCAAACATTTCAACGTCCATTGAATCTTTATTGAAATTCAAACAAGTGTAATTGTAACGAAATGTTTTATTTTCATGAATAGAAGCGCTGTCGAGTCGGGTATCATTATCTATTTGCTGTGGACAAGTTTTATTAAGTTCGGTGGCGGTGTATTTCATGATCTTGTCAAAATCCTTCTCTTTTCCAAATACTGAAAAGCGGATAAATAATAAAACAATTAAAATAGCAACAAACAAAATAACTCTTTGGAAGTTCTTTTTGTTTTCGGAGATCTCAGCCATTCTCTAAAAATAATTCATTATTTGATGCATTACAAAAGTAAATGAGGTTAAAATACTCATATGCGAATGAACCTTTTGCGAGATGGAGTGTAGTGAAAAATAGAACCCCGCTTTTTAAGCGGGGCTATTTTAATTATTCTGATCCTTTTGTATTTTACTTTCTGATTTTTCTTTTATTACGACTTCCTTCTTCTCCTCATCTTCAGTACTTTCTTTTTTAGAGAATTTGACCGGCACAGCGCCAACTATGGCCATTCCAAAACTTGCTAAAGCTCCCATCAAAATTATAATAGTAATATGAAAGTATTTACGAAACATTTATTAGTTTCTAAATACAAACTTGTTCTCAAACATATCTACAACAATTTCTTTTTCCTTATCAATTTTCCCTTCTAAAAGTTGCTTCGATAACTCGTTAAGTATTTGTTTTTGTAATACACGTTTTACAGGCCTTGCACCAAATTGCGGATCAAATCCTAATTCGGCTAACCAATCTAAGGCTTCTTCGCTTGCTTTTAACTTTACGTTCTGCTCTTCTAAACGTTTTACGATGAGGTTGAATTGTATCCTTACAATTTCTTTCACGTCCTTACGGCTTAGAGGTTCAAACATGATCACTTCATCAATACGATTCAAAAATTCAGGGCGGATACTTTTCTTCAGCAAGTCAAAAACCTGCGCGCGAGTTTTGATCAACACATCGTCTTTATTCTTATCGGTCATGCATTCAAAACTCTCTTGTATGATGTGAGAACCAATATTACTTGTCATGATGATGATCGAGTTTTTGAAGTTCACAGTTCGTCCTTTGCTATCGGTCAATCGTCCATCATCCAATACTTGCAATAAGATATTGAAAACATCAGGGTGTGCTTTTTCGATTTCATCTAACAAAATAACAGAGTAGGGACGTCTGCGCACGGCTTCGGTTAATTGTCCGCCTTCATCATAACCCACATATCCCGGAGGCGCACCAATTAATCGGCTCACGGCATGACGTTCTTGAAACTCACTCATGTCAATTCGCGTCATAGCATTCTCATTGCTAAATAAGAACTCGGCAAGCGCTTTTGCTAATTCGGTTTTACCTACACCGGTAGTTCCCAAGAAAATAAAAGATCCAATTGGTTTTTTATTATCCTGTAAACCGGCTCTACTTCTTCTAACAGCATCGGCAATACTTTCAATGGCATCGTGCTGACCAACCACGCGTTTGTGAAGTTCGGCTTCCAAGTGAAGTAATTTTT
>JAGPDW010000275.1:0-2973 GCA_018057345.1 Bacteroidia bacterium | reverse complement strand
GTATATAAGAAGAAAAGATCCAAGAGTAAATGTGTTGGCGCAGATGCATGGAGGTTCGCATCAAACCAATTTGCGTTCGGGAACTTTGAATGTGGCAGGAATTGTAGGAATGGCAAAGGCTTGCGAAATCGCCCAACGCGATTATTGGCAAATGAACGAACACATTTCAAAAATAAAGAACCATTTTGAGCATCAATTATTGGATATAGAAGGACTCTCTATAAATGGTACAACGCGAAATAGGCTGTATAATACTTCCAATATAAAATTTCCGCAACAGCTAAATTTGAAGGAACTTTTAAATCAATTTGCCTTTTCGAGTGGTTCTGCATGTACCTCATTTGAGGCTAGCCCATCTCATGTTTTAAAGGGTATGGGTTTAAATGATGAGGAGGTCAAAAATTCCTACCGTTTCAGTTTTTCAAAGCACAATACTTTGGAGGAGATCAATGCCTTCCTCAAAAAAGTGACGAAATAACGGGCTTACCTAAATTAAATTTAAATTACTGTAAAACAAAAAGATAGTGTTTAACATTTGAACTAGGTCACTATACTAAAACGTTTTAAATAACTTTTCTATGTTACTAAAATGGCTTAAAATGAGCATTTCACTCAGTCGTCTAAAGTTTAGACCCTTGAAAACTTTTGAGTGAAACTCACTTTTAAATAATTGAAAAACTAAGCTAAACCCCTCTCTTACTGTATCTTTGTATTATAAAATCATCCAAAATGAAAACAAATACCAAATTCTTATTTCTGATTCTGATGATGGGAATGTCACTTTTAAGCTTCTCACAGGACTTTAGTAAAATAAAATTAGATCCTGAGAAGGTTAAAAAGTTCGAAATATTTTTGATAGCTAGTCATGGTAATGATATTCCGAGCTTTCAACAGTGGAAAGAATCAAATAAATACGACTATGTTAAACAAATGTGGTATTTCTCAGAATCATTTTACATTAAGCGTAATGTAAAAGCTGAAGGAATTTCAATGGATGAAACTGGTTTAGATATTAGCCGTTTTGAAAAGAACAGAAAGGCTACAGAAGAAGCGATCGTTGAGGTGCCGGGATACAAAGATGTAATTGTTCTATTACCTGCTGATAAATTATTCTATAAACCGTAATTATTTTTAAAGTTATAAAGATGAAAAATATATTAAGTAAAATAAGTTTTTTGGTTCTTGTTGGATTGATTCTGACAAATACAAAAACACATGCACAGGCGCTTGTAGGCCCTGCGCCATTTTGTATGCCAACGTATTGGAATCAACCATGTAATCAGGCGGGTCCTTCAAACGCTCCTGGTAACTGGATCAATGACTTCATTAACAGTTTTAATACAACTGGTGCAACAGGTAACATTACGAACAACAACTCAGGTTGTAATTCGCAAAACTTCCCTAACATTGGTTCAAGGAATTATTTTTTCCATGGCTGTCAACATTATTTAGTTACAAGCCCGGGTCAGAATGTTACTTGTAATTTTCAATCAGGTAACACATTCCCTCAAGGTTTTGCTGTGTTCATTGATTGGAACAGTGACGGTATATTTCAAGTGCCTGGAGAACGTGTTGTTACTACAGCTGTTCCTCCTGCTGCAACTTTTATTTCGGGTAACTTTACTACACCAGCGGCTCAAGCAAACGGTACTTACCGTATGAGGGTAAGATGTGTGTATTGGACAGCTGGTACTAGTATCGACCCTTGTAATTTGGCTGGTTACGGTGAAACTGAAGATTATAACATATATGTGGGTATCACGCCTCCGGGTGTTATGACAGGTACGGCGGTAAGTAACTCACCTCTTTGTAACGGTTCACAATTAAACTTAGGTATTAATACGTCTGCTTCTCCTACTACTGCTTTAAGCTATACTTGGAGCGGCCCGGGTGCATATTCAGTTATCATTCCTACAACAACTACTGGTGGTGCTACAAACATCGCTGTTGCTCAACCAACTAATAGTGGTGTTTATTCAGTTACTGTTTCGGCAGGTTCTTGTCCAATTGTTAGTCAGGTAACTGTAAATGTTTATCCAACACCAACCATTACAGCTTTAGCAAATAACGGTCCGGTTTGTCAAGGAAGTTCTTTAACTATTAATGCTGCTGCAAACGTTAGTGCAACTACTACTTATTCATGGACTGGTCCGAATGCATTTACGGCAAATACATTAAGTAATACAATTAATAACGTTATGCCGGCTGCAACCGGTTTCTACAGTTTAACTGTAACCAACGCGTATCTTGCGCCAACGTATCAGCAAACACTTACATGTTCTGCAACAGCTCAAATGAGCGCTGCGGTTGTACCCGTTGCTCCATTAGTTGTTACGCCATTCTTTACTCTTTGCCAAAACTCTAATTTGCCATTAACTGCCGCTGCAGTTGGAGCAACATCTTATAGTTGGGCAAGTTCTACTGTACCACAATTTACTTCAACTTTACAAAATCCACAGATCAACAACGTAGCACCAATTAATTCGGGCGACTATTCAGTAACTGCATACTATGTTAGTCCAAGCACAACTTTAGTTTGTACTTCAACTGCGGTTACTAATGTGTCTGTTGTTCCGCGTAATCCGGTAACAGCATTTAGTTCAGCTAATGTTTGTCAATTTACTACAGGTACGTTCTCAGCAAGCGCTCTTGGTGCTTCAGGTTACGAATGGTTTGGACCAAACGGATTTAATTCAACTAACCAAGTTAACACCATCACTAACATTCAACCAGTATCAGGCGGTAACTATTCAGTGAATGCAATTTTCACCATAGGATCAGTGAGTTGTTCAACTACAAGTTATATTCCTTTAAATGTTATTCCGGTACCAAGTGTAGCAGTTATCCAAAGCATCACAGTGTGTGAGCGCCAAGGAGCAACATTTGCTGCAAATGCACCAAATGCAATAAGCTATATGTGGTCAGGTCCAAATAGCTTTACAATGAATTCACCAAATCCGATCTTTGCAAACT
>JAGPDW010000007.1:0-35723 GCA_018057345.1 Bacteroidia bacterium | reverse complement strand
GTAAAGGAATTTGCTTTAAAGCACGATCTTAAAATATTGCAACCAACAAATTTAAAGGACGAGAATTTCATCAACGAATTAAAAAGTTTGAAAGCCGATATTCAAATTATTGTTGCATTTAGAATGTTGCCCGAAATTGTTTGGAGTATGCCTCCTCTTGGCACTTTCAATCTTCATGGATCTTTATTACCAAAATACCGAGGAGCTGCGCCTATCAATTGGGCTGTGATGAATGGGGATACTGAGACCGGAGTTACCACATTTAAGCTATCACATGAAATTGATACCGGAAATATTTTATTTCGCGAGAAATTAAAACTGGATGATACTACAACGGCCGGCGAACTACATGATGAGCTTATGTTGATCGGAGCAAAGTTGATAGTGAAAACTGTAAAAGCCATTGATGATTCGCGCAACGGCACACCATTGAATTTTATCAAGCAAGATGATACACTTGCTACACACGCGCCAAAATTATTTAAAGACACGTGTAAAATAAATTGGACCTGGCCGTTGAAGAAAATATATGATCATGTGCGAGGATTAAGTCCATACCCCACTGCGTTCACAGAATTTGTTGATGCAAACGGGCAAACGCAAACCTTAAAAATATTTAAGGCAGCGATGATCGCAAATAGCAACAACGCTCCAAAAGGTTTAGTTGATACCGATAACAAGACGTTTATACATATTAATTGTGCCGATGGAATTTTGCAATTAATAGAAGTGCAATTGCAAGGCAAAAAAAGAATGACTGTAAAGGAATTTTTGAACGGTTATAAATTCGCCGAAGGAACTTTGCTTAAATAGTGACTGTTATTCGCTTAGCGGGCATCGAAGCTCTGAATCCCAACTATATTCACAAAAGCAATGGGCTGATCGCTCAAAACCCTTGCTGCTAAACGATTTCAGCCAATAGTTATTAACAAAACCCCGGTTTTTCAACAATAATAAGGCTTTTGTCCTCTGCAAGGCTTGACAGCAGTAGAATATGAGATATATTTGTTCTTGAATTAATAATTGTTTAACCCTTAACAAAAACTAAAATGAACAAAGCAGAATTAATTGATGCAATTGCATCTAGCGCTAAATTAACTAAGGCAGACGCTGGTCGTGCATTAGATTCAACTATCGATGCTATCAACAAAGCATTAAAAAAAGGTGACAGAATTGGATTAGTAGGATTCGGTTCTTTTACTGTTGCTAAACGTTCGGCTCGTGTTGGGCGTAACCCACAAACCGGTAAAGAAATTAAAATCGCTGCTAAAAAAGTAGTGAAATTTAAAGCTGGTTCTGACCTTGCAGGTTCAGTGAACAAAAAATAATTGTAACCACAATTAAATAAAAAGGCCACTCAAACGAGTGGCCTTTTTTATTTGCTTAAAGTTCCTTTAAAAGTATTTGATATAATTTGATCATGTTCTCAATATCATCTTTGTGAACTTTTTCTTCGGGCGAATGCACTCCTAATTCGCCGGCGCCAATAAAACACCAATCCCACGGTGCTTCACCCATTTGCAATTCTTTAGCATCGCTTCCACCACTTCCTTCTACTTCTAATTGAAATATGGCTTTGTTCTTATTGGCTATACCAATGATCTTATCAATATAACTTCTTCTCGGGATCAAACTATCACGCATAGATATTACCGGACCTTTTCCAGGATGCACGCCATCGCTTATCCATGATATGTCTGATATCAATCCTTGCGTGATCTTATATTTCTCGTAAAGATATTTTTGTAAATAAGCAACTGATCCTCCGCCATGTTCTTCGTAAGTACTAAATACAATAGCACCGTTCTTTAATGTTTCGGCAACTTTTAAAGCATTGTAAACCCCAAGCCTATTATCCATATAGCATGACTGAATGAAGTTCTTATCTTCTTTCCAATGTTGTTTAAATACTAATTCGGTTCCTCTTTCAAAATCGCGTTTGCTTTTGTAACTCAATTCGCGCATTCCGTGTTTTTCGGTAACCTGCAAAGTAACAGTTAGCGTACCTTTGCTATCAGTTCCTATCAATTCAATTCCGGTTTTACAAACCGGTCCGCCAATTTTTACCAATTGCTTTCCGTAACGTACTGTAAAACCAATGCTATCTAAATGAGCAAACACTGCTGTGCGAGGTTTACCAAATATCAAAATGACATTATCCTGAAAACCTTTGCCGTGAATTATTTTTGGTTTGTGTTGCCAGTTCTTGCTATTCTTTGCAATATAATTTAGAACAAAATCTTTCATCTGCCCTTCATTTCCACTGGGAGAATGAATAGCGCACATGGTTTTTACTAGGTCGTATTTACTTTTTTTGGATGAGGACATATTACAGGGTTTTCAGGTAAGTAAGTTTTGCGTTATAGATCGGTTTTAATTTTTCTTCTAATTCTTCCGATAAAGATCGTTTTACATTGAACAGTAGTGTATAATGTTCTGTGTAATCCTGACTTATGATCTCGGCATTCATTTCTTTTAGTGTTCTTAATACAGCATTTGCATCGTGAACATCAAATATAAGATTATATTGAAAATAAATGAATTCTTCGGTTATCACAGCTGCTAATAGGGCTTCGGCCGCCGCGCTTTTATAAGCATTAACCAAACCACCAACGCCCAACAAAGTTCCTCCAAAATATCTTACTACAACAATAAGTATGTTTGTAAGATCCTTGCTTAAAATTTGCGAGTAAATGGGTTTGCCTGCGCTGTTGTTTGGTTCACCATCATCGTTGGCTCGCCAAGCTTGTCCCCCAGCTCCTAAGCGCCACGCATAACAAAAATGCCTTGCGCCAACATGTTCTTTTTTTAAGTTTGAGAGATGCTGCTTTATATCTTCCTCAGTTTTTACAGGATAAGCGTAGCCCATGAATTTACTCCCGCGATCTTTAAAGATTCCGTTAGAGGGAATTTTGATGGTATAAAATGAATCAGAAAAAAGCACGTTTACTTAAATATTAAATCCTAGAACGAATTTGAGAGCAATATTACTTTTTACATCACCAAAAGCGTAATTTCCATATCGGTAGAAAACTCCCAAGCCGTAACTGCTAAAACCGCTATGTAAAAGATTCTTGAAACGAATACCTGTTTCAGTATATATTTTTGAGATATCATTGAGCTCGATATTTGTAAGTTTGTTGCCGTTCAATAAATGACCTACTCCAATATTATTTACCCATTCAAATTCAGGGTTAATGTATTTATTTGGTATGAATAATCTTCCAGTGTTGTAGGTAGTGTAAAGAGCCGCGTATTCGGTGCTCGCAAATTCGTTAAAATACATGGTTTCAAAAGAATTATCGGCGCTGATGTAATATTTGTTGATGCGACTTCCATTTGTATTATATTGAAAGCTGTAAGGAACATCTCCAAAAACTTTTCCGGCTTGCAATTGGTAATTTATATGGCCGCGGATCTTAAATGCGATGTGATGATCTAATCTCACATCAAGCTTATTGAATTCTACGGTATTTGAATATCCCATCACGTTTGTAGGAACAGTTTGCGAATAGTTCATGTATAAGGCGGGCCATTTGCTGCCAAGTGATATTAATCCCAAAAATGATTCAGTAAATTTTTCGAAAGGCCAGATCTTTAATTGAATGCCGGCTTCATTGGTGCTGAATTTATGAATGTCATCATTAAAGTAATTTTCAACGCTGCCGTATCCCGATCGTGATGTGCGCTCTACTACTTGAAAATAGAAACTGCTTTTTATAAAATGATTGATGGGGGTGTTTAAAGAGATCTTTCCAAAAGAAACCTGATCCATCATTCCCACAAGGTAATTGCGAATGTTTTGCGTAGATACAATAGAAATGTCGTCTTCCAAAAAATCCGCATGAGCAGTTTCTAAAAGATCGCGGGCCATTTCAAATTTGATATTATTACTTTTGTTTCCTGTAAAGTTTATCTGAAACTGACCGCCATACTTGCAGGCTTTATCGCCAAAGCCATATCCGGCAAATCCACCAAGCGATGCCCACTTAGTTAGTTTTTCATTGGTAACAAAACCGGCGCCAACGCGGATCTTCTCATAATCATTGGCTTTTAAGATCTTTCGAATATCTAAACTTATGATGCCAATGGGAATTTGACCTGTACTCGCGATCTTCGCAAGCTTCAATTTTTTCTCAAATTTTTCGGCTTTCCCAACGCTATCAATAATAGAGTAGGTGCGTTTTTCTTTTTCGCTTAAGCTATCATTACGTTTGGTCTTCCAATAGTTCTCATCTTTATTTTCGTAACCCTTTTCGTTGATCACTTCAATGTTCTTCTTTTTTATTTTTATGGTAGAATCTAAATTCACATCGCTTACATACAATCTGCTCACGCACTTCATGATCCTGCCAACACCTTTTTCATCTGAGGCGCTTATTTGAGCGTTCTTAAACAAGACCTCGGTTACCAATTGAACAGGGAACCATTGTTTATCATTTACGCGCTTATACAACTGTTGAATTTTTACCGCATTCAATTTATTGTCTTCATCCGAAGGCTGCGCAATAACATTAGCCAACGCGTGATCATTTTTGTTAATGTACAATGCTCCTTTAAGCGCTTTAAAATTGGTATTGTTTCTCGGTTTAAAATCAATGAGTATCGTTGTGTCTATTCCTTCAACTATGGTGTCTCTGATATCAAAGCGATAGCGTTTAAATGTTCCTTTTTGTAATGGATTCACATATTTAATGTCCATCACATCAATGTTCTTGTCAAAAAAAGTGAACGATTGTAGTTGCGATGCTAATGATGCAAAAGGCGCGCTTTTAAATCCCGAAACCCGCGAAGCTAAGATCCTTTCTTGCGTGATGTTCTTGTAAATGTATTTTTTTTCACTGGCCGATTCTATCAAAAAGAAATATTGCTTGTCAAGGAATTTTTTATCTTTTTTAAATCTGGCCGTATCTTGATCATAATAAAATTCATCACCTTCTGTTGTGCTGGCTGTAAAATACGTTTTGCCATAGGTTTCGCACGAATAGAATGGTAAATTTCTTGGATCTAATTTTCCTTTGTTCTTTATAACACGTCTAATGATCTCGTTAGCGGGATTTTCTTTTGGTGTTACCACAACTTCCATTAAACTTATATCGGCCGACCTTAATTTGATGATCAATGGTTTTGTAACATCAACAGCACTCAGATCTATCTGCGTTTTTTCATACGAAACGATCTGTATAATTAAAAGCGAAGCTCCTGAATTCAATTTTAACGAAAAGTTTCCGTCAATATCTGTAGTGGTTCCTAAATTAGTATTGTTTATACCTACAAAAGCAAATGGTATAGGTTGTTTGTTGCGCTCATCTATTACTTTACCCGTAATGGTTTGTGCTTGCAAGGCAATGCACACGAAAAAAGTAATAAAAAGGAAACAAGTTCTAAAAACCATTATAAGCGACTATTGTTTTGTTTTAAAAAAATACTCTTTTAAATACAATGGTTCAAAGTAAGCAATATCTTCAAATTGTTTAGCCTTATATTTTGTTAAAGCTAAGTTTAACATATTTGATGAGGAAGGAACAATGTTATCGAGGAATTTGGCTCCGCTATGAGTTTGTAAAAGCGTTTTACATTTAGGCATGCCATCACCAAAATAGTAAGTGATCTTATCCGGTCTAAATTCTTTAACTGAATTCTCATCCACGATCTTTGCTTCCGTTTTTTTTGTTTCCAAGAGTTGATCGTTATATGCTGCTGTATATATTTCCATACGTCGCGCGTCTAACATCGGGCAAAGTATGACATCCTTTTCAGCAATAAGTTTAACGGCACCGGCACTTAAAACTTGCAAAGTGTTTATGGCGATCAAAGGAATATTTAAAGCATAACAAAAACCTTTGGCTGCGCTTGTTCCAATTCTTATTCCTGTATATGAACCCGGTCCTGCACTAAGGGCAACGGCGTTTAAATGTTCGGGCTTTAAATTGGTTTTTTTGAATAATTGTTCAATAAAGGGATGCAGATTTTCGGCATGCGTATATCCTTCATTTAGTTCTATCGTTGCTAAAACGCGCTCACCATCACTTAGCGAAACAGAGCAATTACTGGTAGCTGTTTCAATATGTAGGATAACAGCCAATTAGTCTTTGTTATAAAGATCCTTTTTACTTACAACAACAACTTTTGAGCCGTCCCTCAAACTTCGCGAAACGGCACTATAAGGACCCGAAATAACTTCTTCGCCTTTTTCTAATCCGGAAATGATCTGAATATATTCATTGTCTTGAATTCCGGATACAACAACTTTCTGCACCGCTTTTCCATCTTTGATCACAAACACTAATTCTTTTATTTCTTCTTCTGCTTTCTTCTTTTCTTTTTCTTCTTCAACTTTTTCTTTATCATTCTTCACTTTCATCCCACCGCCGTTATCCTCATCTTTTACCATCAATGAATCTTTATTACGCGATGTTACCGCTTGAATTGGCACAGTAACTACATTTGAAACACGCAAAGTTTGTATCTCTACACTTGCACTCATTCCCGGACGAAAAGGAACCGGATTTTTTTCATTGATCAAAAACGCATACGACTCACGTATCAAGCGGATCTTCACCACAAAATTTGTTACTTGATCTATTGACATATTGGCAATATTAGCAGAGTTGGCCACTTCGGTAACTATCCCTTTGAATTTTTTGTTCATGTAGGCGTCAACTTCTACCAAAGCGGTATCACCCTTGTGAACTTTAATGATATCATTTTCGTTCACTTCAACACTCACTTCCATTTCATTTAAATTAGCTAAGCGTAAGATCTCAGTTCCTTGAAAACCCTGTACGCCCTGAACGCGCTCGCCTTTTTCTACGTTCATTTTATAAACGGTCCCATCTACCGGAGAATAGATAAATGTTTTTTCTAAATTGGTATTTGCTTCTTTTAAAGTTGCTTCACTACTTTGGATATTTGATCTACTCGCACTAACTCCTGCATCTAATGCATCTACGTTTGCTTTCGCACTTTCGTATTGCGCTTTTGCAGCGTCAAATTCTTGCTGTGAAATTGCACCTTGTTCAAATAATTTTTTATTACGCTTAAAGTTGGCATCCATATTCACCAAACTTGCTTTAGCTTGCTCTAATTGTGCTTCGGCAGATTTTAAATTTGCCTTGGTTGTACTTACCGATGCATTTACGCGATCAAGTGCGCTTTCGTAAAGATCTGGTTGTATGCGACAAATTAATGTTCCTTTTTTTATTTGATCGCCTTCTTTCACCAACATTTCGGTGATCTCTCCACTTACATCACTCGTGATTTTCAACTCGGTTTCTGGTTGTATCTTTCCGGTGGCCGAAACAATTTCAACCACGCTTCTCAACTCGGCTTTATCTAAAGTTACTTCAAAAGGTTTGGTACCCTCACTTACTTTCATGAAGATGATCACCAATAAAATGGTAACTCCAATTCCTATGATCCAATAAAGTTTTTTCATTTGTGTATATCGTTAATTGCCGAAGTTCAAATTTAGCGAATTTAAAGTTCAATACTATTCATACTATACGTATTTTTTGGGCCTATATATGCGTAAATTGCCACTCATAAAGTTTATGTAAAAAATGGCACAAAAAGAGGCAAATGCATTGGTTAACGAAAGTAGTCCTTACTTACTGCAGCACGCTTATAATCCTGTAAAATGGCAACCGTGGAGCAATTCGGCTTTTGAAGAGGCAAAAAACCAAAATAAACTGGTAATAATTAGTGTTGGTTACAGCGCTTGCCATTGGTGTCATGTAATGGAGCACGAGAGTTTTGAGGACGAAGAAGTGGCTGCTTTAATGAATGAACATTTTATTTCGGTAAAAGTAGATAGAGAAGAAAGGCCGGATGTAGATAATTTGTACATGACGGCTGTTCAATTAATGACGGGGCATGGTGGATGGCCATTAAATTGTATTGCATTGCCCGATGGCCGGCCGGTTTATGGAGGAACGTATTTCAACAAGATGCAGTGGTTGAATGTTCTTACTAACCTTGTGAATGTTTTTAAGAAGGATAAAGAAAAAGTGTTAGAGTATGCCAATAATTTAACGGAAGGAATAAAACAGGCTGAATTGGTGGCTACAACAAAATATCCTGAGAATATTGAATTAGAAGAAGCGCTAAAAAAAGGGGTGCAAAAATGGAAGGGAAGTTTTGATAATGAACATGGCGGACCAAACCGCGCACCGAAATTTCCATTACCAAATAATTACATATTTCTTTTACGCTACGGTTATTTATACAAGGATAAAGAAGTTTTGGATCATGTGAACTTAACGCTAACAAAAATGGCTTGCGGAGGAATTTACGATCAATTACATGGAGGTTTTGCACGATACAGTACAGATGGTATTTGGAAATTACCACACTTCGAAAAAATGTTATATGATAATTCACAGTTAGTGAGTTTGTATTGCGAGACTTATCGTTTAACGAAAAATACGTTATATAAAACGATAGTTGAAGAAACATTGGATTTTGTAATGAACGAATGGTTAAAACCCGAAGGTTGTTTTTTTTCGGCGTACGATGCCGATAGCGAAGGAGTAGAGGGGAAGTTTTACGTATGGAGCAAAGAGGAATTGCACAGTATTTTAAAAGACGACTTTGAACTTTTTGCCAAATGCTATCAGGTAAATGAGGTGGGTTATTGGGAAGATGAAAATTATATTTTGATGCGCGCTGAAAATTGGGGAAAAATTGCGGCCGAGCATCAATTGAATTTGGAGAGTTTGAATGCGAAAATAAATGGATGCAAACAAAAATTAAAAACGGTTGCAGCAAAACGAATAAAACCAGGATTAGATGACAAGACCATTGTAAGTTGGAATGCTTTAATGGCAAAAGGATTTGCAGATGCTTATGCGTGTTTTGGAAATGTAAAACACAAAGAAGTTGCTTTAAAGTGCTGCGATTTTATTTTGAAGCAGCAGATCAATAAAAACGGTTTGCATCGGATCTATAAAAATGGAACAACAAAAATTCCTGCTTTTTTGGATGATTATGCGTTTACTATTGACGCTTTATTAAGCGCAAATTTGATCGATACCAATTCAAACTACCTTACCGAAGCGCAAAAATTAATGGATCATGTATTAAAGCATTTTCAACACACTACTTCCGAATTATTTTATTACAGCAGTACAAATAACAACGAGTTAATTACCCAGCAAACCGAAACATCCGACAATGTAATTCCTGCCTCCAATTCTCAAATGGCGCTTAATTTATTCAATTTGGGTATTCTTATGCAAAAGCCCAATTATATTGAAAAGGCTAAAAAAATGCTGCATTTATTTGCGGGCGAAATAGGCGGATATGCGCCCGGGTACAGCAATTGGGGATGTTTGGCGCTTAATTTTACCAAGCCGCACAAGGAGCTTGTAATTGTTGGTAACAATGTTGATGAAATATTTTTAGACCTCCATAAATATTACTTTACAAATACGACTTTAGTAGGAAGCAACAAAGCCTCTGAGCTTCCGTTGATTACGAATAGATTTAAGGACGGCGAAACACTCATTTACGTGTGTAAGAACAATACCTGTGATCTGCCCGTAAAAACGGTTTTGGAGGCAATAAAAAAACTTGAAGATACTTAAACTCATAGCTGTAATTGTGTTCATGATGCATCATGCAACCGCGCAATTACTTTTTCCTGATCATAATACCGTTTTTAAAAAGGAATACACGTTCTCTCCTCAATACATCAATAAAAATCAGATCAAAAAAATAGTATTCGAGATTCTCGATAAAAAGGATTTTGAAGCACCCGTTGATCGTCGCTTAGTTGAAAATTACGAATTCAGCAGTTTTGGTCTTCTTTTAAGATTCTATTATACCGATATCATCAAAACTATTGAAAAGGAAGTGAATGTTCCGGCACAATATCGTGGACGAAGAAAAATAAAAAGCGCGTATTCCTACATGGTAAATGATTTTATTTATGATACCATAAGTACAACCTTCATGTACAAAGAACTCTCTAATAAACTACTTATGAAACGCGCTCACTTGGGAAGTGGATTTTATGATACACGTTATTATCGTTATGATTCGCTAATGAACATGATCGAAGAAACGCGATATAAAGAAACCAACGTATCGCAAAGCAGAAATGATTTTATTTTAGGAAGTCAGGTTTTAGTAAGCAAGGATAGCACCACCGTTTTAAAATATAGCGAAGAGCAAACCAAGATCACTTACTTTAATAGCGAACGCAGGCCTTATAAAGAACAAATTATTTTAAGAAAAAATGGAAACGTGGTAAACATCAACGAAAGTTATGTGGCAGCTTCATGGATCCAGCAAAACCAGCAATTTGAGTATAACGAGAAAGGACAAATGACCTTGGCTGTATTCAATAGCAACGCTAATGTGAGTTTATCCTATAAACATACCTTTGATTATGATAAAAATGGTTGGTTGTTAACCGAAAAAAAGTACAAGAACGATATTCTTCTTACCGAATCAAGTTATGTGAACGATACAACTTCCTCTTTGGTAAATTCAATTGTTATTCGTGATTTTGCGAATAAAAGTATACGTATCATTAAGATGAAATATTCTTATTATGATAGTTTGCAGGTGAAAGGGAAGTAAATCAATTTTAGAAGCAGAAACCGCAAAGGCGCTTCGCGCTTTTCGCAAAGGAGGCGCAAAGTACGCTAAGTTTTATCACCATTACTCAAAGAAGGCAAAGACCTACGGTTTCGCAAAGAGACTAAATAACCTATATTCTTCGAAAGTAAAATACGGTAGCTCTTTGCGTAAGTGCAGCTTCTTTGCCTTCTTAATTACCTTTTGCGATTAGATGGGCTTTGCGTTCTTTGCGTAAAACTTTGCGAACATCGAAGATGCTTTGCGGTTTCTGCCTCTAACGAAAAAAATGATGGAGGGCTTTCTTTACTTCTTATCAGCAGGCTTAAAATCCAAACTTAAACTATTCACGCAATAGCGCTGCCCGGTTTGTGTTGGGCCATCATCAAAAATATGACCAAGGTGTCCGCCGCATTTTGCGCAAACAATTTCTGTGCGCGTCATTCCTAAGGTATTATCTTTTATCTTTAAGATCTTCTCACCTTTGCCTATTTCGTTATCAAAACTTGGCCATCCGCAATGGCTATCAAATTTTTGGTCGCTGGTAAACAATTCGGTATTGCAACCTGCGCAAGTGTAAATGCCTTTATCTGTGGTTAATGTAAATTTACCTGTAAAAGGTCGTTCAGTTCCTTTTTCACGCAATACGTGGTATTGCTCAGGCGTTAATTGTTTTTTCCACTCTTCATCGGTTTTTTTATAGGAGGTTTCCATAGGTTTTGATTCTTTACTTTCGGTTTTTTGTGCGGTGTTTGTTTGGCAACTATATAATTGCGCGCTTAGTACGCTTACTAATATGATCACAAATTTTTTCATTTAATAAAGGTAGTCTTATTATGAGCTTGCTTAAATATTTTAGCAAAATTTAATTAATTACGCCTACTTCTTTCTTTCACTTCCTCCATTAACAACTCATCCAAATTTGTTTTTTTCTTGATATGAATAAAACTGCCTTTTCCTTTTTCGGCAATTTCTTTTAAATTTTTTATCGCATCTCTATCATCTCCAAAACCTATCACACTCATTACAATTGGATTATTTTCTTGTTGGGCAATGAACTTTTTTTCATCCTCGCTGTAAAAATTAAATTTCCCGTCGGTAGCCAATATCATTTGGTTATTTCCTTCTTTAATGTAGTGGTTTATTAAAACACTTTCGCTTTTTATGATCGCTTGTCTTCCTTTCGTTAATCCTCTTGCTTTTAATGCATTTACAATTGTGTGGAGCTCTTCTTTTTTTGAACCATTTATATTCTCTGCTAAAACTCTAACACTATCCGCGTAACATACTAAGGTTATAAAATCAATATCACGCACATCATCAATTAGTTTGTTGATCGCTATTTTCAGTAAGGGCAATTTCAACGAATCTTTCATCGAATTACTTACGTCAACTAAGAACAATAGGTTATTTGGCTTATAAAGTGTTTCGGGAAGTTTGCTATGTGTTGTTTCTACAATTGGCTCTTTCTTTTTCGGCTCAGGTACAAACGTTTTTGTCTCAACCGGACTCGAGGAATTATCCGGCATTTTATTGCTGTTGTCTCTTTTCTCAATAGGTTTATTTACTACAATAGCATCTTCTTTTACAGCTACCGGTTTATTAGGTCTTCCAAAATAAAAGCATGCGGTTTTATCATCGCTTTTTAAAATTTCCAGATTTCCTTTGATGCGTAACTCAACCGCATCCGGTTGCGCGCTACTAAATAATTTTATCTCTTTCGAAAAGCGTCCGGCACTTTCGGGAATGAATGAAATAACCAACAAAGCGGTATCATTTACCTCAATTGTTTTCTTGCTTGTAAAAACTTTTATCCCTTTTTCGCCGTCGGCTTTTAATAGATATAGTTTTTTTGCACCCGTATTTTTTACGGTAATATCGGCCCTAATTTCGTAGGCTTCTTTTACGTTTCCGAGCTCCACTGTTTTAGTAGAAAAGTCGATCTGAGAAAAGCTAAAAATCGGGCTAAAAATAAGGGCTAAAAAGTGAGCGTTTTTCATGTACTATTTAAAGCAAATAACGGGCTAAAAGCCAATAAAATAGGCTATTCCGTCAATTTTTAATAAAATTAACTATTTCAGAAGAAAAATGCTATATTTGAAGCTGGTATAATACCGCTCTCTATATGAATATTCACGAATATCAAGGCAAAAGTATCCTCAAAAGTTATGGGGTTGCAATTCAAGAAGGTGTAGTGGCCGAAACAGTTGAACAAGCTGTTGCCGCTGCTAAAGAAATGAAGGCTAAATATAACAGCGATTGGGTTGTTATTAAGGCTCAAATTCATGCCGGTGGGCGTGGTAAAGGTGGTGGGGTAAAACTTGCAAAAAACCTAGATGAAGTTAAAGAAAAAGCAGGTGCTATTATTGGCATGCAATTGATCACACCTCAAACGAGTGCAACCGGTAAAAAGGTTAATAAAGTATTGGTAGCGCAAGATGTTTATTATCCGGGCGCTTCTCCAACAAAAGAATTTTACATGAGCGTGTTATTAGATCGCGCAAAAGGTCGTAACACTATTATATATAGTACTGAAGGAGGTATGGACATTGAGCATGTTGCCGAAACTACTCCTGAAAAAATTTGGAAAGAAGAAATTGATCCACGCGTTGGAATTCAAGGTTTTCAAGCTCGTAAAATTGCTTTCAATTTAGGCTTAAGTGGAAACGCTTTTAAAGAGATGGTAAAATTTGTACAGTCTTTATATAAAGCGTACGAAGGAATTGACGCATCATTATTTGAAATTAATCCTGTTTTAAAAACAAGCGATGATAAGATCATTGCAGTAGATAGCAAAGTATCGTTTGATGATAACGGTTTGTTCCGTCATCCTGATTACGAAGCAATGCGTGATGTAACTGAAGAAAATCCTATTGATGTGGAAGCGCGCGAAGCAGATCTTAACTATGTGCAATTAGATGGAAACGTTGGTTGTATGGTTAATGGTGCAGGTTTAGCAATGGCTACAATGGATATCATCAAATTAAGCGGTGGAGAGCCTGCAAACTTTTTGGACGTTGGTGGAACTGCAAACGCAGAGCGCGTTGAAAAAGCATTCAAGATCATTTTAAAAGATAAAAAAGTAAAAGCCATTTTGGTAAATATCTTTGGAGGAATTGTACGTTGCGATCGCGTTGCGCAAGGTGTTGTTGATGCATACAAGAACATTGGAAATATTCCTGTGCCTATTATTGTGCGTTTACAAGGAACAAATGCAGAAGCTGCTAAAAAATTAATTGATGATAGCGGTTTAAAGGTGTATTCGGCAATTGAATTCCACGAAGCAGCCTCATTGGTGAACAAATTAATTAAAGAATCATAAAAAAACAGCCAAAACAAAGCCTTTTTGTAACTTTATAAGTGAGCAAGAGGTATAAATTAATCAAATCAAGAAAAACCTAAAAAAACCATATGAAAAATCTACATTATCTTATCGGCTTAACACTTGCAGGGAGTATGACCTTTACAAGCTGTGGTGGTGGGGACGAGAAAGTTGATGGTCCTGAAGATGGAATGGACACAACTGCTAAAGTAGAGACCGTTAACACACCGGTTTCTGAAACCTTCTTCCAGGTGCCTTCACCGGGTGAAATGTTAACCTTCATTAAAATGGTTGGCGATCCTAAGAAAAAGGACATCTCATTTTTGAATCCTCCGGATAATCAAAAAAATTATAACGATTCTAAATCAAAAGCTCTGAACTTTGGTATCTATAGTTGCGATCTTAGTTATTGCTCTATTTTTGAAATTGGTTCAGAGGCGCTCAAATATTTTAAATCAGTAAAGATCATGGGTGATCAAATTGGTGTTTCTACAGCAATTAAACCTGAGATCCTTAAACGTTTGGAATCTAACTTAGGCAAGCCTGATTCTTTAGCTGTAATTACTGATGATGTTTATTTTTCATCATTTGAAGCTTTGGAAGACAGCAAACAAGGTCCAACTTTAGCTTGCGTTGTTGCAGGTGGATGGTTAGAAAGCTTGTACATTGCAACTCAATTGGCAAAATGGGAGCCAAACAGTCCGGTAATTGAGCGTTTGGCCGATCAAAAATACACTTTAGAGAATTTGATAGAGTTTCTTAAGAAGCACGAATCAGATGCAAACGTTGCTGCAGTTAAAACTGATTTTGAAGGTTTATTAGCTGAGTACAATAAGCTAACTGAACAAGCTACTGCTGCTGATGCTAAAAAGGGTAAAGATTCAAAAGCAACACTTATCGGTGGCGGTACACAATTAGTAATGACAAAAGAGATTTACACTTCAATTGTAGCTAAAGTTGTGTCATTAAGAAATTCATATACATTAACTAAATAATACTATAAAAATGAGAACGATATTATTAACCTTATTAGTTGCTTGCTTTAGTTACTCAGTGTACTCGCAAAGCGGCGTTTGTGGTAACTTCCATAAAAAGTATTGTATTTTGGAAAAAACCAATGAAAAATGGAGCTATAATGCGCAAAGTAAAAGTGGTTTATTTGCTCAAGGAATGACAAATAAATTACGTTGCGTAATTTACAAAGGTATGGATTACCGTATCTCTGTATGTTGCGAAACTGTATTAGGCGATAAAGTGAATTACAAAATATTTGATGGGCGCACGCAAGAGTTATTATTTGATAACTCAGCTGCTGAAGACACTCAAATATTCGAATTTCAAAGTGTAAGCACGCGTCAGTTAGTTATTGAGGTTGCAGTACCACAAGGTGCCACAGAAAAAGACAAGCACAAGGCTACAGATGCAGCTTGCGTTGGTTTGTTGATCGAGAACAAGGTTACCGACAAACAAGGCTTTTCTAAATACTAGAAGATAGTTTTATTTTTTAAGAGCCCTGATCGAAAGATCGGGGTTTTTTGTTTTCTGCCTCTAAAAAAGTGTTGAGGACTAAACCTTTCTGTTAAATCTAAGTCTAATACATGGCAGGTTTTTTATTTTGCGTAAATTTAATATATGAGAGGTTTAAAGTATTTTATAGGTATTGTTCTGTTATTTGGTTTCAATACTACTGTTCAAGCGCAGCTTTTGCCAACAATTGGAATAAATACTCTGCCGGCAAATTCAGCTACCTTGTGTTATCCTCCATATTATACCGGCAGTTTTTATACCTCAGGATATCAAGTAGGAAATACGGTTAATGATTTTAAGCTGTACAATTTGCTTGGAGATTCACTTATTTTATCAGAGGAATTACAAAACGGCAAACCAATTCTTTTGATCGCAGGAAGTTTAACTTGTCCGGTGTTTAGAGGTAAAATTCCAACAATAAACCAAGTGATGGCCACCTATGGTTCTTCCATAAGTGTGTTTGTGATCTATACCATTGAAGCTCATCCAACAAATATTTCGATTTACTCGGGCAATGTAAATGTTACCAATCAAAATATAAACGATAATATTTTGTTCCCAAATCCACTCACTTATGCAGATAGAAAACAACTAGTGGATACAATGAGTGATTACGTGAGTTTAAATGCACCGGTTTTTATTGATGGACCATGCAACGAATGGTGGAATAATTTTGGTCCCGCACCAAACAATTCATATTTAATTGATGTGAATGGAGTTGTTGTAAGCAAGCATGGTTGGTTCCATAAGCAGCCAACAGATAATATTTTTTGTGATCTTGATAATTATTTAAGTGTTACAAGCGGATCGTGCATTACCACAACTGCACCAGGGCATTTTTCGGTGAATGTGATCAATAATTATTCATCAGGTATTCCCGGATCAACGTTATACGATCATGCTTTGGTCGTAAACACACAATCTGTTCCCGTAACCGTACAGGCGCAAAAAGTATTTGAGACGTTACCAAGCGGATGGTCGGCTTCTTTTTGTGCTGATGTTTGTTATACTGCAAATGATTATAATATTTCATTTGTTGTACCGGCGAACGACACGTTGGATCTTAGCGTGGATTTTTCTACATCCATGGTAAACGATTCAGGAAAAGTGGGTGTGCAGTTCAGTAATTTAAATAATTCAAACAATAGTTTTAATTATTGGTTCAAGGCAAGTACTTATCCAAATACGGGAGTAAAGGAAGTTCACGCAACACCGGAAATTAATTTTTATCCAAATCCGTTTAATGGAAGTCTTAAAGTAAATTCAAATGAAACTGATTTTGAAATAGAAATTACTGATGTGATAGGTCGTGAAATGATACATTTAGGCGGAGTTCACGAAATTGAAACCCACACGTGGCCAACGGGTGTTTACCTGATCCATTACCGATCAGATAAGTATGATATCACGCAAAAGGTGATCTTAGGCAGGTAGTTTCCCTCTTGGATGCAGAAACCACGAAGAACACTAAGTTAGAGGCAACCACGAAGTCCACAATGCTTTTCTTTGTGTTCTTCGTGAAAAACTTCGTGTTCATCGTGGTTTCTGCCTCTAAAATGGGTCTATTGAACAAGCTTTTCCTTATATTTATACTTCCAAAAACAGCACCATGCCGGTAAACAAACATTACAAAAAGATAACCACACACACCCTTCTGGAAATGAAGCAAAAAGGCGAGAAGATCGCTATGCTTACAGCCTACGATTATACCATGGCTAAAATTATTGACCATGCCGGTATTGATGTGATATTAGTTGGCGATAGCGCCAGTAATGTAATGGCAGGGCACGAAACTACGCTACCAATAACATTGGATCAAATGATCTATCATGCAAGCAGCGTTATTCGCGCTATTAGTCGCGCGTTGGTTGTTGTGGATCTTCCGTTTGGTGCTTATCAAGCAAATAGTAAAGAAGCATTGAACTCTGCTATTCGTATTATGAAAGAGAGTGGAGCGCATGCTGTAAAGTTGGAAGGCGGTAAGGAAATTAAAGAAAGTATTGAACGTATTTTAACCGCGGGTATTCCGGTAATGGGACATTTAGGATTAACCCCACAAAGTATTTATAAATTTGGAACATACGCTGTGCGTGCACAAGAAAAAGATGAGGCCGCACAATTATTAGAAAATGCGCGTTTATTGGAAGAGTACGGATGTTTTGCATTGGTTCTCGAAAAAATTCCTGCAGCCCTTGCTACTAAAGTTGCAAAAACAGTAAAAATTCCTGTGATAGGAATTGGTGCAGGTGGTGGAGTAGACGGACAAGTTTTAGTAACGCATGATATGTTAGGAATGACACAGGAATTCTCACCACGTTTTTTACGCCGCTATTTGAATTTATTTGATAGCATGAGTATGGCGTTCAAATCATATATTAAAGATGTAAAGAGTAAAGATTTTCCAAATAAGAAGGAACAGTATTAAAAAAGTCAAAAGCAAAAAGACAAAAGAGGGAGCCCCTAATAGAACTCATGATCTTATAGTGTATGGGGAATTAGTTTAAAGCAAGAATCTCATTCAGTCTTTGTTCTGTATCATCATCAATGCACTTGCCAAATTGTAAAGCTTCGAGCTGTTGAACATTCCATTCTTGCTCAAAATGACTTGTTACAAAAAGCATAGGAGTTTTATTCTCTATGCCGTGATAGATGGTGCCATTTCTTCCATGGCATATCAATAAATTACAATAAGGTAAAATAGTTTCAAGCGAGGTATTAACGGTTAGACATCTTGCATTCAATTTTTAATTTTTGTTTCTGAATTTTTTACGAGGATCTTTTTTTGTGCAAAAGAACTGGTACACAATGATCTCTTTACTATTTACTTCATAAATTAAAACATATGGAAATGGCTTAGTGGATCTTGTTCTGTAAACCTTATATTTTATTTGGAAACCTACCGGATTTAACTTGATACTTTTTAGCGCCTCGTCAATAGCTTCTAAAAGCTTAATTCCTAAACCGATCTGAGTTCTTTCATAGTATTCAAAAGCCTCTGTGATCTCTATATTCACAGGCTCTTTTATCACTAAAATATATTTCATTTTTTATGCTTTGAAAGGACTTGCTTTTTTATTTCTTCAAAGCTGTAAGACTTAGATTTTCCCGACAAATGTAATTTCCGGCGTTTATCCAATTCCTTGATCATATCATCGTTGAATTCGATCTTATTTTCTGAGGCCTTAGCCTGTGCTTCAAGCAATGTATAAACTGCCATTAATATCTTATCATCTGTGATATCAATGTATTCGTGAATCTTCTTTTTTAAGGCCGTACTCGTCATGGGTTTTTTAGTAATACGAATTTAGGAAAAAATATCTAAAAAAGCAATTACATCTGCAGCTACGGTGTTGGGTCATAACCGTCCTGGCTCCTGCATCATTTTCCGCAAAATCTACGATACATCGCAGTATTGCATTCAGAAAAAGCGGAAAAAAATGTATGTTTAAATAGAAATGGAAAGAATTAGGCTCATAACCCAAAGGTCGGGTGTTCGAATCACCCCAACAGAATAGAGTCCTGGGATTTGATCCTCTCCCATGCTCTTATATCCAAAGATCATTTTACCTCCTAGATCTATTCTTGCGAACCACTTTTTTATTGTGAACAAGGACTCTGTTTTTTGTAACAAAATAATTGTGTGTTTTCTCAACTTCCAAATTATAAACCATTAATTCTTCTTCTAATTTTTCAATTCCAGAAACAGAGATTTCTCTACCTTCACTATTAATTAGAATGTCTCGGTTCTTAGTTGAATGATATAAGGTTCTACTCCTTAATAAACTTACTTTTGTAACTCTTACCCGGAATCGAACCCGTGTTCCAAACTTTAACATACTCAAATATAAGTTTTTTTCCGCTTTTTCTGAATGAAAACCTACGATGTATCGTAGGTTTCTTAAAAGGTCTATCTTTGAACTAATGAAAAACCTTCTTTTTATACTCTCATTCACCATCGCATTCGCTTCATGCAATGTCCCTTCCAAAGATGATGTTTCCTATTACGAACCCATCGAAGCCGGTATTCAAAGCGGAGGAATAAAAGTAATTCCTATTCAAACGCCAAAAGGTGTTTTTAAAGTTTGGACCAAACGCATTGGTAATAATCCAAAAATAAAAGTGTTATTGTTAAATGGCGGCCCCGGTTGTACGCACGAGTATTTTGAATGCTTTGAGAGTTTTTTGCCTAAAGAAGGCATTGAATTTATTTATTACGATCAATTGGCTTGCGGAAATTCGGATAACCCAAAGGATACTTCTTTATATGATTTGGATAGGTACGTGGATGAAGTAGAACAACTACGCAAAGCATTAAATTTAGATAAGAACAATTTTTATTTACTCGGCCATTCGTGGGGTGGAATTGTGGCCATGGAGTATGCGTTGAAATATCAGGATAACATGAAAGGCCTTATTATTTCGAACATGATGGCCAGTTGTCCTTTATACGGAAAATATGCTGACGATGTTCTATCAAAACAAATGGATAAAGTTGTTTTAGATAGCATTAATGCCATTGAGAAAAGAAAAGATTTTTCGAATCCTCGCTATATGGAATTATTGCTTCCGAATTTCTATATGAAACATATTTGTCGTTTACCGGAATATCCTGAGCCGGTGAAGCGTTCGTTTGATAAAATAAATAGTGAATTGTACACCATTATGCAAGGCCCCAGTGAATTTGGAATTGCCGGGAAACTTACCAATTGGGATGTAAGTAAAGAATTGAAAAAAATAAAGATCCCAACTTTGGTTATTGGTGCAACGTATGATACTATGGATCCGAAATACATGGATTGGATGAGTCAACAAATTCCGGGATCTTATTTTTTATTATGTACAAATGGAAGTCATATGTGTATGTGGGATGATCAGGAGACTTATTTCAAGGGGTTGGTTGGGTTTTTGAAAAACGATAAATAATTGTTCTTTTGAAAAAGAACCAAAACTTTTAGTACTTACTTTTCTTCCTTGATGAAGAAAAGTAACAAAAGAAATCAAGGCGCTTCAATTCTCCGCACATCCCATGCCCCTAGCACGAAGCGCCTGGCCCGCGCACGCGTCTTCGTAGGAAGATTTGTATTCAAAGAAAGATGGTGCTTTGAAAGGCGTTTGGAAAATCGTTGTTTAGAAATATCTACGCATTTTGGGTTTGTAACTCTATAGCACCGAAGGTGCCTCTGCGTTCTGTGTTTTATGCGGTTAGTATTTCTCTGCGTACCTGCGCTTACCTCTGCGTGCATCGAAGATGCCTCTGCGGTTTCTGCCTCTAATCTGGTTAATACCCAAAATTCTTTAACCTTAGGTCGTTATTTCTCCAGTCCTTATCCACCTTTACAAATAGTTCGAGATAAACTTTCTTCCCAAAAAATTTCTCGCACTCTTTTCGCGATTGTTCGCCTACTTTTTTAAGAGCGGAGCCTTTGTTGCCAATAATAATTCCTTTTTGACTATCGCGTTCTACTAATATATCGGCTTGAATTTTTACGATGGTCTCTTCATCTTTAAATGAATTCACGTTTATCTCAACGCTGTACGGAATTTCTTTTCGGTAGTTCAATAATATTTTTTCGCGAATGATCTCGCTTACAAAAAAACGTTCGTTCTTATCGGTAAGCTGCTCCTTATCATAAAATGCTTCGCCTTCGGGTAAAAGAGCAACAATACGTTTCATGACTTTATCCAAATTCATTTTTTCAAGTGCAGATATGTACATGAGTTCCGCATTTGGTAATAACTCTCTCCACTTCTTTCCTTTTTCTTCCAGCTTCTCCGAAGGAGCCGCATCAATTTTATTTATCAATAAAAGAACAGGAGTTTTTGTGAGTTTTAATTTTTCCAAATAGGTTGGATCCAACTCAATATCTTCAAACACATCGGTGATCACTAAAAACACATCGGCATCATCAAAAGCACTGATCACAAACTGCATCATTTTTTCTTGCAATTTGTAGTTGGGCTTTAAAATTCCGGGCGTATCGCTGAACACAATTTGATGATTGGGTCCGCTAACAATACCCATAATTCTATGACGGGTTGTTTGAGCTTTGGAAGTGATAATACTTAGTTTTTCGCCTACTAGGGCATTCATAAGTGTTGATTTTCCAACATTAGGACAACCTATAATGTTTACGAATCCTGCTCTGTGTGTATTATTTGTCATATCTAGCGCGTTCTAAGTTACCTATAAAAATTAAAATCTTTGGTATTTTACTGCTCATCTAGGGTTTGGAACGAGCGTTTATTGATAAAGAGGAAAGACCTAAGTTCCCTTTAAAATCAAGGCTTCCAGCGCATTTTATGTTGTTAATAAGTAAAATTTGGTTAGGGCTTAATCTAATTGTATATTTGCACACCCAAATTGAAGATTTAAGATCAAAGATATAGTGCGGGATAGAGCAGGGGTAGCTCGTTGGGCTCATAACCCAAAGGTCGGGTGTTCGAATCACCCTCCCGCTACCAATTGTGTCGGAAAGACACAAAGAATACAAAAAGAGGTTCAAACTGGAAACCTCGTAATTAAAAGCCACCAAATTCTGGTGGCTTATTTTTTTCGGTAATATTAATAAAATGGTCAAATTCCAGGATTTTAAATGGAAAGCCTAATAATTTAATAAAAATCTAATACCATCCACCACCTAAGGCCTGATATAAACTAACCATTGCATTTAGTTGTTGTTGTTTGGTTTCTATCAATTCAAATTTAGATTCTAAAGCATCTCGTTGAGTTAATAGAACTTCCATATAATCTGCTCTTGCGGATTTAAACAAACCAGTTGAAATTTCTATTGATTGGGTAAGTGCCTCCACTTGTTTTGTTTTCAGTTCATAGCTTTTCTCGAGGTTGCTAATGTTTGATATTTGATTCGTTACTTCTAAGTATGCGTTCAGGATCGTGCGTTCGTAATTATATACCGCCTGCACTTGTTTTGAATTAGCAGAATAGAACTCGGCCTTTATGGCATTTCTATTAATTAACGGCGCCACCAATTCTCCTGCCAAAGAAAATAGTAGAGATTGTGGTGTTTGAATTAAATATTTGGGATTGAATGATTGATAACCCGCACCAGCCTTTATTCTAAATGAGGGATAAAATTCAGCCTTCGCTACCTTAATATCTAATTTAGCTGCCAGTAAGGATTGTTCAGCTTGTTTGATGTCAGGGCGGTTTGCTAATAATTGCGATGGAATTCCGGCGTGAATAGTATCAGGAATTAAATTAACAAAGCCTTTTGAATTACGCTTAACCTGTTGAGGAAATCTTCCAACAATAAAATTAATTCTGTTTTCAGTTTCGGTTATTTTCTGCATCAAATAATACTGATGACTCTGGTTTTTGAATAATTCTGCCTCAAACTTACGAACTGCTAATTCAGTAACCCTTGCTGCCATTTTCTCAAGCTTTACAATCTCTAAAGCGCTTTGTTGAATTTCAATATTCTTGTTTAAAAACTCTAATTGATTATCCAAAGCCATTAGTTCGTAGTAAGATTTCGCTATCTCAGAAATAAGCTTCGTTACCATAAAGTTCTTTCCCTCTACGGAGGAAAAATATCTATTCAACGCAGCTTTTTTAGAGTTACGGAGTTTTTTCCAAATATCAATTTCCCATGAAGCGGTAAGGCCAATCTTATAATTTGGTAAAGGTTCAGGAAATTCTTTTCCAGGCATAATTTGTGTGTTTGCATCATTGGCTCCCTGACTTGTATATCTTCCTACTTTATCAATTCCCGCATCAGCACCAGCGCCGACAAAAGGCAAGTATGCACCTTTTTTTGCCCTTACTTCATTTTGCGCAATGTATATTTCCTGTAAAGTAATATTCAATTCCTGATTTTTATTAAGCGCGGATTCGATAAGCGCAACTAGATTAGAATCTTTGAAAAATGTTTTCCACTCTATTCTTGCCGTGTTCAAGGTATCTTTCGAATCACCATAGGCCGAAGGAACTACTTTACTCTCTGTTTTCTGAAGCCATGCAGGAACCTTACAGCCTGTAAAAAGAGAAATAAGAATTATCCCTAAATATTTAATAACGGTATTTTTATTTATTGTCTTCATTGTTTTCGTTTTCTGGAGTTTGTGGAAAATCATCAATTTGATGAACAATGTCATCTGTTAAAGAACTTTCATCTTCATTCTTAATTAATTTACGTCCTGCTGCAATAGAACCAAAAATAAAATACAAGCCGGGGATAATGATAACCCCGAATATGGTTCCGAATAACATACCGCCTAATGCAGATCCACCAATGGTTCTGTTACCTATAGCTCCGGCGCCATGTGCAAGAACTAAGGGAATTAATCCTGCAATGAACGCAAAGGATGTCATTAAGATTGGACGGAAACGGACTTTAGAACCTTCGATCGCTGCCTCTAAAATAGTAGCGCCTTCGCGATGTTTCTGCACTGCGAATTCTACAATCAATACGGCATTCTTCCCCAGTAATCCAACGAGCATTACCATTCCAACCTGGGCGTAGATGTCATTCGCTAATCCCATCATTTTAATTAATAAAAATGAGCCAAAAACCCCGGCAGGTAATGAGAAGATAACGGCTAAAGGAATAATAAAACTTTCATATTGTCCCGCTAACACAAAATAAACGAAGATCAATACAATAAGGAAAATCCATATAGATTCATTACCGCGACGTGTTTCGTCATATGATAAGGCCGCCCAATCGATATCAAAACCATTTGGTAAAGTTTTAGCAACTTCTTTTACAGCGTCAATTGCTTCACCGCTGCTAAAACCTGTAGCAGGTCCACCTCTGATTCCCGCAGTATTGTACATGTTGTAACGGTTAATTTCATTGGCACCTTGCTTCTTTTTGATTTTCATAAAAGCAGAGAACGGTACCATCTCATCGCGGTTGTTCTTCACATATAAATTCATAATATCCGTTGGTAATTTTCTGTATTCAGGAGAAGCCTGAACGAAGACTTTAAAAAACCTTTGGTATTTAATGAAGCCTAACTCATAAGTACTTCCTACAAAAATCGATAGTGTATTCATAGCGTTACCGAGCGTAACACCTTTTTGCATGGCAGACTGGTTATCGAATTCGATTTCGTACTGTGGATAATTAGCACTAAAGAAAGTGAACAAACCTGTCAATTCTTTTCTTGCTTTTAATTTACCAATGAATTCGTTTGTCACTTTTTCTAATTGCAACAGATCACCAGTATTTGTTTTATCTAACAACTGTAAAGCGAAACCACCTGCCGCACCGAAACCGGGAACAGCCGGAGGATCGAAGAATTCAATGGTTGCACCTGGAATAGATTTCGCTTTCACCTCTAATTCTTCGATGATCTCAACAACAGTGTGTTTTCTTTCCGACCAAGGTTTTAAGTTAATTAAACAAGTTCCGGCATTTGAACCACGACCTTCTGTTAATACTTCATAACCTGCGATGGATGAAACGGATTTTATACCCTCAACTTCATTGATTAGTTTTACTAATTTCTCTGAAAGATCATTTGTTCTTTCTAATGTTGAACCCGGAGGTGTTTGAATAATTGCATACAACATTCCCTGGTCTTCGCTCGGAATAAAACCTGAAGGTAAATTATTACTTATCAAAACAATTCCTCCAATAAAGAATGCTGTTAAGCCCCAAGTTAATAATTTCCTGTGCGCCATTTTTCTAAGCAAATTCACATAGCGCGCTGTTACTTTATCGAACCAACGGTTGAACCCATCAATTATTTTTGTGAAAAAATTCTGCTTCTTCGGTATTCCGTGATTATTCTTTAATATCATCGCACATAATACAGGCGTAACAGTTAAGGCAACAACACCTGAGAGAATAATGGAAGCCGCCATGGTAATGGAGAATTGCCTATAGAATGTTCCAACCGGACCGGACATGAAAGATACAGGAACAAATACCGATACCATTACTAATGTGATGGCAATAATCGCACCGCTAATCTCACCAATAACTTTACGTACCGCATTGTATGGAGACAAATTTTCCAGTTCCATTTTTGCGTGCACGGCCTCGACGACGACGATGGCGTTATCAACTACAATACCAATTGCTAATACTAACGAGAATAAAGTAACCATGTTGATACTTAAGCCAAAAAGCTGCATGAAGAAGAATGCACCAATTAAAGAAACTGGCACAGCTAAAGTTGGGATTAATGTAGAGCGCCAATCACCTAAGAAAACAAATACGACAAGGGCTACTAAAATAAAGGCATCGCGTAATGTGTGAAGTACATTTTCAATAGAAGCATCAAGAAAAGTAGATACATCATAACTGATCTCGTATTCCATTCCCGGAGGAAACGTTTTCTTCAGTTCTTCGAGTTTTAATTTCACATTCTTAATTACTTCGGTGGCATTACTCCCGTACGTTTGTTTAAGAACTAAGGCGGCAGAAGGACTTCCGTTCATGCTTGAATAAATATCATAGTACTCACTTCCTAAAGCAACTGTAGCAATATCTTTCAAACGTAAATTCTCCCCTTCTTTATTTGAGCGGATAATCACATTTTCATATTGGCTTGGGTCATTGAAGCGGTCGTTATACGTCAAAACATATTCCAATGCTTCCGCTTGTTTACTATCACCGCGTCCGATACGTCCTGCTTTACCAATGATACTTTGATCGTTCAAGGCTTCCATTACTTCGTCGGGAGAGACATTATAAGCACGCATGCGGTCAGGATTCAGCCATACTCGCATAGCGTATTGACGACTTCCTAAAATTCTTACTTGTCCTATACCATTGATGCGTTGAAGTTCTGGAACCATGTTTACACCCGCGTAATTGAAAAGGTATTTCATGTTCGCGTTCTTATCTTTACTATAAAGATTCACGTACATCAACATACTTGGAATTACTGGTGTAATTACAACACCTTCCCGTTGTACCAGATTTGGTAAACGGTTCGTTACTTGTTGTACACGATTGGAAACTTGAACTAAAGCCTGATTGATGTCAGTCCCCGGTTCAAATACAACTTGAATGTTTGCTTCGCCGGCGCTCGTTGCATCAGAGGTCATATAACGCATGCCCCAAGCTCCATTAATGGATTGCTCTAAAGGAATGATTACTGATTCTGCTAACGATTTAGCACTTGCGCCCGGATAGGATGCACTCACCATCACCACCGGAGGTGCTACCTCAGGAAATTGTGATGTAGGTAATGTTTTAATGGCCAGTCCGCCCACAAATAAAATTACCAGCGAGATAACTATAGCGAGTACCGGTCTTTGAATGAATTTATTGAACATGTTCTTCTTTTTAAAAAATTAAATTATTCAACGTATACTTTTAATTTGGGAAGTACGGTTTTAGGATCTTCGTAAGTGAAGCTGATCTTGTCACCATCTTTAACTTTACGGATGCCTTCAAGGAGAATTCTCTCATTTTCTTTTAAGCCTTCTTTTATAATGTAGATATCAGGCATCTCAGATGCAATTACTATTTCGCGGGAATGAACTATATCAGCTTTATCAACTACGAATACATATTTCTTTTCCAGAATCTCATAAGTTGCTTTTTGAGGAATGATAATCGCATCTTTTATAGGAATGCCCATTTGTATGTTTCCCGTTTCACCATGACGTAAAAGTTTTTCCGGATTAGGGAATGTAGCTCTGAAAGCAATGTTTCCTGTTTCATTATTAAAGTCTGCTTCAATCGCGCTTACTGTTCCGGGATATTTGAAGATCTGATTATTTGCCATTAAGAGATTTACCTTTAATAAATTCTCTTCGGTAGTATGCGATTTATAGTTAAGGTATTCCAATTCAGGAACATTGAAGTACACCCACATTTCACTATTATCAGATAAAGTTGTCAGCAAATCGCCTTCATCTATAAGACTTCCCAACCTTACATGAAAATGATCCATGATACCATCAAAAGGCGCCCGTATTTCGGTGAATTGCAAATGAATCTGCGCCAATGATAATTCAGCTTTGGCTTTATCTAATTTCGCCTTTACCATAGCAAGTTCATTAGGTGATACCACGTTTTTTTCAGAGAGCTGCTTGGTGTTTTGATATTCAATCTCAACGAAATCAGCTTCCGCCTGAGCTTTCTGAAGCTCAGCGTTATATATCAACGGCATGATTTTGAACATCAAGTCGCCTTTTTTTACAAACTGGCCTTCATCAACGTAAATTTTTTCAAGGTAACCTTTTTCCAATGCCCGAAGTTCGATATGTTGGATCGCGTGAATCTGACAAACATAATCCCTATTGATTAGTGTGTCTTTTTTTAGTGAACTGGTCACCAAAAACTTAACTTCTTCTTCCTTTTCTTCCTTATGTGAAGTGCAGCCAGCATTAAATAATAAAACGCACAGGCTAATAAAAATGAGATTATTTCTCATGGTAATTTTCTTTAAATGATACGATGATTTTAAAAAGCAGAGGTATTCCTATGCCAATTTTGTTAGCGTTATGCTAACCAAGAAGAGAATAAAATGGAGATTGTATTAATTAAATTCCCTCTAAGGAAAGAGTATCAGATTCTGAAAACACCGAATTCAATACGGCGCTGAGAGGAATTGTAAGCAAAATGCTTGTTTGATGGGGTAGTTGCTTTTACGTGATTTCCAATGCAGCAAACTACTAAACCGGAGAAGTACTCCAATAAAACAGGAGTGAAAGATTTATACTCGTTTTCATCATCAGGATCTTCTTCAGAAAACACTAAGTCAGTAAAAACGGATGTAGAATTTTTTTCAGATTCAACAAGCGATGAGCCTTTTTTAGCTAAGTAGGTATAAGAGGTGCTTGCAAGACTATTACTTTCATTTGAAGAGGAAACAAAACTAAGGCTAAGAGATAAAAGGCGAAATAGAAACGCTACGCAAATAATTATAGCAATATTTATTTTAAGACCTTTAAACATTTAAATTGATTAATCAACTCAAAAGTAATACTTATCCCGACACAATAAAAGTATTTTGTTAAAATTAACATCTATCTACCTAGTGTCTTTAAAAGCCTATCAAACTTTTCTATAGCAATCAGATCTCGTTCCAACTGAATCAATAAGGTGTCTGAGCTTAAATTCTTTGACTTTTCAGTTTCTAGCTTGTATGGGCCGTTTGTTTTCGCGTTCTTTGTATCAACCAGACACACAGAATTAGCAAAGAGGTTCAATTTGGTAGTAGATTTTTCTACCAACAGGAAACCCTCGAGAGTGTAAGCTTTCGAGGGTTTTTGATTTTTGGCACATTTTTACTGTTTTTATAGTAATGATAATTTAAATGCTGATATAGATCAGGAACAAAAACTAAGAAGTTATGTAAATTGAGAGCTCTTAGATCCGTTGAGAAAATATAATTTCCGATTAAAATTAAATGTGCGCTAAAAGTAATACATAGCTTAATTATGAAAAAAATTAAATCACCTGGTTTGTCAGAAACTATAATGACTGAAATAGTTTGCCCAAATGATACAAATCCTATGGATATTCTACAAGGCGGAAGATTGGTGCAATGGATGGACATTGCTTCAGCCGTATGTGCTCAAAATCATTCTGAACATATTTGTGTAACTGCTTCAATTGATAGTGTAAAATTTAAATCGCCTGCAAAAGTTGGCGATATCATCACCATTAAAGCAAGGATCACTCGAGCGTTTAATTCATCCATGGAAATATTTGTTCAAGCATGGGCAAAAAAAGTGAGAGGGCAGCAAGCTTATCTTATTAATGAATCGTATTTCACATTTGTGGCCCTAGATGACAATGCTAAGCCTGTTGCTGTTCCAATTGTAAAACCGGGAAGTGTAAGTGAAAAGAAACAATTTGCAGATGCTGACAAAAGAAAAAAGTCAAGATTATTACCGTACTAGAAAATTGTAAACTATGGAACCTGCTATAACTGATTTTATTAACGACAACAAGATCGCGACAGTTTGCTTTATTACCAAAGAAGGTAAACCTTATTGCATCAATTGCTTTTATCTTTTGGATGAAGAAAACTATGTATTAATGTTTAAATCGTCGAGCGGTGCTTCCCATGATGAAATGGTGTTAGCGGATGCCAATGTTGCTGGTACTATATTGCCCGACAGTATAGACATACTGAAAATAAAAGGGATACAATTTTCGGGAAAGATTTTGAGTAAAACAGATGTTGATAAATTCAAGCTTAGTTCGCAGTATACAAAAAAATACCCTTTTAGTTTAGCTATGCCAGGTTATATTTGGGGCCTTTTATTAGAGCGTATAAAATACACAAATAATACCTTAGGTTTTGGAAACAAAACTATTTGGAATCTTAGCAACGAAAAAAAGTAGGCGTTCTAATTATCTTCCGAATACCATTCGGCATAAGAGTTTACTGTTTCGTGTAACTTTAAATGATGTAATTCTAAATTACCGGGTAAAGCTTTCTTTAGTCTTTCCGCTATTTCAATCACAAGATTTTCACAAGTGGGTTGATAATTTACAAAGATCACTTTTTCAAAAACTTCTTTATTTAGTGCCATTTCTTTGTGAGGAGAGTTGCCATTCAAAAGCAAGGCGTGATCAAGTTCATCAATTACTAACGATTGCACTATTTTTTTAAGGTCGGTAAAATCCATTACCATGCCATTTTTGGCTTCTGAGCTGTTATTTAAAACCTGTCCGGTAACGCAAACACTTAAACGATAAGAGTGTCCGTGTATATTTTTACACGGCCCGTTGTATCCATAAAGTGCGTGCGCCATTTCAAAACGGAATTCCTTTGTAACTCTGATCATATTGATTATTAATTTTAATTACGCGTCTATGGTGATCATTAGAAACAACATGAAAGCCCCGATAAAAAACGAAACCAGAATGGATTTAAAACCTAGACTGACTTGTTGTTTTAGGGTCATTCCCATGCCAAGAATATATAAGCTAATGAACGAGCATGCTGCTATCCAAAGTAGAGCAATGATAAAATAGGTAGCTGTATTCATGTTTTAATTGTTTGTAGTGATTATTTTATTGCTGCGGGCAAATATTAAGAGCTTGTATACTAGTAAACACATGCCAATAAATAGGAGTGATCCTGCACAAAAAAAAGTGATAAAATAGGGTTGCAATGATTCCATCATTTCTGAATAAGTGCTTTGCTGGTCGCTTAATTGCCAGATTCCTTTTTTAATTCCGGCAAAATTTAAACTTAGCCAAAACAGAAACAACGCACCCTGTATCAACCAAAATACTTTATTAAGAAAACGGCCGTTAAGTGAAGTTGTATCAAGTTTATAATCAAAGAAAATGAAACAGGCAGCAAAAAGGATCATGCTATTAATGCCTATAGTTGTGCCCATGGCATGTGCAACTGTAACGTGTGTTCCGTGTGTAAATTTATTAATGGCAGGGATAGACATTAATATTGCTTGGAACAAATTTAATAAGACCCATATATCGGCGGCCATTAGAAAGCGATATGGGAAATAATGATAATTCTTTTGGATAGTAGTGAGACTTTTTTTCCAGTCGAAGAATATTTTAACTAGGAAGATCCATTCGGTCATACTTACAGCGTATCCAAAATAACGGATGTATTTTTCAGTTGGTAAAGTGTAAATATGATGCCCCCAGTTAAACATAAGATTTGTTATTCCAAGAAAATACATTGCAAAAGCAAGTTTGCTTCTACCTGTATTTTTTGTATTAGAGATCCTATCCATTAAAAAAATTGCGGTACCATATAATATTTGATTCCAGGCGCCAACCAATGAACCGTTAACTTTCCATTGTATGGTCATATCGGTGATAAAATGCTCTCTGAAATAGGGAAATACCCATAAATAGTTTTCGGTAAAGGTGAACAAGAAGAACAATACGCCGGTTAGCCACATCCAAATGTATACTGGCCAGTTTTTTATTTTTTTTACTAAGGAATAGAAGTTCACTAAGAATAATACCCATGCTAATGCTATGGGAAACGCCCAGATCGGATTGAACTCCCAGTATTCTCTTCCGCCAAAATCTTTAATAAAATAAGAGACGGCAATGCCAATAATAGAAATTATCCATAATATCCATTGAACAACTGCGATCTTATACGTTGATTGTTCTGTAGTGTGTTGTTTTAATCCATTATAGATACAACCTGTAGCTCCTAAAATGATCCAGAAAATTGCTAATGAAACATGTAGTGGTCTTAACGAAACAAAACCAAGGTGGTTCTTTAGGAATTCAGGAGAAATGTAGATGATGGTTGCCAGTAAACCAAAGCTCAATCCTAATGCCAGTAAACACAAGGAAGTGATCAGAAATAGATTTCCAATATTGAATTTACTTAGCTTCATTTTGTTCGATCACTCCTAAGCTATTTACATTAAACTGTCTTACATCTGCCCTGCCACTCGCGTCTGTTGATCTCAGAAATTCTATCAGCGAATTCATTTCATTGTCGGCCAAGTTAAATGCAGGCATTTGTTTTACACCCGCTTTAATCATAGTCCTAATAAATTGCTCGCCTTTATAGGGATTTGAAATGATATTTGTTAGGTCGGGCCCTAGGTAACCTCCTAAGCTATACAATTGATGGCAGCTTTGGCAATTATAGGCTTGCCAAACCAATCTACCTTCGGAGGCTTTTTTCTTGTCAAATCTAGGATCCTCTTTTACAGAAAGGGGTTTTAAATATATACTGAATGAGTAAATAAGAAATGATATACATAAAAAAAGAAATATATATATTGGTTTGGATCTCATATTGCGTAATGCGCCATTACAACTTTTCGAATTTTGCTTGGAAGAAACGAAGATATTTTGGCTCGTAGATCATTTTTAAACCTTTAATTGCTTTTCGTCGGTCGTAAACGGCAGCAGCTGACTCAGCAATAACATCCATGTGAGCCTGAGTATAAACTCTTCTCGGAATGGTAAATCGTACTAATTCTAATTTTGGATAATGATTTTCACCATTCGATTTTCTTCCGGCAGATACAATTCCGCGTTCCATTGTTCTAACACCTGAATCAATATACATTTCTGCTGCAAGTGTTTGTGCAGGAAATTGATCTTGTGTAAGGTGTGGTAAAAAAGATCTTGCATCAACAAATATGCCATGGCCTCCAATGGGTTTTACAATTGGGATGCCGTATTCAAGCATTTTGTGTCCGAGATATTCTACTTGACCAACTCTTGCATTTTGATGGTTATCATCTAGGCTTTCTGAAATTCCAATTGCAATTGCTTCCATATCTCTTCCGGCCAAACCTCCATAGGTATGTAAGCCTTCATAAACTACAACCAAATTTCTTGCCTCTTCAAATACATCCCACTCGTTTGTTGCCATGAAGCCACCAATGTTAACAAGGGCATCTTTTTTTGCGCTCATTGTGGCGCCGTCGGTTAATGAACAAATTTCAAATACAATTTCTTTGATCGTTTTTTTATCGTAACCTTTTTCTCTTTGTTGTATGAAGTAAGCGTTTTCAGCAACTCTTGTCATGTCATGAATAATACGGATCTTATGTTTTTTAGTATAAGATCTTAATTCTTTTAAGTTAGCCATACTCACTGGTTGCCCGCCTGCTAAATTTACATTGGTTGCAAGGCTCACATATGGTATTTTTTTAGCCCCATATTTTTTAACCAATTTATCCAATTTCGCTATATCTACATTTCCTTTAAAGGGATGTTCATTAAAGGGCTCATGAGCCTCATCAATGATTATGTCGGCAAATATTCCACCTGCTAACTCTTGATGTAAGCGTGTTGTAGTAAAGTACATGTTGCCTGGAATAATATCTCCTTTTTTGATCAGGATCTTTGATAAGATATTTTCAGCGGCTCTACCTTGGTGTGTTGGGATAATGTATTTATATCCATAATAGGTTTGAATTGCTTTTTCTAATTTGTAATAACTTTTGCTTCCTGCATAAGCTTCGTCGCCGGTCATGAAAGCCCCCCACTGTCGGTCGCTCATTGAGTTTGTTCCGCTGTCGGTTAATAGATCTATATAAACATCTTCTGATCTTAATAGGAATGTATTGTAACCGGCTTCTTTTATTGCTTTTATGCGTTGTTGTTTGGTTGTCATTTTTAGTAATTCAACCATTTTCATTTTGTAGGGCTCTGCCCAAGATCGTTTTTTTATTGTTTTCATAAGTACATTTTTCTAATATGGATCAAACATTTTTTTCTAAGCGTGCAGTGAAATGGCGTAAAAATGGGGGTTCGTATGTGATCTTATATCCCTTTTTTTGTTCTTTCATTTCTAAAATATCATTAAATATATCCAACACGTAATCGATATGACTTTGTGTGTAAACTCTTCTTGGGATGGCTAACCTAACTAACTCGTTGGTTGCAGGAATTAACTTTCCTTGATCATCGTATTTACCAAACATCAAGCTTCCAATTTCCACGCAGCGTATTCCGCCTTTAATGTATAGATCGCAAACAAGTGCCTGGCCCGGATATTCATTGATCGGAATTTTATTGTATAGTTTTTTGGCATCAATGTAAACTGCATGGCCACCTATGGGCCAAACAACAGGCACGCCTTTCTCTTTTAATTTTTCGCCTAAATATGCTGTGCTTCTAATTCGATAATGGAGGTAATCTTCATCGAACACTTCTTTAAGTCCAATAGCAAGGGCTTCCATGTCACGACCTGATAAACCGCCATACGTTGTGAATCCTTCAGAGATGATCAATAGATTTTTGCATTTCACTGAAAGTGCTTCGTCCTTCATGGTCAATAAACCTCCCATGTTTACCATTCCATCTTTTTTTGCGCTCATGATGAACGCATCACCCAATCTAAGCATTTGTTTAGCGATATCTTCACATGGAGTGTTGAGATAACCTTCTTCGCGATGTTTAATGAAGTATGAGTTTTCAGCAATCCTACATCCATCAACCACTAGAGGAATATGATAGTTGTCGCATATTTTTCTTATTGATTGAACATTAGCCATGCTCACAGGTTGTCCACCCGATGAGTTGTTGGTTACGGTAATAATTACAGCGGCAACATTTTCGCGACCATGTTCAACAATTAATTGTTGTAGTTTTTCAAGATCAATATTTCCTTTAAATGGCAGATCGATCTCCGGATCTTTAGCTTCTTCATAAACGATATCGATCGCTGTAGCACCGGTAAACTCAATATTAGCGCGAGTTGTATCGAAGTGTGTGTTGCTGATGAAAACTTTTCCTTTACCGCCTAAAATACTATATAGGATCCTTTCCGCAGCTCGGCCCTGATGTGTTGGTAAAATATAGGTCATCCCTGTTAATTCTTTTACAACGGCTTCCAAATGTTCCCAACTTTTTGCTCCAGCGTAACTTTCATCACCCACCATCATTCCGGCCCACTGTTCATCACTCATTGCTCCAGTGCCACTGTCTGTTAACAGATCAATGAACACATCGCTAGATCTTAATAGAAAAGGGTTATACCCCGCATTTTTTAGAGCCACACTCCTGTACTCTTCCGTTGTTACTCTGAGTGGCTCAACCATTTTAATTTTAAATGGTTCTGTTAATGTTCTCATTTTATTGCTCATAAATGAACTGATTGGATCTAATTATATTGCAGTTGCTGGTTGTTTGCCTAATTCTTTTAAACGTTTAATGTGTGATGATAGCGCGCTTGCGAAGGAGGGCTTTAAATTATATTCAAGCCCAAATTGATGCGCAGTTCTTTCAACTATGGGTGATAATTTTCGATAATGAACATGACTAATGTTTGGAAATAAATGATGTTCAATTTGAAAATTAAGGCCACCAACGAACCAATTTAGAAAATTACTATCTCTTCCAAAATCGGAGGTTGTATTTAATTGATGCACTGCCCAATCTGTTTCAATTATTCCTTGTTCGTTTGGCATTGGCTGAATCGTACCTTCTACAACATGCGCCATTTGAAACACAACGCTTAAAATTCCACCTGTAATTAAATGCATAACAATAAAACCAATAATAACTTGCCACCATGTAAATTCGGTTACTAAAATAGGTAAGCCTATAATTACTGCTAAATAAAGTATCTTATAAATAACCATCTTAGTGTATTCAAAAGTTGGATTGATGCCGTTCTTTTTGGTAATGCCAAGTTTATTATATCTTGCTAATTGAGGAAATTCTTTGGTTAATTTTACAATTGTCATTAAGGAATAAAAAAAGAAGGCGTAAATATATTGATACTTATGTATCTTTTTTAGTTTGGCATGTTCGCATAATCTTATCGGACCTTTGGTGTCAATGTCCTCGTCAATGCCGCCTACATTAGTGTGCGTATGATGCATCATATTATGTTGTACTTCCCAGTTAAAAACATTGCTACCGATCAAGTATAGTGTGCC
>JAGPDW010000274.1:0-2990 GCA_018057345.1 Bacteroidia bacterium | reverse complement strand
TGCACATAATTTGCTTCGCACTTGGCGCCAAAGATCTCGTCGATCAATTTTCCTTTTCCATAACTTGGCTCTGCGTGAATGCCTAGTTTTTTGCAAACATCGCGCAAACCTGCTTCATCCATTTCAGAAATATCAATTCCGGTATGTTCTTTTATAGCATCATACATACTGATGCGTTTAAATGGTGCTTTAAAATCAATTTGTTTATCGCCAACAGTTACAACCGTTGACTCATACAGATCGTTTGCCACTTTCTCCAGTAATTTTTCCGTAAAATCCATCATCCAATTATAATCCTTATAAGCCACATAAAATTCCAATACGGTAAATTCAGGATTGTGCGTTCTGTCCATTCCTTCGTTACGAAAATCTTTTGCGAATTCGTACACCCCATCAAAACCGCCAACGATCAAACGCTTTAAATATAATTCATTAGCAATGCGCAAATACAAAGGCATATCTAACGCATTGTGATGCGTAATGAACGGACGCGCTGCCGCACCACCCGGGATGCTTTGTAAAATTGGGGTTTCAACTTCTAGCAAACCTGCATTATTCAATACTGTGCGAATAGATTGCATGATCTGCGTGCGTTTTTTGAATGTTTCGCGAACCTGTGGATTAATGATGAGATCAACATAACGCTGACGAAAGCGGAACTCAGGATCGCTTACTTCATCAAATGAATTCCCGGCATCATCTGTTTTTACAATAGGTAATGGACGTAATGCTTTTGATAATATTTTTAAAGAGGTAACATGTAAAGATATCTCACCTGTTTTTGTGGTGAACACATAACCTTCCACTCCAATGATATCTCCAATATCAATTAATTTTTTCCAAACAGTATCGTACAGGGTTTTATCTTCTCCGGGGCAAATATCATCCCGACGAATATAAACTTGAATTCGTCCACTCGAATCTTGGATCACCGCAAAACATGCTTTACCCATATCGCGTACACTCATTACGCGACCTGCCATCGAAAGATCCTTATAGTTTAGTTTGTCGCGCTCATAATTTTCCTTAATGTCTAAAGCACTTGCATTCACTTTATATTCTTCAGGAGGATAGGCATCAATTCCTAATTTACGGAGTTCGGCAAGCTTCTCTCTTCTCAGTATTTCTTGTTCACTTAATTCGGGTGTCATAAAAAAAATTTACATGCAAAAATACATGATTTGAATACATTCGCTTAGCAGGTTTAAGAATTATTGAAAAGTTTAAGTTTAGATAGGACGTAAAAACAAGGATAATTGTTACATTTACAAATTATTGGTTTACAACCATTTACATTCAAATAGTTCTATGTCCAAACAAAACATTAGTATTTTCTGGTTTCGCCGCGATCTAAGATTGGATGATAACGCCGGTTTGTATTTTGCGTTAAAGGAAAATGAGCACGTTTTGCCCATTTTTATTTTTGATACCACTATCTTAAATGAGTTGGAAGATAAAAATGATAGGCGTGTTGATTTTATTCGTCAATGTTTAGTTGAAATAGAAAAACAATTGAATGAAATTGGGAGCAGTTTAAAAATATTCTATTCAAGTCCACTGCAAGCTTTCAAAGAACTAGCTAAAACATATGATCTAAAAAATGTGTATGTTAATACCGATTACGAACCGCGTGCAAAGGAACGCGATGAAGAAGTAAAAAAATTCTTAGCTGGAATTCATTGCGATCTTAATACATATAAAGACCAAGTGATATTTGAAAAAAATGATGTTTTAAAAGATGATGGCAAGCCTTACACCATTTTTACACCCTACAGCAGAAAATGGAAAGCTAAACTCACGGAGTCGTCTTACAAATCATTCTCAACCGAAAAACACTTTGGGAATTTTTTTAAAACAAAAGCATTTGAAATTCCTTCGCTAAAAAAGATAGGATTTGAAAAAACAGATATTGAATTCAAAAAGCCAAGCTCCATCAATAAAAATTTACTTTTAAAATACAAAGAGCAACGCGATCTTCCTTCGGTTGCCGGCACTAGCAGAATGAGTATGCATTTGCGATTTGGCACCGTGAGTATTCGCAAATTAGTAAGAACAAGTTTGAACGTGAGCGAAACATGGCTCAACGAATTGATATGGCGCGAATTTTATATGATGATCCTTTGGCATTTTCCTCATGTGGTAAATGGTGCGTTTAAAAAAGATTACGATTTTATTAAATGGCAGAACAACGAAAAACATTTTGACCTATGGTGCCAAGGCAAAACAGGTTTTCCAATAGTAGATGCCGGAATACGCGAATTGAACACAACCGGTTTTATGCATAATCGTGTGCGCATGATCGTAAGTAGTTTTTTAATTAAAGATCTGTTGATCGATTGGAAATGGGGCGAAGCTTATTTTGCAAAAAAATTAAATGATTTTGATCTGAGCGCAAATAATGGCGGTTGGCAATGGGCGGCGAGCAGTGGGTGTGATGCTGCGCCTTATTTTAGGATTTTTAATCCAACATCGCAGCAAGAAAGATTTGATCCTAACTTTGAATATATAAAAAAATGGGTGCCCGAATTTGGGACTGAAAAATATCCCGAGCCAATTGTTGATCACAAAGAAGCGCGAGAAAGAACTTTAGCGGTTTATAAAAAAGCGCTGAGTGAAAGAAAAAGTTAGATCTCTATTTGAACCAACCACTATACATTAAATAATTATTGGCAATACGATCTATCTCACCGCTAATTAATTCTTGCGAAATATCTTTTACTTTTTTGGCCGGTACGCCTGCAAAGATACAACCGCTTGGAACTTTTGTTCCTTCTGTTACTACAGCACCTGCAGCGATAATGGTATTACTTCCAATTTCAACATTATCCATTACAATAGCACCCATACCAATGAGTACATTATCATGCACTGTACATCCATGAACAATGGCATTATGACCCACCGAAACATTATTGCCTAAATGCACTTTTGTTTTTTGATAGGTGCAATGCAACACTGCGCCATCTTGTATATTCACTTTATTTCCAATG
>JAGPDW010000006.1:0-35963 GCA_018057345.1 Bacteroidia bacterium | reverse complement strand
GATCTTATTTTACAAAACAATATCACTAACGATACAAGCCCTGAGAATATTGATAAATTCATCCACCGTTCTTTTGGTGAGAAAATAAAAAACTAAATTAAAAGACATGAACGAAGCACAAGAAAAACTAGTTGAACGCTTATCCGAAAAATATAAATCCATTGATCAGGATGTTAACATCCATATGGATGGATTGGTATGGGCTAAGCAAATGACCTATTGGGATTATATACAAACCGAAGCACTTTTAGGTTTACAAATTCAACGAACAACTTTACCCGATGAAATGGTATTTATTATGTACCATCAAATAAATGAGCTTTTGTTTAAAATGATAATATGGGAGATGGATCAAGTAGCTCATACTGAAAATATTGTTGCTCCAAAATTCACAAAGCATTTAGACCGCATCAGTAGATATTTTGATATGCTTTCAAATTCATTTACTATTATGGGAGATGGGATGGATATTGATCAATACATGAAGTTTAGAAACACCCTAACACCTGCCAGTGGATTTCAAAGTGCTCAATACCGATTGATAGAATTTGGTTCAACCAAATTAATTAATCTTATCGATTACCGTTTCCGCGCTACTATTGATCGTAATACACCATACGAGCATGCATACGAACATTTATATTGGCAAGCAGCCGGGAAAGATCATGCAACTGGAAAGAAAAATCCATTGTTGCAAAATTTTGAAAATAAATACAAGCATTTCTTTCTTGGAAAAATGCAAGAATACAATACCATTAATCTTTATACGAAGTTCAAGTCGTTGCCTGAGAAAGAAAAAACCAACAAAGACCTCATCAATGCCATGCGTCATTACGATCATACTGTGAATATAGGATGGGTAATGAACCATTATAACGCAGCAGCAAAATATTTAGACAGTGGCCCTAAAAAAGCAGAAGCAACCGGCGGCAGTGATTGGCACAAATATATGCACCCTAAATACCAGCGTCGCATTTTCTTCCCAAGCCTATGGTCAGAAGAAGAGTTGAAGAACTGGGGTGTTGATAATTTGGAGGGCTATAAGAAGTTATAGTCTTTCGCTTAGCATTAATTTTTTTTAATCAAAAAAACCAGTAAATTAGTCAACTAAAAATTTAATAAATTTAACTTTTTCAAACAATGATAAATTTCAAAGTAAAACGCATCATGTTGCCGTATGATTTTTCGGCAAACGCAAGCAAAGCAGTTAGTCACGCAGCATTTATTGCATCACTTCTTAAAGCTGACCTGTATTTGGTTCATGTGATCAATAAATCAGAATTAGTTGATATTATTTTACCGCTTCTAAAGCTTAAGACGAACAAAGTAGTTGTAGATATGGTAAATGAACGCTTGAGTGATGCGGCCGCGCAAATTCGTAAAGACTATGGAATTACTCCAAAGACGATCGTTTCTACCGGTAATATCACAACTGAACTTGTGAATCTTGCTGAAGAAAATAAAATTGACCTCATTATCATGGGCACTCAAGGTAAAGATTCAAAATCAGATCTTTTCCTTGGAAGTACCGCTTACCGCTTAATTACCAAAGCGCCGGTTCCTGTTATGACAATTAAAGATCTTGTAAATAAAAAAGGTTATCAAAACATTTTAATGCCGATCGATTTTTCTGAGCACTCGCGTCAAAAAGTAAATTATGTGATCGCCCTAGCAAAAGCTTTCAGCGCTAAAATAACTGTATTAGGTATTTATGATGAAGATGAGAAGGCCGATAAATTTAAATTAGAAATTGTGGCTAAACAAATTGCGGCCCTTTGCGAAAAGAAAGGCGTGCTTTGCGAGCACTTTATTGATAAAACAAATCACCGCGTAAGCAAAACCCTTAGTTTTGCTAAAAAACACAAGAGCGATATGATCGTTACTATGACCGATCAAAAGTTGGATGGTGCTCGTGGTATTTTAAGCACATACGATCACGAGATAGTGAATGCAGCTAAGATCCCTATTATTTCTATTCAGCCGGAACTTTCAGGAGATCTTGGAACCGGAGGAACGGCAGGAGTTCCTTTCTAGAATTACAATTGGTGTTTGCGATCGGGAAGAACATTATCTAATCCCCAAGTTAATTTTTTTACAAATTCGTGTTTGCGCTCAGGGCAATTTTTAACCTGACAAATAGCGCATGAAATTGGCAAGCATGGGTCGGCATGAATAAAAAATTCAATGTCGTGCGACGATTCTTTGCGAACTAATTTTTCTATGGCGTCAATTTCATCGTGGGTTTTTTGCAAATTATTGTACCATGGCAAAGTTACATGGCAATCCACATGTAATACTGATCCGTATTTTAATATTCTTAAATTATGAATGTCGATCCAATTGCCGCTGCGATTTTTATTTAAGATCTCAATCACATGTTCTATCTTATCATGATCAGCTTGATCTAAAAGATTAAAAACCGATTCTTTCAAAATACGAAATCCGGAAAAAGTAATATACCCTCCAAATAGAACCGCTACCGCATAATCTATCCAAATAATATTTGTAAAATAAACCAGTGTTAATCCTATCACTAATCCCACACTTGAAATGGCATCGCTTATTAAATGTTTACCACTGGCGATCATAAGTTCTGAGTGCCCGGCCTTGCCCCTCTTCATGATAAAAAATCCAACAAAATAATTAATGCCTCCTGCGGCTACAGAAAGATAAATTCCCAGATCAAGTGAATGCACTACATCTTTCTGAAAAAATGCCAGAACTCCTTTTGCCATCATTCCCAATCCCGCAATAGTGATCATTCCTCCTTCGAACCCCGAAGAAAAGAATTCGATCTTTCCGTGTCCATAAGGATGATCTTCATCGGCCGGCTTACTGGCATAATAAATTCCAAATAAAGCAAAAGATCCTGCCGCAACATTTACAATAGATTCAACCGCATCGGTTAAAATTGCGTTAGAGTGAGTTAAAAAGTAAGCTAAAAACTTTACAAAAAGCAAAACCACACTCACCATCAAACCAATTATCATTAACCGTTTTTTCGACACAGCTTAGTGTTTTTTTACTTTAACGCGGCTCAATAATTTTTTGGCGCCCCTCAATGTTCCTAATTGCATCCCTGAATTAATAGTAGTTGCCGATCCGCACGCCACGCCAAATTTTACGGCTTCAGAAATTGGTTGACCTTTACTTAATTGGTAAACGATCCCGGCTACCATGGTATCACCTGCGCCAACCGTACTTTTTATCTTTAATTTGGGCGGAACAAATTGCAAAGCATCTATTTCATTTATCAGAACAGCGCCTTCTCCTCCAAGTGAGACCAGAATATTTTTCACCATCCCTTGCTTTACTAATTGCTTAGCCTTTGCAACAATTTGCTTGGCGCTCAATTGCTTTTTGCTAAATAATTGCGAGAACTCATTTTGATTTGGCTTAATAAGGTATGCGCCTGTTTTTAATACAGATCTTAAAGCGCTTCCTGCAGTATCAACCACAAAATTCACTTTATTCTTTTTTATGTATTTGTGTAATTCCGAAAAAAATTCCTGATCAATATCCGGCCACACACTTCCGCTTAGAATCAAATATTTTACTTTTACTTTCTTTAGTTTTGCAATTACTGCTTTCCATTCCTTTTTAGGAACAGGATTTACAGGCATCCCAAACCTAAACTGTAAATGCGTTTGATTTTCGAAAACAATAAAATTCTCGCGGGTATACGCTGAACTTAAAACAGGTGCTGCATTCAATTGCTCATGAAACACCAAATTATTTAAAATTCGTCCTGTATAACCTCCCGAAATATAAATGCAAAGCGAATCGGTTTTAAAATTGTGCAAGGCGCGCGAAACATTAATGCCTCCACCACCCGCTTCAAACATGGGGTAAGAACATTTTAGCTTTTTTTCGGGGACAAATTTTTGTACGGTTGTGCTTTTATCAAGACAAGGTGATAAGGTTATAGTAGCGATCTTGAAATTCATCTCATTTATTCCACCATCACGCGATCATCGCCATTAAAATATGGCGATTGAATGCTTAATACTTTCAGGGGCTTTTTACCTTTTACAATAACCGAATGAACAGTTCCTTTTGGAATAAAAATAACATCCCCTTCTTTAATAGTAAATTCTTTTTCGCCCATTCGCATCACACCCTCACCGCTTTGAACGATCACGTGCTCGCTATGCTTCATGTGCTTATGGCCCTTTACCTCGTTTTTTATGATGAGGCAAAAACTACTGCATAAACTATCGTTGAATAGATTTTTACTGGTAAGCCCTGTTCCCCCAGGCTCAATCTCTAATGTGTTGATCATTTGTGGATTTTGCGCACTTGCACAAAAACACATGGCTAAAAAAGATCCAACGAAAAGTTTTCTCATATCCTTATTTCAAATTTATTGGTTGAGCTTGCTGAGTTGCCTGTTGCGAGGCCATCATCATTTGATTTACAATTTGATTGGCCATTGGTAAATTTTGTTTTGCCTGAACATGGTTTGGATTCAACTGCAAGGTTCTTTCCCAAGCTTGTTTAGCCAACACATACTTACGTGTATTAAAGAAAGCACCTCCTAAATTATACCATGCTTCAGGATTATTTGGTTCTAAAATTGTCCATTTATTATATTCAATAGAAGCGGTATCCATATGCCCTTTGTTGAAAGCAACAATACCACGATTTTTAAGATCATTACTGTACACTTGATAGTAATTTCTTAAATATGGATTGTTCGGATATAAACGTTCAGCATTTTTCCAATAGTATAGCGCTTCAAAATCCTTACGTAATTTAAAGTAGGCTAAACCTAAATTCAAATAACCATTTACATATCGAGGATGTAATTCAATAGCGTGTTTTAAGAAAGCGATCCCTTTAAATAAAGCCGCTTCACGCTTATCCTTATAACCACCTTGTTTTACTTCTTCATCGGTTACAACCAATGTTCCGTTGTAATCATTGAACGCTGTTGAATCCTGACCTACAACTTGTATCCCGGTAACTTCTTTTGTATCGGCTAGGTCAACCCAACGTGCTCCGGCGTTTCCTAATACTAATACAGAGTGTGGCATTGTTTTTACGTCTTTCAAAAATAAAGTAACGTCGTTTTTCCAATCCCAGTTTCGCTCCCATGTTTTGCATCCGAAAAGAAATCCTACCACTAATACAAAACTAACTAACACTGAGCGACGTAAATTCAATTGTATGCTGGCGAGTTTATCAAACCCTTTAAGGATAACATAAGCTGCGCCTATACAGAAACCAATGGATGAGTGAAAGATCAAACGTTCGCCCATGGTAGCGCCAATATCCATTAACACGTTGCCTATCATTAAGGCGAAAATGATATAGGTCATTATTGCAAAACCTATTACATGTTTTTTAATAGTGTAATATACCCCGGCAATGATCATTGCTACGTGTAACACAATTGAAAGTAAAAAATCCCAGTCAGTAAAATGACGGTATGGAATTGTTTTGAAAGAATAATCAGAAGATAATGGATGCGGGAAAACGAGTAATTGAAGATATTTTAAAAGCACATATCCTTTTGTTGCAAAACGCTCTTCGCCATTTGCCAACAAATATGGATTGTTCAAAATCTCTGTATCAGGAACTCCCGGCTTTAATTTTACCGCCATTAAACGCATGGCCAAATAAACCAACATAACAAAGTATAACCAACTCATTAATGTATGGAAATTCTTAGTCTTGTTTGTGCGACCAATAACAAAAACTCCTAATATCAAATATACAAAAGGCCATAACCAAAATGCTTTTATAGGTTTTGCGCCCGGCTTAGCGTGCATGTCAAAATCACGCTTCATGTACAGCATCAAAAATGCTGCGATCACAAAAATACCACCAACCACAAGCACATTCTTCATTTCCTTTGTTTTCAAAAGTTTCAAGAGTGCGTCTTTACTCAAGTGTTTACCAACATCAATATCATTCTCAGTAAATGTAAGCACTGCTAATGGTAATAAGAATAATAAGAACACCGCGTATTCTTTTGAAAGCACAGCAAGCAAGAACATAAAGCTGGCCCAGAAAAGATCCTTCCATGTTTTGGTTTCTATGTATTTAAAGGAGTAGAGGAAAGTGAGCGAGACAAATATCAACGAGAATATCTCGTCGCGGCTTTTTACATTGGCAATTGCTTCCGAATGTATTGGATGCATGGTGAATAATAACGCTGCTAAAAAAGCAAGGTCCGGATTTTTGCGGAAGAAACATTTAGCAAATACTAAATACAAGAACACGCAACCCAAAGCGAATGTCCAAATATTATTAAAGTGACGAACCTTGGCGCTATACACCTGGCAATCTACCTCATTAAAGATCCCGTCGATATTAAGATCCTCATCAAATTCATTTTTAAAGTTCTTGTTCAAGTCCCAACAACTGTAGCACTCGTTACCTTGTACAACACCATCATTATTAGCATCAACGTAATCGTTGAATTCATAATTTACTTCCGGCCGCCCACAATCTGAAGTGTGGGGCACGGGTTTATCGTCTAAGACATTGTTTTGATTGAGATCTCGTACTTGCATGTACAATCCACTTCTGTACGCACCTAAAAATTGTTGCTCAACTGCAAAACTTACTACAGATAATGGACGATAACGACCACCGGCCAATTGATCGGTAGCACACATACGGCGATAAAAACTCTCGTAAGCATCTTTGGTTAAAATATCAGGAATACCCCTGAATCCCTTTAATACGTGATCATTTTGGTGAATAATGATACCATCATCCAACGCATACTCACCATTTATAGAGGTGATGTAGAACGTAAAACCAATGATACCGATAAGGATAGCGGCTAACTTTTGGTTAAGGAATGGGAAATAGGTGAATTTTGAAGTCAACTCCGGTAAAGAGGGTTGCTTTGCTGTTGTTTTAGTTTCGCGTGCCATAATTAAAAACCTGAAAATACAAAAATAATAGGAAATAGGTATGGGTTTTGCCTTATTTCAAAAAAATATTTTTCTGTCAGAAAGCCCCTTATAAAGCCGATACACTCCAAACCCCCATAAGTTCATAGAAATATGGCTTTTACAAGGAAATATTGTTAATTTGTACTACCAATGAACCTTCTGAGAAACAAATACTTTTTGCTTTACCTGGTTATAGCTCTTTTTCTCGGGTCATTTTATATCAATTTAAGCGGAACTAAAACGCCGGCTGATCTTTCTCAGCAAGCTTCGCAACGACTCAACGAAAAATTCAACGAACTTACAAGTGCCGCCGAAATGGCCAGGGGCTTAGACCCTGAAAAATTACAAGATCTTTATGCAGTTAACGATATTGGCATTTATATTTTTACCAACCAAAAATTAGCGTATTGGAATAATTCGCAAATTCCCATTCCAACCAAATTTACAGCCGAACTCAAACCCGAACTTGTAAAATTAAGAAATGGGTATTATTTGGCGCATCATATCACGCAAGGAAATAATATCTATTTGGCTTTATGTATCTTAAAAACCAAATACGATCTTCAAAATGATTATTTAGAAAATAACTTTGCCGCTTGGCTTGATCTACCGGCAGGACTCGATCTAAAATTAAGCAAGAAAGCAGGAAGTGAAGTGAATTTGAATAACGCGCTTTTATTTTCTATTTCAGGTAGCGAACTAACCTACAAAACAAAAGGAACCATTGGCATACTTACAACTTTATTCTTTTTGATATGCGTACTCCTTTTACTGTTTGTATTGCTGCAAATAAAACGCGAACCATTTGCGATCATAGGAATAGTTTACGTGGCATTTATTTTTATCCTTCGTTTTTTAATGCTGCAATTTAAATGGCCGGGCTATCTTTACCAAGGAGATCTGTATGATCTTATCCTTTTTGGAAATGCGCAATCGTATCTTAATTCGTATTTGGGCGATCTTATTTTAAATTCCATTTTACTTATTTGGCTCAGCATCATTTGTTATTATTGGCTAAAGAATTCGAAAAACCAAACCGGGAAGATCATTTATGTTGGTTTAAGTACTGGTTTGCTTTTTATAAATCTGTTCTTTCATCACCACATCATTAATAGCATCATTAGTAACTCCACTATTTCGTTCGACTTTTTAAATCTCCTCAATCTTCACTGGTATAGTTATGTTGCTCTGTTGCCAATTGTGTTGGTGAACATTTCTACGCTTATGTTGCTTTACATTTTGTTTAAGTACACTATGAAGCAAAATTTGCGATCAATACTTTTCTATTTGGGGATAACGCTGGCTCTTTCATTGGTGATTAATTTTGTTTTTCCTTCCAATTATTGGATGGAGAAATGGTGGTTCTTTCCAATTAGCTTACTTATTTTATTTATTGGTTATCTTAAATTAGAAAAGAATATTTTGGCAGTTGGTGGCATGTTGCTTTTAATGGCAGTGATCTCATCGGCCATTCTTAATTTTTATATCTCAAAAAATCAACAGCAGGATTTTGAAGTGCTCTCGTACAAATTAATTGATAGACAAGATGCTGTTTTAGAAAGCGAATTCTTTAATCTTTCTGATAAGATCGAAAAAAATGAGCCCTTACTTGTGATGAGTCAATTTGTGGGGGCTAACGGTGATAAAGAATTTTTGCAATTACTAAGGCAAAATTTCTTTTTCGGCTATTTTGATCGTTACAATATCGAGTTCTCAATGTTTGATGAGGATTGTAAAGCGCTTATTCAAAACACTCAGCCCATCTTGCGCAACGAAGGATTTTTTGAAGAACAAATAAATTATCAGTCATCTAAAACTGCGAGTCCTAATTTATTTTTTATTGAGCAGTACAAAAATAATTCGCGTTACATGGCACGCATTGAATTGGGCAAGAACAAACTTTACATTATGTTCGAGCCAAAGTACTTTGAAGAGGTAGGCGCATTCCCTGATCTGCTTATCGATGCCTCACAACAAAAATTAGATAAATTACGTAATTTAAGTCGTGTTGTGTATCGTTCGGGCATCAATAATAAAATGTATGGCGATTTTAATTACCCTGTGAATTTGAACGATTCAGCAACCTTAAGTAAAGTTGATCCACAATACAGGCATTATTATTTGTATCCGGATGAGAACTCAACGGTGATCATTTCAACCAAAACCAAAAATCTAAGTTACTTCTTTACATACAATTCTTATCTGTTCTTACTTTTCTCGCTGATCGCTTATTTAAGTTATATCGCCTATTCTCTCTTCTTTTCAGAGCGCGCTGTGGCATCTTCATTAACGCGTCGTATTCAAACTACGGTAATACTTTTATTATTAGTTTCTATCGCGGCAGTTGGAATTACTTCAAGCAAATTAGTGTCGGACCAATTTGATAAAGATAATGAAAAACAGTTGCAAGAAAAATCCAACAGTATCCTTAGCGAATTATCGGGCGTATTGCAAAACAGCGATACCATCAGCGATGTATCAAAAGAATTGATAGATCTTACCATTAAAAAGTATGCCCAGATCTTTAAAAGCGAGGTGAGTTTATTTGATAATACCGGCCAACTGTATATTAGCAGTCAACCACGCTTGTACGAATTAGGATTAGCCGCGCCTCTGCTTAACTCAAAAGCCTTAGCCAATTTAAAGCACGACCTGGTGTCGAGTTATACATCAAAAGATAAAGCAGGTAATTTAGATTATTTATCCTTGTATGCGCCCATTTATAATGCCAATAAGAAATTAATGGGCTATTTGAATTTACCTTATTTTGGTAAGCAAAGTATTCTTGATAATAAATTGTCGGGTATTATAAGTACGCTTATTAACGTATATGTTATTTTATTTATCATTAGTATCCTTTCCGGCTTGATCCTCTCAGGATATATTACTTTGCCATTGCGAATATTAAAACAGCAAATGGCCAATGTTGCTTTAGGAAAACAGAACGAGGCCATTGTTTGGGAAAGCAATGACGAAGTTGGAAAACTGGTAAGCGAATACAATTCGATGATAGAAAAATTGGATACAAGTGCCGGACTTCTGGCAAAAAGCGAACGCGAAACAGCATGGAGAGAAATGGCAAAGCAAGTGGCGCACGAAATAAAGAATCCGTTAACGCCAATGAAATTGAATCTTCAATATCTTCAACATGTGATGAAGAATGACCCTAAAGATTTTGAAGAGCGTTTTACAAAAGCAAGTAATAATATCATTGAACAAATTGACGCGCTTGCCAATATTGCCACAGAGTTCAGCAATTTTGCAAAATTACCAAGTGGCGAATTGGAAAAAATAAATTTGGTAGAAGTGATCAATTCTACCGTTGATCTTTTTGAGAAAGAAAAGAAAGTAAAGATCTCGGTTGATCTACACTCGAAAGACATTCCTGTAAAAGCCGACAAAGAACAAATGCTGCGCGTATTTAATAATTTACTAACCAACGCTCTTCAAGCAACTTCAGAAGTTAAGGAAGCCCATATAGAGGTAAGAAGTTCGGAAATGGAAAATGGTAAAGGATATGTAATTACAATTGCCGATAATGGTTGTGGCATTCCCGAAAATTTAAAACAAAATATTTTTACACCAAACTTTACCACTAAATCAACAGGATCAGGATTAGGCTTGGCCATGATCAAAAACATTTTTGATACTATTGATGCAAGCGTTTGGTTTGAAAGTGAAGAGGGAAAAGGAACTGTTTTTTATTTGGAATTTAATAAAGAGGAAGAAATATAAAATGAATTTTAAATTGTAAATTTGTAATATGGAACGTATACCGATTTTAAAAACATATAAAATTTACATTGGCGGGCAATTTCCGCGCACGGAAAGCGGACGCTATTATGAATTAAAAAATAAGAGTAAAAAACTCATTGCCAATATGTGTTTATCTTCTCGTAAAGATCTGCGAAACGCTGTAACGGCTGCCCGATCGGCCTTTGCAGGCTGGAGTGGGAAAACAGCGTTTAATCGTTCGCAAATACTTTACCGCATTGCCGAAATGCTGGAAGGAAGAAAAGCGCAATTAAAAGAAGAGTTGATGTTGCAAGGCTCCAATGCAAAACAAGCGGAAGCAGAAGTTGCGTTGAGCATCGACCGATTAATTTATTATGCAGGCTGGTGCGATAAATATTCGGCTTTATTTAGTTCTGTTAATCCCGTAGCTTCATCACATTTTAATTTTTCAGTTCCTGAACCTACCGGCGTTGTAACTATTATTGCCCCAGAAGAATCTTCTTTATTAGGATTGGTAAGTGTAATTGCTCCTGTGATCGCGGGAGGAAATGCCTGCGTTGTTTTAGCATCAGAAACAAAACCTTTATGCTCTATTACATTCTCTGAGATATTAGCAACTTCCGATCTTCCCGGAGGCGTTGTAAATATTTTAACGGGCACAACAAAAGAATTACTTGAACATTTTTCGAGCCACATGGATGTGAATGCCATTGTTTATTGCAGAAAAGATAAAGCCGAAATTAAAGCCATTGGCGAACATGCTTCGCTGAATGTAAAACGCACATTTTATTGGGTAAAAGATTGGAATAAGGACGAAAATCAAAATCCATATTTAATTTTAGATCTTCAAGAGACTAAAACCACTTGGCATCCTATTGAGAATATTGGGATCGGTGGGGCGAAATATTAATTCATCCTATGAAAAGATCGCTCACCTTTATTTTTATTTTTTTCGTATTAAGCTCTTTGCCTAAATCAAAGTCATTGACCTTGGTAACAACTTCAAAGATCAGCCTGGATTTTACTTCCAAAATATTAGATAAGGGAAAAGTGCTTATTGTAAAAGGTGAGCTTTATTATAAATTTAATGGTGGAGTAATGACAACGCGCCTTACAAAGCCATTTGAGAACATAACGATCATAAATAATTTTGGTGACACAAAGATCTATGATCCAATTGAAAATTCGGTAATACAATTTAATAATAAGAACAACACGTCTGAGACCAGTTACTTTGATCACTTTTTTAAGAAGAACTATTCAGATATGGGTCTTTCAAAACTTGGGTACAAGATCACAAAAACATCCGTAGAAGATGGTTCTCTCATTACAATTTGGGAGCCAAAAGAAGGTTCACAAACTCCTCTTAAAAAAATTGAATTGGTTCATGAAAAAACTTTACCGATCTATCTTCACTTCTATTCATCTAATAATAAAACCTTAGGAAAGATATATTTTAGCAACTATCAAAAAGTGGCCGACTATTTTATTCCATTTTTGATAACCGAATTTTCGTATTCAAACAACGGCGATTCGATCATTACAAGAAAAGAATATAGCAATCCTAAATTAAATGAGAAGGTGGATAATAAATACATTGACTTTGTGATCCCTGCCAACGCAAAGATCATCACCGAAAAACCAAAATGATCAAACAGTTTTTTTATATTTTAATGCTACTTCTACTATTGAATTTTGGTTATTCTCAATCAAAATCAGATTTTGAACTTATACGATCTAACCCTAGGTACGAAGCAAGTTTTGAGAAAAAAAGAAATGTTGAATACTTATTTAAACACAAGAAATGGTATATTAAGTATAATCCTGTTACCGCTTTTTTTGGCGGCGCTATGTTCTTATACCAAAAACACATTTCAGTACAAATTGGTGCAAACTGCCCCTTCGAATTAAGTTGTAGTAATTTCAGTAAGACCGTAATCACAAAATATGGTTTTTTCAAAGGTATTGCGTTAACAGCCGATCGCTTAACTCGCTGCACAAGGCTAGCAGGAATTGATCTAATACCGGGTGTTGATTATAACACAAGAACAAACAAAATATTAGACCCTCTAAATGGCTATAAATTCAAAGATTAGAAAGGTCTTGCTTATTGGCACACTGATGTCTATAAGTCTTTTTGTAAAAAGTCAATCTGATTTTAGTAAAGACATTGAGTTCATTAATTATTTGTGCGAAAACAACGAATTAAATAATGCCCTTCATTTGATACGAAAGGTAAAGCCCGATACTACAAACCGATCGCAAGTAGATTCGTTGAATTATTATAAAGGCTGGATATTTCACATGAGCAAGAAAGTAGACTCTGCCATCTTTTATTTTGAAATGATCCCGAATCAAAGTGTTTTAAGCGCCAGATCTTCGTTCTATAAAAGTTTAAACTATCTATACTCTAAAAACTCTCAAGCTTCGCTTAATGTAATGAATATGCAAACAGATACCTCGCATATTCCCACGCAATTAAAATTATTGAATGTGGCAGGAATTTGCCTGATTGATAGAGACCTAAAAACATTTGATAGTATTACCAAACAGTTTGATTTTTCGAATCATGTGTATTCCGAAGAACAAACTTACCTTTTAGACATCCAAAAGCAAATAAAAAAAGTAAAACGAAAATCACCTTTGGTAGCCGGACTACTATCGGCTGCAGTGCCGGGTTTAGGAAAATATTACGCCGGTAAAAAAGGAAGTTCCATTGCAACGGCCGCCACAACTTTAATTTTTGGAGCATTAACATTCGAATCGTGGTATCGAAGCGGCTATAAAAGCCCACAAACGATCGTATTTGGATCACTATTTACCATATTTTATATGGGCAATATTTTAGGAAGTGCTTACAGTGTGAAGATTCAAAAAAGAAACTATAACGCAAAAATAAATAATGAGATCATTGCAACGTTACATATTCCTATTAAGCGTTTTTTTAATTAGCATTAATGCTTTTGGGATTGAATTGAGCGATACTACTAGTATGAAGTTCAAGGCAGATAGCTTATTCTCCATTGGGGAATATTACGAGGCCTCTTTGCTTTATCACAAAGCCAGCTATTTTTCACTTTCAGAAAAAAATAAAGCCTTGTTACTTTTAAGAAAGACGGATTGTTTAAAACAATGTGGGTCCTTCGCAGAAGGTGGCCAAGCTTTATCAAAGATAGATCTGTTAGCCTTATCTGATTCTCTTATCATTGCCATCAAATACCAAGAGGGGTTTTGCGCCTACCTAGCTCAGGATTATCAGTTAGCCGAATCGCATCTCATACAAACGGTACTGTATACAAAAGATAGTAGCTTAATTATTCCCACCTTACCAATATTGTCTTTAACGTTTAACGAATTGAATAAGTGGCAAGAGTCGAAGAGAACACTACTTTTATATATTTCTAAAACATATCAAAACAATTTAATAATTAGAGATTCATTAGTAAAAAATCTAGAAACATTTTATGCCAAAGAAAATATTCCAAAGCTTAAGAAACCAAACAAAGCTCGGATAATGTCACATATCATTCCCGGGCTTGGCCAATGTTATGCGGGTTACTATAAAGAAGGCATAAGTTCCTTTTTAATTAATGCAGCTATTGTAGGTGGGGCTGTAGTGGGTGTTTACTTTCATTACTATATTACTGCATTTATTGGTGGAAACGCGCTATTGGGTAAATTTTACATAGGGAATGTGAATAGGGCTCAGTTTTTAACGAACAAACGTAACTACCTCCAGAGCAAAAAGTACAATACTTATTTAAAGGAGAATATTCTTAAAATATCAAAATAAAAAAAGCCGAAGTAAACTAATACTTCGGCTTTTTTAAAAATGTTTTTTTAGTCTAACCAGACAATATACTTATCGTTGTTTTCGTATTTTTTATACGCTTCTCCATCAAAAACTGACCACCAGAAATCAACAAAACCATTTACCCAGCCTACTACCGGTATACAAAAATACATAGCCCACATACCGCCTCTGGTTGTTCCCATATAATACCTATGCAAGGCAATACCGCCACAGAAAAATGAACGCACTAGAAAGCCACCTCTTGATTTAGAGCCATCTGATTTACTCAATTGCAATGACAGTGCATCAATGCCCCCTGCATACATTTCATCAAAAGAAACTTCTTTTGCGCTATTCATTGAACGATCTATCGCATCGTCATTCAACTTGTACTTGTTACCTTCTGCTTTGGTTACAAAACTGAAACAAATTAGAAGAGCTAAAATTGTTTTTTTCATGGTTATAGTTTTAATTGGATATAATGTTACTAGATAATATTCGAAAAAACAAATTATTTACTGTTTTTCTCCGAATATTCCTTCACTATCAGCTCACTCTTGTCTATGCTATTCATCAGCCAATCTAAATAAATATCTGTTTTTTCTGTTTCGCTTAAAGAACAATTTGGAACGGTTTCGCGAATACGGGTAGTTAATTCGTACATGCACAAAGCCGCACTCACGCTAATGTTAAAACTTTCAGTAAATCCATACATAGGAATTTTTACAAACTCATCGGCCATTTCCATAACATCTTGCGAGATTCCCTCTTTTTCTGTTCCAAAAACCAAAGCTACTTTTTTATCTACAGGCAACTGATCAATGGTAACATCGTTTTTATGCGGTGTTGTTGCTACAATTCTAAATCCTTCATCTTTTAACTTTTGTAGGCAGGCGCGGGAGTTATTTTCAGCCCCATTATGCTTTTTAATGCTTACCCAACCTTCGGCGCCCAAAGCAATTTCACTACTTACCTTCATCGCATTTTTATTCTCAATAAAATGCACATATTGCACCCCAAAACAATCACAACTGCGCAATACCGCGCTGGCGTTATGGGCCTGATAAAGGTCCTCCACCACTATTTGCAGGTGGTTTATCCGCTTTGCCATCACCTCATCAAAACGTTCTTTACGTCTTGGGCTAATAAATTCTGTTAAATATGATATAAGTCTTATTTTCTCCTCTATTGTTTTCATATATTTGATACGCAAACGTGAATTTAAGCAGAATTATAATTGTATGTAACGTATTGGTGTGTTTTGTATTAAACAACCTTTTGTTCACTTATTCAACCATAAAGGAAGAAAAAGTAGAGGTGGTTTGCATGGCCGAAGATGATGGCTGTTGTTCTGAAGAAACCAATGAAGAAATGTGTTGCAACAAAGAAAACTGTTGCGCTAACATTCCTGTTCAAAGTGCTCACCTCAATTTTTCAGTGATCATAGGTGCCGATGAAAAAAATGACGCTATTGTTTCCTCGGGTTCCTTTAATACATTTCAATTGAATAATTTAAGATCGGCCGCAGAATTGTGTGAAGGCCATTTACATTCTTTGATCAAGCCACCGTCCATTGCCTAATTCGGGAATTCTAAAAATTGCTTTTTTGTCGTTGAACTTCGCTTTAAAAATGCTCATTTACTTTAGTAAACTGCGCTTTTTAAACTCGTTCGCCTAAAAAAATCTAATTTTTAGAACTCCCTTGGTAATCCCTAATTGCCTCCGAAGCAACTAGTGTATTTAGGAAAAACAAAACATTAATTAATTTTAAAAATATACAAAATGAAAAATATTTTATTGGCATTAGTATGCCTTCTAACATTCAGTTTTAAGAATTATGGCGATGATAAGCCAAAGTGTTGTACCGACAAATGCTCTAAAGAGTGTATTGAAAAGTGCAAAAAAAATAAATGCACCGATAAGGATTGTTGCAAAGATTGCGCAACTAAAGGTTGCACAGGTAAAGCATGCACAAGCGCAGAAAAACACGCTTCTTGCTGCGCAACTGCCGATGAGTGCAAAAAGAAATGTGCTGAAGGTAAATGTACCGACAAATGCAAAACAGGTGATGCAAAAGCAGAAGGTGCTTGTTGCCACAAAGACCATAAGTAATTCTTATATGCAAACTCAGTGTTTGGATCGAAATGTTCAGTTTCGAGGCATGCGAAGTTTTGAAAATCAAGGAGTTTACTTTAGTAAATGACTGTTTTCAAAACAAGCATAACGAAGAAAATGAACGTTTCGGACAAACACTAAAAAAGGGCCTTAATAAGGCCCTTTTTTGTTATCTTTATGCTATGGAAAAGCGAGAGTTTAAAGATTTGAATATCCACGAACAAAGATTGGCTCGACTCTTTCGTTTAATGCGCATCGCTAAAATGTTGCGTTCTGCTAAAATTAAAATAACACCCCAGCCAAAAAGCTAAAATGGATATTCTTGATGACGAAATAATCGATCTTTTTAAAGCGCTGAATGATCACTCTGTCAAATACATTCTTGTAGGTGGGTTTGCTACTATCCTAAATGGAGGTTCCCGCTTTACCGAAGACGTTGACATTTGGATTGAAAACTCTGTCGAAAACAGAAAGAATCTTAATCGAGCTTTGATGCAAACCGGTTTACCTAATATGCCACAAATTGAAACGATTGACTTTGTTGCCGGTTGGTCTAGTATTACTCTTTCCTCAGGATTTATGCTCGATATAATGACTTCTCTTAAGGGTTTTAAAGAAGAAAATTTTAGCGAATGTCATAAATTAGCAAACGAGGCATTAATAGGGAATGTTCAAATTAAATTTCTTCATATCAATCAATTGATAGCAGAAAAAAAAGCAACCAATAGATTCAAAGATCTTGCGGATATTGAGGAACTTGAAAAGATCAAGAAACAAAAAGGATTATGAAAACAAAAAAATTAGATATAGCCTTACAAGGTGGTGGCGCCCACGGTGCTTATTCGTGGGGAGTTCTCGATCGTTTGTTAGACGATGATCGAATTGAAATTGACGGAATTTGTGGTACAAGTGCAGGAGCCATGAATGGCGTTTGCGCTATTTATGGGTTGAACAAAGGCGGAAAAAATCAAGCCAAGCATTTACTCGTTAAATTTTGGCACAAAGTTTCAGAGGCCGGAAAATCATCATTATTGCAACCATCTATGTTTGATAAAATGATGAGCAAGGGTAATATGGATTTTTCGCCGGGCTATAAATTTTTTAGCATGACCTCAGAAACAATGGCGCCTTCACAATTTAATCCCTTAGGTTTAAATCCGCTCGAAAAAATATTAAATGAGCTCATCGATTTTGAAGAGCTTCACCGTTTTAATCCTCCTAAACTTTTTGTTTGTGCTACAAATGTGTTAACCTGCGAGCCTCGCATTTTTGGTCCAACCGAAATTTCGGCAAAATCAATTATGGCTTCCGCGTGTTTGCCATATATGTATGCTGCTGTTGAAATAGATGGTGAATTTTATTGGGATGGCGGTTATATGGGAAATCCTCCTTTAGAACCATTGATCAATAATACAGAAGATACAGATGATATTTTATTGATCCAGATCAATCCCTTCAAAATTAAAACTGTTCCAAAAACCATTGAAGAAATAAAAGATCGCGTAAATGAGATCAGTTTTAATTCATCTTTACATCACGAGATCCAGCAAATTGAATTTAAGCGCACTTTAGTTGAAAAAGGAATTACCTTAGATGGCGCCATCAAAAAAACAAATCTTCATTGCATCAGTGCCGATCATGATCTTTCGGAATTAAATCTTTCAAGTAAATTAAATACCTCTTGGGATTTTTTAATGCATTTAAAAGATCTGGGTTACGCAGCCTGCAGCAAATGGCTGGAAGAGAATTATGAAGACATTGGAAAAATAAGCACTCTAAAAATTTAAACAGCCTCTACTATGCAAAGAAACTATGTGCCCCAAACTTTTAAGGTTACTACTTGGGATTTACTAAAACCATTTTATGATGAATTGCTAAAACGTTCTCTCTCTTCGGAAACAGAACTAGAGAAATGGCTTTTAGATATTAGCGAATTAAGTTCGGTGGTGAGTGAAGATATGGCCTGGCGTTATATTAAAATGACCTGCGATACAACCGATGAGGCTATCCGAAATAGCTTTAACGATTTTGTAAATAATATTGAGCCCAACATTGCCCCTATTGCTAACGACCTCAATAAAAAATTAATTGATTGTCCTTTTGCTAAAAATTTACCAAAAGAAAAATACTTTGTTTATATCCGTGGTGTTGAAAAAAGTATTTTATTATTCAGAGAAATAAATATTCCGCTTAAAACCGAATTGCAAACCAAAGAACAAGAGTTTGGTGCCATTAACGGAAAACAAACCATTACCTATAATGGCGAAGAAATGACGCTTCAGAAAGCAGGAGTTTATTTAAAAAGTTTAGATAGAAGAGTTCGTGAAGAAGTTTATACTAAAGTTGCCGAGAGAAGATCACTAGATGAAAAGGCCTTGAATACATTATATACAGAGCTCATTGATCTTCGCACGCGAGTTGCAAAAAATACAGGCTTTAAAAATTATCGCGATTTTAAACATGAAGAGTTAGGTCGTTTTGATTACAGCGTACAAGATTGTTTGAATTTTCACGAAGCAGTAAAATTACACGCGGTTCCTTTAATTCGCGAACACGATCGCAAACGCAAAGAAAAATTAAAACTGGATGATTACCGTCCTTGGGATACAGCCGTTGACGATGAAGGCAAAGAACCTTTAAAACCATTTTCAAATGGAAAAGAATTAGTTGAAAAGACCATAAATTGTTTTAATAAGATCGATCCGTTTTTTGGTGAATGTATTTATACCATGGAGGTATTAAAACGCTTGGATCTGGAAAGTAGAATTGGAAAAGCTCCCGGAGGATATCAATATCCATTGTACGAAACCGATGTGCCATTTATTTTTATGAATTCGGTTGGTTTGCATCGCGATCTGGTAACGATGGTTCACGAAGGCGGGCATGCTATTCATTCATTTTTATGTAAAGATCTTGAATTGGTTGATTTCAAATCGCCGCCAAGTGAAATTGCAGAATTAGCGAGCATGAGCATGGAATTAATTAGTATGGAACACTGGCAAGCATTTTTTGATAATATTGAAGATCTGAAACGCGCTAAACGTCAGCAATTAGAAAGTGTAATGGATACATTACCTTGGATAGCTGCCATTGATAAATTTCAACATTGGATCTATTTAAATCCCAAGCACAGCATTAAAGCACGTTACGAAGAGTGGACAAACATCATGAAAGATTTTGGAAGCGATGTGATCAATTACCAAGGATTAGAGAATAATTTAAAACGCCGCTGGCAAGTGCAATTGCATTTATACGAAGTTCCTTTTTATTATATTGAATATGGTTTTGCGCAATTAGGCGCAATTGCCATGTGGCGTAACTATAAAACCAATGCCAAGCGCACTATTGATCAATACAAAGCAGCGTTGAGCTTGGGTTATACCAAAACTATTCCTGAAGTTTACGAAGCCGCAGGAATTAAATTTGATTTTTCTCCCGAGTACGTAAAAGAGTTAATGGATTTTGTGAAGGGGGAGTATGATGGGATATAAAACCTTTTGAAAACAAAAAACCCGTTGCGACATGAAGCAACGGGTTTTGTTTTAAGCTTTACAGAGCTTGTTTACTTAGTACTTTTATTCGCTGGTGTTACTATTTCCAAAAGAAGATCGCCATTTTTTTGCGCAGTTATATTATACGTCCAACTTGATGGTTGGAAAGTGATAACGATGGTGTTTCCGGTTATTTTATAACCATATCCGTGTTCCACATAATAGGATCCCGCCTTTGTTAGTCCTCCCTCGCTATTAACAAAATCAGCTTTTGCTGTGTTGCCCAAGGTCATTGCGGCTTCACCGATCAATTCCATATCAAATGCACTTGTAGCTGCCGCAGTTTTACTTAGAGTGATCTTGTTACTTCCTAATTCGCCGTTACTGTACCACTTTCCATTGTGCAAAGCTTTGTCTACACTTTGTGCCATTCCAACAAAAGTTGAAACCAAAATTAATGTTGCTGCTATTATTATCTTTTTCATATCCTTAAATTTTATTTTTTTATTTTTAGGTTCCTGTCCCGATAACTATCGGGATGTCGAAGGATTACTTCAATAATGTTACGTGTCCTGTTTTCTCGTGTTTCTTGCCATCTAATGATGTATAAGTTACCAAGTATGTATACGCATCTTGTTTACTCAACACGCCTTTGTACATTCCATCCCATCCTTGTAGTTGATCTTTAGAGTTAAATAATTTCTCTCCCCAACGATCAAAGATAGTCATTTCAAGTTTTGTTATGCCTGTACCGTACACCAAGAATACATCGTTATTTCCGTCACCATTTGGCGTGAATACATTTGGAATATAAATATTGTAATCAGTTGTTACTTCAACACAAACCTCATCTCTTGATTTACAACCAAAACTATTAACGGTCTCAGCTAAGTAACAGCCGCTTTTCTTAGCCATGATCTGAGTATTAGGACAGGTTGCACAAAGCACACCCTCTCCGCTTATCCAAGTTAATGTTCCGTTACTTGTAGCTTTTAAATACATTGCCTCGTCAAGGTTCGAAACAAAATCCTCACCAGCATTAATATCAGGTATTGGATTTACTTTTACAAGTACGGTTGCTGTTGCACCACAATTTCCGCTGTTTGAAACGTACGCTGTGTAAATTGTAGTAGACTGTGGCGTTACATAAATATCACTGGCATCTGATGCGCTTAAACCTTGGTTTGGTAACCACATGTAAGTATTTCCACCGTAGGCGATGATCCTGGTTGATTGTCCTTTACAGATCGCAACACTATTTGTTACACTTGCTGTTACATTTGGAACCACTTCGATCAATATCTCCTTTGTGAACGGACAAGTTACACTTCCTAATGAATTACTTCCTGTTACCGTGTAATTGGTAGATACATTAGGACTTGCAGTAACCATTGTTGGATTTTGCATATTTGATAATCCGGTTAAAGGACTCCAGCTATAATTTGTTGCGCCGCTCGCAAAAATACTTGTTGATGTACCTTGACAAATTTTATTGTTAGGCGTTGTAAGCACTAAAAGAGGGAGTTGAACCACGTTAATAGTTAGCGATCCGGTTGCAATACACACTCCATTATTACCCGTTACATGATATACCGTTGTAGTTAATGGATGTGCATTTACTTGATTGCCTTGTGTTGTATTTAATCCAATAGCGGGCGACCAGTTATAATTGTCGGCACCATTAGCAGTTATTAAAGCTCCTTGGTTTTGACAAATTGTATAATGTGAAGACGTTACCTGAATGTTTGGAACAGCAATTACACTCACTTGATACATAGCACTTGCAGTACAAGTTCCTGCTTCGCCAATAACAATATAATTTGTAGTATTCATTGGGCTTGCTACAACAACAGGGCCGTTACTTGTATTTAATGTTGCCGCAGGACTCCAAGTATAGTTTGTTGCGCCAGCTGCTGTTAACGTTAAATTTCCTCCGGCACAAATTGTGTTTGTTAATGGAGTAACTGTTATTGTTGGATTTGGAACTACAGTAACAGTTGAACTTTGCGTTTGACTGTTACATCCATTGCTTGAACCAATTACATTATAAATTGTTGTTGAAGGCGTATTTGAAACTACTGTTGCTCCTGTGGTAGCATTTAAGTTTGTAGCAGGGCTCCAGTTATAGGAGTTTGCACCATTGGCAACTATTGCTAATGTATTACCGGCACACATACTTGCGCTGGTTACAGTAATTAAAGGATTGTCAATAATTACAATAGAAGCTGTAGCAGAAGCTGAACACGTTCCGTTAGAGCCTATTAATGTAGCCACACCAATTATGTTATTTGCTTGCGGTGTGTAGGTTATAGTTGCGTTTGTATTCGAAGCGCTTGTTTGAACTAATCCAACACTGCTCCATGTATAATTTGTGGCACCAGATCCTGTAAGTGTTACTGAGTTAAGTGAGTTGTTGTAATTATTAGCGCACATTGATAAACTACTTGCCGCTATACTAATTGTTGGTGTTGGATTTATAAGTACCGTTCCGGTTCCTGCGCACGCGCTGTTTGGAATACTAATAGAAACTGAATAAATACCTGCGCCCGATATAGTTATTGTTGGCGTGTTGCTCGGGCCAACAATGCTTGGGCCTGCCCACTGAATTGTATTTGTTGCAGAGTTTGGTGTTACCGAAATTTGTGTTGGACTACTGATACAAGTTGGTGCAGTAATTACCGGAATGATGGTTGCGCCTTGTCCTACTACAGTATAAGAAGCAGTAACAGAATAACCAGGACAGCCGTTACAGCCTGTCCAAGTAAATGAATAAACACCAGGTTGATTTACAACAATGGTTGGAGTTCCTTGTCCACTCACAATACCTACTGTAGTATTTGGTCCTGGTCCTTCCCATTGAATACCACCACAAGTTGGATTTTGCGCCGCAGCTGTATTAGTTGGATAAGCCGGTAACCAGTTCAAACTATTGTTACCAAATATTGAAGCAATTAAAGTTACCTGAGGATTTGTACAAGTTAATGTTCCTCCGCCAGGGCCCGCAGTAACCGATCCATAAGGAACGCTTAGCGCGCAACTCGCGTAATCACATGAGGCTTGAGGTACAGGGATTGCAGTGAAATTAATGGTTGAAACTCCAGGGAGAATATTACCTACGTAATCAGTACCGTTAGCATCATAATATGCTCTGTGTATACTAGGATTATTTGTGTTTAAAATTGAAAAGCCGCAACCTGCCGATTGATTGATCATTCCTACACCTGTCCACGAACACGTTAATACACCTTGTGGATTATACGCATATAAGCCTTGCCCAGGGCTATTTGTTTTTAAAATATAAAAATTATCAGCCATATCAGCAACTATATCGTATGGTCCACCTCCTGAAAAAGCAGGAAGAATATTAGCTACAAGGACTCCGTTACCGGTTCCGTTATATCTATATACGCCTCCGTTTGCACCAACTAAATTATAGAGACAGCTTCCGCCTCCACCAATATTAACCGCCGCACCATTACCGGCAGTGTGTCCGGTGTTTGACCAAGTACCTGTATTATTAAAGTACCAATATGTACCACCTGATAATGTCCACCAGGTTGGATTGGGTGCAGGAAAGCTAAATGCTGGACCAACCGCTAAACCAGCAGCTCCCGGCATATTATTTATTACAGTTGTAAATGGACCATTAGGTTGAGGATAGGCACGGATACTATTACCTTGCTGCGCGTAAATTGAAGTTGTTGGACAGGCTGGTGGAACATTTTGTGCACTCAGCGTACTTCCAAATAATACTAAAACAATCAGGGTGATCTTTAAAAGGTTATTCATGATAGTTGTGTTTTTCATGAAGCAAATTTATGTACAACTTCTTGGCTCCTAAAACATTTCCGGTGGTCACTTATTTAAAGCCCCTTTTTATTGAGTAAACCAACAGGGCTGGGATTTTGCCCCTTTTTTGGCTGAGTGAAGGCCCTTTTTGACTGTTTAAATCAAAAAAGCCCTAGTTTCTGCTAGGGCTTTCAAGGTTTGAGGACCTTTTACGGCTTCTTTTGAGGTGCAGTTGGTTTATTGTAATTGATCACCTTTTGGTTAGTTGGGTCAATCTCTTTCAAAGCGTTGAACGTCTCGTCAGCTTTTGCTTTATCCTTTTTCTCTACATAATAGTATCCCAAAAATTCTAAAGCCTCAATCACATCTTTTTTGTATGAACCTGTTTTTTCCTCAGGTTTTACGATCTCTAATACTTTTTCATAGGATGCCTTTGCAACATCCAATCCTAAATAAAAAGCATTCTTGCCTTTATATGTGTAAGCAGTAACCCACTTTGGGTTCAAGCGAATTACATTTGAAAAAGCTGTATCTGCTTTCACATGGTATGGCATAGTTTCCACTTCTTTAGCAGCGGCTGCTTTTTTATCCTTTATAGCGGCTGCGGCATTTCTAATACTTCCTGCCGTAAAATAATTAGCACGGCCGTAATTAAATTGATCGGTAATATCTAATGATGTAGGATCTTCTGATCTTTTCTTATCAAGAATGCTAATTACTTTATCGTATTTTTTTGCGCGATAAGCAATGGTAGCCATTTCAGTATAGATCAACTTGCTTGAAGATGGATCGGCAATAACTGCCTTTTCCATTTCGATCATCGCTATCGAGTCTTTACCTGTACGAGCCAATAACATTCCTTTGTATTTATAATCCGTTCCAATATATTTAAAATTTTGTGGGGCCATTGTAAAGAAATTATTCAACGCAGATAAGCCTTTGTTATACGCCTCTTTATCCGTTTTATCTCCCATTTCATAATAGCTATATCCTGCCAATCGTTCAAAATATAAATTCTTAAAGCCTTTTGTTTTTAATCCTTCATATTCTGTTACAACATCAGCGTACTGCTTGTTGTTATAAAGCGCGCTCATGTATCGGTAGCGTGCATGATCGCTATTGTTCAATTCCAAATATTTCTTCCAATACTCGATTGACTTTGCAGGTTGGCCGGCCAAATAATATAATTCGGCAATTTCACGATACGCAGGTGCAAATGTTGGATCGATATTCATCGCTTCCTTATATTTTTCTAAGGCTAATTGATAGTTACGTCCGCGTTGATATAATTTACCCTCGCGAATAATTCCCTTTGCTGATTTTGGATCTAATGTTGTTGCTTGCTTGTATTGTTTAATTGGTCCTCCACCATCAGCTGGATTTTTCTCAAGCATAGCATCTCCTAAAATTATATATCCCTCAGGGCTTTTTGGATCTAATTTAATAGCCGCATTTGCCGCAACCATTGCTTCATCCGGATTTTTAAACTCGCCTGATAAATATGCTTCTGCAATTTTACGAAACACCTCAGCACTTTTATTTTGAGAGATGCTTGTGGCTTTGAAAAATTGAGCCTTAGCTCCGTTCACATCATTTTTAGTAAGCATTACTTTTCCTGCTCCAACAAAATTCAATGGGTACGCAGGGCTTAATTCTATTCCTTTTGAATAGAACATGCTCGCGCTATCTACCTCACCACGACTAAAATAATTTTCTCCGTAGTAAAAATAGTTGGCGCCACTATTCGCCTCTTTTGCTATCAATGCTTTAAAATCGGTAGCAGCAGATTCGTAACGTTCGTTCTCCGTTTTTTTAATGGCTTCGGGTAATGTTTGCGCTGTTGCAATTCCTGCAATAAGTGCTAGGCTTAATAGGCTTGTCTTTTTCATAATATTCTGTACTGTTTATATTCTAATAGGATGCCAAATAGTGGTTTTGAATCCTTTTTAGCAAATTTTGGCATTATTTTTTGTCAAACGAAATGGGCAAAGTGAACCAAGAGTCAATTGCTTGATTGGCTTCTATTGCCGGACTCCAGTTTGGCATCGTACTCACAACTCTAATAGCTTCTTCACTGCAATCTTTACAGCCCTTTATTCCCTTCATTACACTTACATCGGTAACTTTTCCTGTTTTATCTACCATAAACTTCATGAACACTTTTCGTGTTTTGATGGATGTGTCTGTTTCCAATTTTGCAGGATATTTTAAGTTAGCGATGATGTATTTTTCCATCGCATCGTTTCCACCTACATACTCCGCTTTTCTATCGGGAATATTTGTTACCTCTACTGCTTTTGTTTCTTTTTTCGCTGTTGTCTTCTTGGCCGATGCGGTTGTTTTTGTTTGTGCTGTGGCAAACATTCCAAGCAAACAAAGCGCTAACGTTAATTGTTTATTCATTATGTGTCTTTTAAAATATATTATCCTCACTAATTATTGTGGTTCTGTTTTTACTTGGATCATTCTTTCTTGCTGTTTACTTGGCAACAATCCTTGTTTTAAAAATATGGTTTGTCCTTTTGGCCCGGCCACAAACGATTCAAATCCTTTTGCCAAACTAAATTCTGAAGCTTGATGGTAAACATAAACTTTTCGTGTTAAAGGATACTCACCGGTTTTAAAACTACTTTGGTTCGGTGCAAAAAAAGCGCTATCACCACGCCCGATTGGTATGAATTTTATTTTACCCTTGTTGGCTTTGTATAGTGAATCGTCTATATCGCTTATGCAAGCAAAATCTATAAATCCCACTGCGTTTGGTGTATTGGCTATACGATTTATTACTTCTATTGAACTTTTTAGTGAGGAGCAATTCTCAGAGAAGCTCTTTCCTGTGATCACCGAATCTCTTAGATAAAAAACTACCGACGAACGGTTATTTTCAAACACAACTTTTATTTTACAATTCGCATCTATAGAATCCATGCAAACAAATGGCCTTGTCAATAATTCTCTAAGTTGTCCGGTTGAGAGTTTGCTTAAATTGGTTTTTACGTTTGTGATCACCGCAATTCCACTATAGGCAACATTTGTAAAGCGAGGCTCTATATCTTTACTTTTAAATTGATCTTTCTCTGCCTGGGTCAATTCACGTGAAATAACAATGGCTTTGCAACTGTCGGCATACAACGCTTGAACTGCTTCAGCATCTGAGCGAACGATCATCTCCACTTTTGCCATATCATACTCTCTTTCGAAAGAATAGATCTGACTTTCTATCTGATCCGATAATCCTTCCTCACAATACACTTTTAATTTTCCTGATGTAGGGGAATTATCTATGTAATCATTCTTAAAATAATTACCGCACGAGGTTAACATCATACACGCCGCTATCAACGCAAAACATCCTTTCATTGTATTAGTCTTTTCTCTTTAATAAAAATTTTAATCTCATGCTGCGATAGATCGAATAGGCTGCGAAAACAAAAATTAGTAATATTCGTTTGTTACCGTATAATGTATCGATCATTACATCTGTGAACGCAAATAAAATAGCGCCGCATGTTACCAGTAATATCATTACTGCACTGAACCAAATATTTACCTGTTTATTCACCTCTAAATTTACACACAAATGAAAAAAGCCACAACTTTTGTTATGGCTTTTTATTACTTTTTAAGAGTATTATTGGATCCTAAAACTGATCGGTAAATTGAAGTAGCATTTAACCGATTTACCGGTCATTTTTGCAGCCTTCCAAGCTGGCATTGATTTTACAACACGTATTGCTTCCTTATCACAATCCTGACAACCCGGCACGCCTTTTAAGATCTCCACATTGCTAATGCTTCCACCTTCGTTCACAACAAACTTAAGGAAGCACTTTCCGCTCAGTCCTGCTTCACGTGCCATAGATGGATATTGCAAATTCTTTTGGATGAACTTCTGCATTTCTGCAATTCCTCCGGGGAATTCGGCTGGTTCTTCCACAATAGTAAAGATCTCCGGTTGCGCTGTTTCAGTGGGCCCGGTATTCTCAGTTGGTGGCGCTACAATATCCTTATCGCCCTCTTGATCCTTTTCACCCACTTGAGTTTCCTTTACTTCTTCTTGTAATTTTTGAGGCTCTTCTTCAACAGCATCATCTTTAATTACAGGAGGCGTAAACTTTACCATTTCAGCCATTGGGGGAGGTGGTGGCGGTGGTGGCGGTGGTGGAACATCTTCAATTGGTGGTGGTGGTGTAAGATCTATCTGCTCAATTTGCAAAGTTTCTTTTACTTCTTCTTTTGGTCTATCTACAAACTTTTTTACACCAAATAATAAGAAAGAAAACACGATCATTCCGCCCACGATCATTGTTACGCGTTTGTTGTAGTTCTGACGTAATTCATACGCGCCATAATCACTGTTGCGTCCTTCAAATACTACCGAATTTCTTGTTTGGTAGCTTTCGCCGGTCCAACCTGTTTTAAGGTCGAGGAATAGCATCGTTACCGAAACGACTGCGAATATCCCTATGATTAAAAATAACATATTACCTCCTTTTATTAATTAGATTCCTACTTTCGCTGTTACAAGATCAAGTTCTGTTTTCAAAATATCTACCATTACGTATTTACCAACGGCGTTGTAATTTAGCTCATCAATAACATCGATCACATTCTTAAATGTTGCTTTATCGTCGGTTTTAATAAGATAGGTGTACGATTTTTGATCGGCCTTTACTTCTCTCACTAATCTTTTGTAAGTAGTGTCCGCCATTTGATTCTTCTCGAACTTTGTTTTCAAAACAAGTATCTTGTCTTGCATTTCCTTGTTCTTATCTAACAAATATTTACGTAAACTCTCTCTCGAAAAATTTAATTCGGTTAAAACTGTCTTTGGTCCTTTTACCGGATCGTCAGCAGTCTTCAATTCACCTTCGTAATAGAAAATGCGATCGTCTTTTGATAATAAGAAGGTGATACCATTCTTAACCTCATCTTGTTTTTTATCTATTGGTGGGGGCGCCGGGAAGGTTAATTCCATCGACTTAGGTTTACTAAAAGTTGCTGTAAGAACGAAGAACGTTAATAATAAGAACGCCAAGTCAACCATAGGCGTCATATCTATACGCGTACTTTGTTTCTTCGCTCTTTTCTTACCACCCTTGTGGCCACCGCCGCCACCTTCTTGTATCTCTGCCATTTTATACTATTTTTATTGAGATTTTATCTTTCAGGTTCTATGATCGTTCCGCCACCCTCAAGTGATGTGATCAAATTGAATTGATATAATTTCAGGTCAGTAAATGTTTTAATTACGTCTTTTACATAAATGTATTTTGTGCTTGCATCACATTTAATAGCGTACACCGGTTTTTTAGCTTTGAATTCCGTGCCTTTATCCGCTGCATCTCTACGTGCCGATTCATACATTTTTACAGCTTCTCCGGCACCAATTGAGATCCAATCTTTCAATTGATTATTTGGTGTGATCGTATCTAATGGAACTCCTGTTTGGCCTCTTCCGCTTGGTCCTTTAAAGTTTTTACGTGCATCTTCTTTTGTGTCAATATATGCAGGTAGATCTTTCAAATCAACTCCAAAACTCGGTAATCCGCTAAACTTAACTATCTGCTCTTCGGTAAATGCTACTTTATATTTTGCAGCCATTAAACGTAGCGCCGACATTTTAGCTGAGGGATTACTAATTCCAAAAAAAGCGCGGCCTTTATCATCAATGGTAACCATTACGTGATTGTCGGGTAGATCCACTTTTCCAATAGAAGAAGGGGGATCAACTACAACAGGCTCAGCCATACGAAACGATGCCGTTAACATAAAGAACGTTACAAGCAAGAAGGCCAGATCCACCATGGGCGTCATGTCCAGTGCGGGGGCTCCTCCTTTTGATGGTTTCTTTGACATTGTTATCTTTTTTATTTAGATGAATAATAATTTAAATTCCACAAATCAATGTAGAATTATTTTCCGCTTGCTTGGAATTCCTGAATGATAGAAAATCCAGCCTCATCCATTGAATACGTAATTGTGTCAATTCTATTACTGAAGTAGTTATAGAAAATGATGGCAAACGCTGAAGTTAAGATACCAACCAATGTATTTACAAGAGCTTCAGAGATACCTGTTGCAAGAGCAGATGTATCAGGAGCACCAGCAGCCGATAAAGCCGCGAACGCACGGATCATACCTACAACCGTTCCGATCAAACCGGCAAGAGTACCAATAGAAGCCATAGTTGAAATAACTACCATGTTCTTAGATAACATTGGTAATTCTAATGAAGTAGCTTCTTCTAATGCTTTTTGGATAGCGTGAACTTTTGCTTCTTTGTCCATGGTTGTATCGTTTTGAACAAATTGATATTTCACAATTCCTTCGTGAACTACATTAGCCAATGAACCTTTTTGACGGTTACACTCTGCAATAGCGCCTTCAAAATCATGATTACTGATAAGGCCTTTAATTTTAGAAACAAACTGATCTGTTCTGCCTGCACCATTAGCTTTCATAATAGTAATGAAACGCTCAATAGCAAAAGTGATCACCGTTAATAAGAATCCAATAAGGATAGGTACAATGAAACCTCCTTTGTACATAGTTCCTAAAATATTGTGTGGATGTCCTTTTTCTGAATCACCACCTTCAAAGTTGGCTGCCGATCCTAAAATTGCTTTATAGATAAACCAGCCGATGCAAATACAAATAACGATCGCTAAAGCTGAAACAATTAGTGGGAACCCTCCCGATGTTTTTTTTGTGCTCATAATTTATGTTTTATTTAGTTATTATTTTTTCGGTTAATAGAGCGTCAAACTTAGTAAAAATCCTTAGTAATTCAAATTTTTGCGCAATAAACCTTTTCAGTAGTTCTAACGCTCTTAGTGGCACAAAATTATGTGTTTACAGGTGGTAATTTAAAGTGTTTTACAAGTGGTTCAAATGCGAGAATAATTGGTAGGGATTTTTGTTTTTTTAACTACTCGGCCTTCTTTAACCATAGAGGGCACGGAGTTTTTCATGGAGAAGCATTGGGCTAAACGTTTTTATGATCTTTTTGGCTTCCGCCTCTAAATTTCTTCATATTATTTTATTGTTAATTAATGGCCTGCTTCGCAAAAATCGCCTATTCTATTTATCCAAACAAACCACTTACCATTTACCTTAAAATATGAGTAATTCTCAAAATAGATACTATAGTAACATCGTTTGCCTGATGAACAGTATGATGGTTTTAAATTGACTATCCCGACATCTAGTCCTAAATAGCCATTGCCTTGACTGTAAATCTTATCGGTATTTTTGTGTCCCGCACCATAAGTAATCTCATAATTTGCCACTTGGTTATTTGGCTCAAAACAAACAGCACAATATTGTGGAAATTGCCCTAGTTTACAATTTGGAAATCCCCTTGTTGAATGAATTACAATATTTCCTATTGGATAACTTATAGTGATATCGCTCGAATCTCCAGGAACAAATTGTATCACATTTGGATTCATTTTCGTTGGTACTCTTTTTATTAATGAATCAAAACTTAAGGTCGATGCGGCATCGTAATAATAAAATGAATTCATAAAATATCTCCCTCCGTTCACGGAAAAATATCTCCCTTTTTGACAAACAAATATGGCTGTTATTGAATCTGCTACGGTTGGCTGATAAGTAATTACAGGGGTAATAAGTGTAGTTGCCGTTTTTGTTGTTTTATTATCCCTCTCCAGCAAATATTCCGACTCAGGTGCCGGCTTTTTTTTGCAAGAAAAAATGATCAAAACAAGTCCTACATATTTTATGCCTTTGAGTGAATTCATCAATAAAACAACGCCCTTTTCCATTAGATATTGTCTCTTTTTTAAACACGAAACACACGAAAATTTTTACACGAAAAGCACGAAATAATTTTTGTGCATTTCGTGCTGCCTCTCAGTTTTGTGCGTTTCGTGGTTACTGCCTCTAAAATATCGTTAATTTTACAAAATGGACATCGTAACCCTCCGCGACTATTGCATCTCTAAACAAAAAACGGAAGAATGCTTTCCGTTTGATGAAACGACCTTGGTTTTTAAGGTGGCCGGAAAGATGTTCTTATTGGTGGATATCCATTCAAGACCCCTTTCTTTCAATGTCAAATGCGAGCCTCAAAAAGCCATCGAATTGCGCGAAAAATACAGCTGTGTTGAGCCCGGCTTTCATATGAATAAAACCCACTGGAACACCATTAAATGCGATGGTTCGGTGAGTTCTAAGCTCATTTTAAGCTGGGTTGATGATTCCTATGACCTGGTGGTTTCATCCCTCCCCAAAAAGCTTCAGGCTGATTTTCAAAAGGTCTCAAAGCACTCAAAATGAGGTAATTGACCATTTTTACGGGTTTTGTAGGCAAATATCGCCCAACTATCTATAAAATACGCCGTTAATCTAATTTAATATCAATTAGGCAACATTTTCCTTGGATTAACTTTACATTTGCCCAGCAAAAAACACAACGTTTCTCTTATGAAAAAAATTCTCTCTCTCTTTATCGGTTTAGTACTCTTCACTAACTCATCAAAAGCCGACGAAGGCATGTGGTTGCCTCAATTACTTGGCGAGCAAGTTTATGCCGACATGGTTAAAAAAGGATTAAAGCTTACTAAAGAACAATTGTACAGTATTAATAAAGCAAGCCTTAAGGATGCCATTATTATTTTTGGCGGAGGATGTACCGGCGAAATTGTTAGTAAAGAAGGTTTGGTATTTACAAATCACCATTGCGGTTACGGCGCAATTGCCGCTGCAAGTACGGTTGAACATAATTATTTGCGCGATGGATTTTGGGCAAAAAATAAGAACGAAGAAATTTATGCCAAAGGAGTTCACGCTCAATTTTTAATTCGTATTGAAGATGTTACCGATAAAGTAAATGAGAAATTAAAAGCACTTAGCAAAGAAGAAATTCCTGTAAAGCTTCCAGGCATCATGGCCGAGATCGGAAAAAAAGCAGTAGAAGGGACTGAATTAGAAGGTAGAGTGAATTCGTTTTTTAAGGACAATCAATTTTTATTATTTGTTTACGAGCGTTACAAAGATGTTCGCTTAGTGGGAACTCCTCCTGAGAGCATTGGAAAATTTGGTGGTGATACAGATAATTGGGAATGGCCACGCCACACCGGTGATTTTTCAATTTTTCGTGTGTACATGAGCAAAGATGGAAAACCTGCAGATTATAATGCCGAGAACGTTCCGTTAAAACCAAAATATTTTTTGCCGGTTTCTATCAAAGGTTTTAAAGATGGTGATTATACCATGATCTACGGTTACCCGGGCGGAACCAATCGCTATGAAACGTCGTATGGTGTGAAATTGAAAACAGATATTGAAAATCCTACGTTAGTTGATCTTCGCGATATGCGTTTGAAATTCATGTTGGAAGAAAGAAAAAAAGATCCGGCTGTGAATTTGCAATTATCGAGTTCGTACGCGCAAATTGCCAACTACTGGAAATTTTTTGACGGAGAATCAAAACAATTATTGAAATACAAAGTATACGAGCAAAAACAACAAAGCGAAAAGGATTTTACTACCTGGGCCAAAGGAAAACCCGACTACGAAACTATTTTTTCGGATGTAGAAAAAACGTATGTTGGCTGGAGACCTTACGCTAAACATCGCGTGTATATTCGTGAAGGAATTTTAGGTTCGCCATTATTATCATTTGCCTCAAACATGATGGCTTTGGATGCAACCATGAAAAAACCCGGTGTAAAACCAGAGGAGATCGCCAATATTACTAAAGCTTTAAGATCCGCTTTCGAAAAATTTATGGAAGATGAGAACATTACATCTGATAGAAATATTTTAGCGTCTGTTTTGCATATGTTCTATAAAGATGTAGACGCCAATCAACATCCAAAAGCTGAATTCGATCGCATTAAAGCAAAATACGGAGATCTTACAAAATTGGAAACTTACAAAGCAGTATCGCAAGATGTATTTGCAAATACCATGTTCTTAAACAAAGAAAAAACAAATGCTTTCTTGGATAAATCAGATACGGCGGCCTTGCACAAAGATCCTGCATTTATGTTGGCGTCAGCATTTGTTAGCAACTACAATACCAATTACGGAAAGTATTTTACTGAATTCACTAATAAAAATACCTTGTTGAATCGCGCATACTTAAAAGGCTATTTGGAAATGAATAAAGGGAAAACTTTTTATCCGGATGCGAATTTTACAATGCGTGTTTCTTATGGACACGTGAAATCATACTCACCAAAAGATGCGGTAAAATATAGTCACGTGTGTACTTTAAAAGGAATGATGGATAAATATAAACCGGGTGATTATGAATTTGATCTTCCAAAAAAACAACTGGAGTTAGTTTCTGCAAAAGATTATGGACAGTATAAAGACGCCGGCCTAAACGATATTGTTGTTGGTTTTATTACTACCAATGATATTACAGGAGGAAACTCAGGCTCACCTGTAATTAACGCTAAAGGAGAATTAGTTGGCTTAGCTTTTGATGGAAATTACGAAGCCTTAAGTCATAAAATAGCATTTGATAAAGATCTTAATCGCACCATTTGTTTAGATGTTCGCTACATGTTATGGGTAGTAGATAAATTGGGCGGGGCAACAAACATCATCAACGAATTAGACCTTCGTAAGTAATATTTTAAGTCTTTTTGAATTGGAAAACCGCTGAAATTCAGCGGTTTTCTTGTTTTTAGCCCCTCTAAACCGTTTTTAGAGGGCTTTTGGTTAAACTTTTTCTTGCAAAACTGGACTTTGATATTCAAAATCATTAAATTTATGATTGCACTTTGGGTTCCTATTAACAACATTAAATTTTAAAAGGATGATCAAAAATTTATTTAAACACACAGCAGCCTTTACTTTGTTTTTTTGTGCAACATCTTTGTTAGCAAAAGAAGGCGGACCGGTTAAGTTGATTTCATCAACAAACAATGAATCCATCATTAAAATTGATGTAAATTCATTCAGTAAAAAACCTGCCAATGGCGAATTTGTAATTACAACTCCATATGGTGGTTCTATTTTGCAAAAAGGCTGTCCTGATGTTCCAAAGTTTACTGTCTCTTTGGCTGTTCCTTCCGGCGCTCAAATGAACTACGAGATCATAGACGCTAAATATACCGATCATCAAAACACAGATGTTGCTCCCTCAAAAGGAACGGTATCTCGTAAATACAATATAAGCGATATTCCTTATACAAAAGGATCCACTTACAGCAAAAACGCTTTCTACCCAAGCAGTTTAGTTGAGCTGGGGCATTCATACATTCTTCGTGATGTGCACGGGCAAGCTGTTTCTTTTCAACCGTTTCAATACAATCCTGTAACTAAAACATTACGTGTATACACTGAGCTAACTGTTCGCGTTTACAACCAAAATGCAAGTAAAACTTCGGCGCTTGCATTGCCTGAACATGTTGACGCTAACTTCTTGACCATTTACCAATCACAGTTTTTAAATGCTTCTTCGTTACCAGTTACTACCCCTTTAGCAGAAGGCGGCAAGATGTTGATCATTTGTAACGATGCATACATGAGTGCGATGACTCCTTTTATTGAGTGGAAAAAGAAGATCGGGATCCCAACTACTATGGTTTCAATTTCATCAGTTGGTAATAATACTGCTTCAATATTAAACTATGTTACTAATTACTATAATACAAATGGTCTTTCTTATTTATTATTAGTTGGCGATGCGCAGCACATCACACCAATCACATTTACAATGAGTGGAGATTCTGATAATGGTTATGGATACATTGTTGGTAATGATCGTTATCCGGACATCATGGTTGGGCGTTTCTCAGCAGAAACCGCCACGCATGTTACAACCATGGTTAACCGTACAATTGCTTACGAAAAAACGCCAACGCCAAATGCAAGCTGGTATAAAAGCGCAATGGGAATTGCTTCAGATCAAGGGCCGGGTAATGATAACCAAATTGATTACCAGCATATGCGTTCTATTCGTGGACAGTTATTAGCGTATACTTATACCAATGTTGCCGAGATGTATGATGGCTCTCAGGGTGTAGTTGATGCAACAGGCAATCCAAGCGCGGCAATGGTAGCAGCCGAACTAAATGCGGGAGTAAGTCTTATTAACTATGTTGGACACGGATCAGATAACTCTTGGGCGAGTTCAGGATTTTC
>JAGPDW010000106.1:6050-10473 GCA_018057345.1 Bacteroidia bacterium | reverse complement strand
TTAAATTTAATACTATGAATATCAAAAAACACATTCCTAATGCTATTACCTGTTGAAATCTCCTATGTGGTTGCATTGCTATTATTCAAGTATTTGAAGGTAATCTTGTATTGGCTGCGTATTTAGTGGGCCTAGCAGCTATCTTTGATTTTTTAGATGGATTTGCAGCGCGTGCACTAAAAGTAACATCTGTTATTGGAAAAGATCTGGATAGTTTGGCAGATATGGTAACGTTTGGTGCTGTTCCAGGGTTTGTGATGCATAAAATGTTAGAGATAGGTTATTTGGTAAATCATCGCGATTACGATCTTATTGTGCAAAATCAATGGCTCACGTATATTCCAATTCTTATTCCAATTTTTTCGGCAATTCGTTTAGCTAAATTCAATAACGATACACGGCAAACTGATTCATTCATTGGTGTTCCAACACCAGCAAATGCTATTTTAATCTGTTCAATTCCATTAATAGTTAATTGGGATACACATTTTGATCTCAAACATTGCGAGGTTATACACTTCTTAATTCATCCATACGCGTTGATATTCATTTCTGTTTTAATGTCGATCTTAATGGTAGTTGAACTACCACTTTTCTCATTAAAATTCAAAAGCTTTGGATGGAAAGGAAACGAGATCCGATATGTTTTCATTGCTTTAAGCATTCTTGGTCTGATCCTTTTTCAATTCCTTGGATTGGGTATAGCCATTGTTCTATACGTGGGTCTATCCATGATAAATAATCTGTTTTTTAAGCCTAAAACTGCCTAAAGTTTCCCGCAGATCACGCAGATTCTTCAGGGAATTAAAGATCTGCGAAAATCAGCGAAATCTGCGGGAGATATCAACCAATTACCCTAATTATAAACAACCCTCAAAAGCCTGTTTTTATATTGCGTTTAACTTGTTAATTTAGCGCTTCTATTATAAGAAATCATGGCAAAATTTTTAGCAAATATTGATGTAATGCCTCTTAAAGCATTATTAGATCCACAAGGTAAAGCGGTTACCGGTTCTATGAAAAACTTAGGACTTCCTGAAATTGAAAACGTTCGCATTGGTAAACATATTACCTTGGAAATTGAAGCAGCTTCAAAAGACGCAGCAAATATTAAAGTGGATGAAGCATGTAAAAAACTACTCTGCAACCAGATTATGGAAGGGTATGAATTCTCTATTAGCGAGGTGAAATAAATTTTTGTTATTGGTCTTAATTAGTTTACATTTGAAATTCTAAAATTAAAAAAATCATTATGGGATATCTATTTACCTCAGAGTCTGTGTCGGAAGGACACCCCGATAAAGTAGCCGATCAAATTTCGGATGCTTTGATCGATAATTTTTTAGCGTTCGATCCACAAAGTAAAGTGGCTTGCGAAACGTTAGTTACAACAGGTCAAGTAGTGTTGGCAGGTGAAGTAAAATCAAAAGCATATTTAGATGTTCAAGAAATTGCACGCGAAGTAATTCGTAGAATAGGATACACAAAATCAGAGTATATGTTCGAAGCAAACTCTTGTGGTATCTTATCTGCTATTCATGAGCAATCAGCTGATATCAATCAAGGTGTTGATCGCAAGAAAAAAGAAGAGCAAGGTGCAGGCGACCAAGGTATGATGTTTGGTTATGCAACTAACGAAACCGCTAACTATATGCCTTTGGCTTTAGATCTAGCGCATGGTATTTTGTTAGAACTAGCAGCATTACGCAGAGAAAATAAAGAAATTAAATATTTACGTCCCGATGCAAAATCACAAGTTACGTTAGAGTACGATGATAATAACAGGCCGGTTCGCATTGATGCTATTGTTGTTTCTACACAACATGATGATTTTGACAGCGAATCAAAAATGTTAGCCAAGATCAAAAAGGATATCATCAGTATTTTGATACCTCGTGTAAAAAAGAAATACCCAAAGTACGCGAGCTTATTCAACGATAAGATCAGTTACCATATTAACCCAACCGGTAAGTTTGTTATTGGTGGTCCGCATGGCGATACAGGTTTAACCGGTCGTAAAATTATTGTAGATACTTACGGTGGAAAAGGTGCTCATGGTGGTGGTGCATTCTCAGGTAAAGATCCAAGTAAAGTTGACCGTTCGGCAGCTTATGCTACTCGTCACATTGCAAAAAATTTAGTGGCTGCAGGTGTTTGTTCTGAAGTATTAGTTCAGGTTTCTTACGCTATAGGTGTTGCACAACCAATGGGTATTTTTATTGATACTTATGGAACTGCAAAAGTAAAAATGACAGATGGTGAGATCGCTAAGATCGTTTCAAAGGTTTTTGATATGCGTCCTTACTTTATTGAGCAACGTTTTAAATTACGTACACCAATGTATAGTGAAACTGCAGCATACGGACACATGGGTCGTAAGAATGAAACAGTAACTAAAACATTCAAAGCTCCTGATGGTAAAACAAAAACCATGAAAGTTGAATTGTTTACTTGGGAGAAATTAGATTATGTTGCTAAAGTGAAGGCAGCGTTTAAGATCAAGTAAAAGTTAGATATAAATTTTAAAAGCCTTCCGAATTAGGAGGGCTTTTTTGTTTTTAGTATATTTGATAGTAGATCTAATAAAACCATTACCATGTTTAAGAGCTTATTGATCATCGCCACAATTATTTTATTTCCTAAACCATTTTCGGTTAAAAGCCCTGATTTTGCCGACAACAACTATATTCAATTTAAGTTCACCTGCGATGGAGAGAATTTGAGTCCGGGTTTGGTTTTGGACAATATTCCCGAGGGAACAAAATCACTGGCACTTATTATGGATGATACCGATTCGCCCAATGGTGAATTTGTGCATTGGGTAATGTGGAACATGCCTGTAAAGTCAAAGATCGTGCAAAATAAGGCTGAAGGAATTGTAGGGAAGAATACACAAGGCAAGAACTTGTACTACGGACCTTGTCCGCCAAATGGAATGCATACCTATCATTTTAAAGTTTATGCCTTAAACTCCTTACTTGAATTGCCCACAAGTTCCGGAAAAGCCGAATTATTGAAAGCGATGGAAGGACATATTATTGAGCAAGGAGTGTTAAAGGGAAGGTATTCAAGAAAGAGCGAACCTGTAGGAAAGTAAATTTAAGCTGATGATAAGAAACGCGTTAATAGCTATGTTGTTTACCACATTCTTTACGGCATGTAGTAATGTTGATGATAAACTGATAGAGCAGGATTTTAAAAAGAAATGTGCCGATTGCAAAGTAGTAGGAATTTACAAAGAGGAATGTCAGGACGGTTCAATTTTAGCTTGCTATCTTGTAAAGATCAATTTTACAGAGGGTAATGATTCGGTAAAAAGTGTGATGTGCCAATACATTAAAGGTGATAATGGTGAATGGCATTTAGTGGAATAGAAAAGCCAGAAAATAAAATCATTTCAAACACTTAGAATTATGCTCTCACAGTGACATGGCAAAGCCAGGTCAAAAGAGTAGTTAATCCTTAACAATACGATTAGATTGACAGTAAAAAACGAATTGTTTTCTACTAGAGTAAAATTAAACCTTGCGAACGTTAACCGCGCTTGGTCCTTTTTGACCGTCTTTTACTTCGAATTCAACTTTATCACCCTCTGTGATCTTGTCAGTTAAATCATTAGCGTGAACGAATACTTCTGCTCCTGAATCTGCTTTAATAAAACCAAAACCTTTGGCGTTATTGAAAAATTTTACGGTACCTGTTTGCATACAATTATTTATTTGACACTAAATTACAGTTAATTTTCAAGAGAGCCAAACTATTAGGGCCTTTTGTCCCTACTTGTGGTCTTTCTGAAAGGCTATAAAGGAAATAATGAAGGTGTTTACCAAGGTAACTATTTCTTCTTCACCTTCTTCTCAGCGCCTTTTACCTCTTTCCAGCCTGTAATATCGCGTATTACAACAGAAGCACAGGTTAGCCCAAAAACAGCGGGTAAATAGGAAATTGTTCCGTAAGCCGATTTTTTGAATTTACTTCCATCGGTATGCATGATAGAGAACTTTGCAGGAAGTTCGGTGCTATAAACACACTTTACGCCTTTATAAATGTTCATATAACGTAAACGTTTACGAATATACTGTGCCAAAGGACAAATATTGGTGTCCTTAATGTCCGCTATCTGTAATTTTAAAGGATCCATTTTTCCGCCGGCCCCCATGCTGGAAATAATTTTATTATTATTCCAATAGGCGCTCGAGATCAAATACAATTTAGGTGAGATACTGTCAATAGCATCGATGATATAAGTGAATTTTTGTTTCAAGAACTCCTTCATATCATCCGGTGTTTGAAATTTATTGATCACGTTTATTTTGCAATCCGGATTAATGGCTATCAAACGTTCGTACATCAGGTCGGCTTTGCTTTGTCCGTGCGTAGTTGACAAGGCTTGTATTTGTCTGTTTCTGTTGGTAGGATCAAC
>JAGPDW010000106.1:0-5950 GCA_018057345.1 Bacteroidia bacterium | reverse complement strand
TTTATTTTTGATTAGCCATTTTTGGCGCAAAATTAAATACGCTTTTAAAATTCTCCTCTATTTGTAATTGAACGATCTCATCATTTACGCCTAGTAATTCACCGGCTTTTAAATACACGTATTTTATGGAAAGATCTTTATCATCGGTCTCTAAGAAAAAGCGCTTTCTTCCAATTGTTTTGATTGCCTTTGCGGCATTGCTTTCGTAGCCTAACAGATCTTTACCAAAAGAAAAATAATAGCCTTCATTGTTAAGCACTCTTGCAATATTATCATTATTATTAAAACCGTGAATGATAACGGGCACTTGATTGTTGTTGTGGTTCAAACAATTGATGAGTTCGTTAAATGCCTTTACGCAATGAATGATCAATGGTTTTTTTAATCTGTTGGCAATTTTTACGTGTTCAATAAACACTTTTTCCTGTAATTCAAAATCAACTTTGCTTACTTTATCCAAACCGCATTCACCTATGGCTAAACATCCTTTTTCGTGAGCTATCTCACGTAAATATTCAAGATCATCTTGGTAATTTCCATCAATATGCCAAGGGTGTAATCCATACGAATAATATTTTACACGATCATTCCTTTCAAGAAAGAGATTCACTAATTCAAGATGCGCGTCAAAGATTTGAGAATGTGTATGGATGTTGATAAACACGGTTAAAAATAAGAGTTTTACCTTTAAAATTGAAGAGACAATATTAGTAATTTAGAATCGATTTTTATACCTGAATGCCCGCAAATTATAACAAACTCACGTCAATAACTATCAATGCACTAAAAAACATTGTTGGCGAAGCTCATATTCATACCGGAGGAGAGAAATTAGAGAAGTACGCTTCAGACGAAACAGAAGATCTTGTTTATCTTCCTGAGGTTGCTGTTTGTCCACAAACTGTGGAGCAAATATCGCAGATAGCAAAGTTGTGTAATGATAACCGAATTCCTTTAACCACGCGAGGCGCCGGAACCGGTTTAAGCGGAGGAGCTTTACCTGTAAAAGGTGGCGTTGTATTAAGTATGGAAAAATTCAACAAGATCTTGAACATTGATACACGTAATATGCAAGCAACGGTTGAGCCGGGAGTGATTAATTATGTGTTTCAGGAAGAAGTAAAAGAGTTGGGATTATTTTATCCTCCGGATCCTGCAAGTTGGGGAAGTTGTAGTTTGGGTGGCAATATTGCGCATAGTAGTGGTGGACCAAAAGCGGTGAAGTATGGAACAACGCGTGATTATGTTTTGAATTTGGAAGTTGTATTAGCTAATGGCGATGTGATATGGACTGGAGCTAACACGCTAAAATATTCAACAGGTTATAATCTAACGCATTTAATGGTTGGTAGTGAAGGAACTTTGGGAATTGTAACTAAGATCGTGTTTAAATTAATTCCTTTGCCTAAGCACGATCTGTTGATGTTAGTGCCATTTTCTTCTGCTGAAAAGGCTTGCGAAGCGGTTGGAGCAGTATTTCGTGAGGGAATTATTCCAAGCGCTATGGAATTTATGGAGCGTGATGCGATCGAGTGGAGCGCGAAGTATAGCGGTGAATTGAATTTTGAAATTAAGCCGGATTGGCAAGCATTATTGTTGATAGAAGTGGATGGAAACAATATGGATGTGTTGATGAGTGATTGTGAAAAGATATCGGAGATCATGCAGATTCACGGAAGCGATGAGGTATTGTTTGCCGAGGGGACCGAACAAAAAAATGCATTGTGGAAGATCAGAAGAAAAGTAGGAGAGGCTGTAAAAAGTAATTCGGTTTACAAAGAAGAAGATACAGTGGTGCCGCGCGCCGAGTTACCGGCCTTATTAAAGGGGGTTAAGGAAATTGGCACTAAATACGGTTTTAAAAGTGTTTGTTATGGTCACGCGGGTGATGGAAATTTGCATGTGAATATCATTAAAGGCGAGTTAAGCGATAAAGTTTGGGATGATGATCTTTCAAAAGGAATTACCGAAATATTTGAGCTTTGTAAAAAATTGGGCGGTACAATAAGCGGTGAACATGGCATAGGAATGGTGCAACAAAAATATATGCCTATCATTTTTCCTGAACATCAATTGCAACTCATGCGCAATATCAAAAAGGTGTTCGATCCTAACGAAATTCTAAATCCGGGTAAGGTTTTTAATTGATTCTTTAGAGAGGCAGAAACCAAAAATTGCTAAATCCCTTGCAGATCCACAATTCCGGTAACTAAAGCTCTTAAATTCATTATATCTTTGTACGTCAATTCAAATTATTTTCGTTAAGTTTAAAGAATAAACCATGTTTCGTTTAGCACTTTTCATATCATTCCTTTTCTCTACATTTTTGGGCGCACAAAGTAGTTTAAAGTATCCCACGTTATTGTGGCGTATTTCGGGCAATGGCTTAAAAAAGGATAGTTATCTGTACGGAACCATGCATGTGAGTAATCGCGTGGCTTATCATTTATCCGATCAGTTTTTTGATGCTATTAAAAGTGTTGATGTAGTTGGCTTGGAAACAAATCCGGCTGAATGGTTAGTGAACATGGAACTAACAGGAGAATTAAGTAAAGCCAGTGGCGTTTCGCTATACAATCCTTACGGAGGAAATTTTTATAAGAATGTTTTTGGGATGCGCTTTCCTGATAAACAAGTTTATAAATCGTTGTTGAGTTTTGATCCGGAGATCATTAATGGTTTATTGTACCGTCATAGTAACAGCCAAGAAAATTTTGAAGAGAATACCTACATCGATCTTTTTATTTTTCAGGCCGCAGCTAAACTCAATAAAAAAATTGTAAGCCTTGAAGATTTTGTAAAAGCCGAGATCCAATCTAAATTGGCATCTATTCCTGATGCTGAATTTTATCCTGATGATAACAAAGGCGAGGATTATGGAGGATATGGCCGTTATGGCAATGGCGAAAAAATGGAAGACGCCTATCGCCAAGGAAATTTAGATGCAGTTGATAGTTTAACCAAGTTGCTCGAAACAAAAAACATGCAGCAATATTTGCTGCATAATCGCAACGTGTTCTTTGTTGAACGTATAGATTCAATTTTAAAATCGGGGAGTGCTTTGTTTAGCGGTATTGGGGCAGCGCATTTACCTGGTAATAAAGGCGTGATCGAAATGCTGCGTAAGCTAAATTATAAAGTAGAACCTATAACGCCTCGTCAAACAAAAAAAGCCGTTAAGGAGCAGGATGCCATTGATCAGATCTTAAAACCAGTATCGTTCGAAAAAAATTACGCTGCAGATTCTTTATATTCCATTCAGGTTCCGGGCAAACTTACACCGATAATGAATTATGATAATATCAAGTATTATATCAATGCAGATATGGTGAATGGTAATTTTTACAATGTAGCCCGTTTAAAAACAAACTCTACTTTAAATAACTACACTACTGTAAAAATGACCAACATGCTCGATAGTTTATTTTTTGAGAATATTCCGGGAAAGATCATCAGTAAAAAGGATATAGAGAATAATGGCATAAAGGGTTTTGACATCATCAATAAAACACGGAGAGGTGATCTTCAGCGTTACCATATTTTTATTACAGATCTTGAGATTATTTTATTTAAATTAGGCGGTAAAGGCGAATTTGTAAATTCGTCAACAGGCAAACAATTTTTTAATTCCATAAAATTTGAACCAAAATTTGCAAGCACTATTGTTTACCAACCACCCACAAAAGGGTTTAAAGTAAAAATTCCGAGCGAACACAGTTATAGTCGTAATGATTATGTAGGAGTTGCAGGTTTGGTAGAAGATCTAAGTGCTTATGATAAAAAGGAAGGGAATTTCTTTGGTGTGAAGCACGCCATATACAATGATTTTTATTATTTAGAAGAAGATAGCTTTGAATTGAACCGACTGGCATCTTACGCACTTCAAAATTTTAAATTCACAAAGGACATCAAGACCGAACTAAAAAAAGAGCAAGGTTTTCCTTGCATGTATTTAACTGCGAGTAACACTAATGGTAAAAGATTATGCGGAAAGATATTCATCAAAGGCGTTCATTATTATTTGGCTTATAGTATAAGCGATGGTAAAGTTGATCTGAATAGTGATTTTTTTAGATCGTTCGAATTAACGGAGTTCAATTATTTAAATGAGATAAAGGAAATAAAGGATCATGATCTTCATTTTACTACAAAAGATGAAACATCAAATACGCCAAGTAGTAGATTCAACGAACAATTCGCAAAAGCATATACGCAGATCAAGGATTCGTTAAATACGAAAAAGAACAAGGTTGATGATTTTGATTATGTATCGCAAACAAAAAATTATTATTCCCCATCGAGTCATGAATACGTGGAGATTTTTTATGAAAAATATAACGACTACGACTATCGTAATAAAAATGAATTGATAGAAAAGGTAAAAAAGAATTTGGGCGAGGTATTAACTATGAACATAAGAACCATTTCTCAAAAAGAAGAGAATGGTATTTTAACCTATGAATTTTACATGAAAGATACGGCCACCGTAAGAGCCATTAAAGCCAAAGTATTTGTAAAAGGTGGAACAGTTTATCAAGTAAAGGCGCCATGTGATACGCTATATGGTTTAAAGGGATGGGCTGCTGAATTTTACGATTCGTTTAGATTAAAGGATACGATTATTGGAAAAGATCTTTTTAAGAATAAGTTCAGGGAATTATTGAACGATCTTTTGAGTGTCGATACCGCTACTCAGCGTAGAGCCTTGTTCTCATTAAGCAATTCGGTTAGTTTAGAAAAGGAATATCTCGAAGATTACCTTCAATTTATCCAAAGCGAGAAGATCAATAAGCTCAATACAGAAGCAAAAGCGCAATTATTTGTAAGTGGTGGCGTTTTTGAAAGTGAAAAGATGATCCCTGTATTCTCAAAGCTTTATACGCAATATACAGACAGCGCTTATTTGCAGATCTGTATATTGAAAGGCTTAGCATTTTATAAGAACAAAAACGCATTTAAAACTATAGGCGAACTTTTAATTAAAGAAACACCATTAGTTGGCGATGAAAGTGTGGTTGGAAATGTATTTAAAGTAATGCAAGATTCGTTGGAACTCTGTAATACTTTGTTTCCTTCGGTTTTAGCGATCACAAGAAACGAGGAATATCATACACCGGTTTATAAATTGTTAAGCTTGCTTGTAAAAAAGAAGATCGTTACAGGGCAGCAAATTGCTTTAAGCAAAGCAGATATTTTGCAAGATGCTAATGCCGAACTGAAACGCTACAATGCATCTTCGCAAGGAAAGGGTAAAACAAATTCATATGGAGGTAGTAATCCTAACTTGGAAGAAATGATAAGTATGGTGAAAGAGAATTTGCAGACCTTAACTACGAACGCCATTGTAAAAAACACTAAGTATAAAGATGTGTTGAATTTGAATGAACAACCATTGCTTGTAAATTTTGCACATATTCTTATGCCGTTTTACAAAACAGATGAAAAGGCAAAGCAATTAATTGATAAAGTAGCCAAAATAAAGAACGATCAGATTATGATGCCGATGTTTGTGTTGCTAAAGAAGAATAGCATCACTTTAAATGATACACTTGCAAATTACTATGCCAAAAATCCAAACACACGCACGTATTTTTACAGTGAATTAGAACGTGATAATTTAACTTCTGTATTTCCAAAGGAGTATGCAAGTGAATTACAATTGGTAGAATCGGTTCTAAAAGCATACGGTTTGGTAAATACATATTCGGCGTATGATTCCGATAAACAAAAAGACAGTTTAATATTTCATAAAGAGATAAAAGCAAGTAATAAATACGAAAAAGGAACAGTTTATATTTTTAAAACACCAAAGAACAAACTAGGATTGAATAAATGGTCGGTGGCCTTTGTTCCTACTTTAAATGATAATAAATTAAATACCGATGTTATTGTATTACGTTCGAATGAACTTTACAACGAAACATTAACGGAAAAGGAAATAGAGAACGAG
>JAGPDW010000105.1:0-10503 GCA_018057345.1 Bacteroidia bacterium | reverse complement strand
AAATATACCTATTCGCAAGGGATGAAGGGCTGTGCTTTGCTAAGTAATACAGGGGATTCACTCAAAAGGTTTTAAATTTTTAGGAGAGGGCAAGGCAAGATTATTTGAACGTCAATATCCCATTGAAAATATAAAAAAAGGCCATTTTTGTCAAAAATCACTCAAAAAAGTCAATTTTTAACAAATTATTGGCTAAAATCAATCAAAAATAGCTTAAAAACAAAGGTCTTATTTTTGGCTATATCGAATCCGGAAACGAAATAAACCTGGTTTCTGCTTAAATTTTCAAATTCTGCCACTCCATCCCTCACGCTTGATTCCTGAATTTGTTTTCCAAGGATGTCATGCACAATTACACTCTTAATTTGTTGGCAAGGAATATGTAATTCGTAAAAATTATTGTTGTTTTTTAAAAACGGCTCACACTTTTGAGAGGCATAATTTTTTACGCCAATATTTACGTTTATGATCGAAGAGATCGATGCAAGAAATCCATCATCTTGTCCTGAGTTAGTTAATTGATAATTACTTGCATTCACAGGAAAATCGGCGCTGGAAGTTGAACCACACATAACAATTCGGTTATTGAACAACACCAGATCTCCAGGAACTTCTCCCCCACTTCCTCCTTTGTACGAGCTCCATATAAATTGACCGCTGCTATTTATTTTTGCGACTACAATTTCATTTGATCCATTGTACACGGTATAATTTCCGGTTCCTAACATCGGAAAATCATTGCTTTGAGAATTGATCAATGAATAAATATTATTATTCGCGTCTATTTTACAATGCACATTCAGATCAAAAGATGAGCCGCCGTAAATTGTACTCCAAACTAAAGTACCTGTTGGTGTTAGCTTCAAACAATAATTATCGTTGTTGCCCGCAATAAGCGTTTGATGCGAAATTGCAGTTTTATAAAAATCATTACTTGTGGTATGTCCTGTTAAATAAATGTTTTTCTGCGGATCGGTACACGCGCCGTATGAATCATCGGTGCCGGTTCCACCAATGTACGTTGAGAATAATCTATTGCCAATCGAATCTAATTTGATCACGTAAATTTCCATTCCACCATTTGAACTCGCTTGCAAACATCCTAGGCTTGTATTTAGATTATTACTGAATGAACCTCCAATACCAATAATATTTCCGTCAACGTCTGTTGTTACATCATGAATATCTTCGGCATTACTTCCGCCATAGAACGTTGAGAATTTTAATTGTCCGTTCTTATTAAATCGCGCAATAAATGCATCCACTGCTCCCACTAAATTTTGTTGAAAGGATAAGGTTGACGTATGAATACTTGGACTTAGCGAAGTTCCGCCAATGATGATATTACTTTTTGAGTCGATTGAAATTGCATAAGAAAAATCGGATTGCGTGCCGCCGAAATACGTGATCCATTTTGCCTGGCCATTCAAATTAAATTTTGCCAGGAAGCAATCGTTCATTCCAATGCTAGTTGGCTGAAAGCAATTGTAAGTTGTGTCAAGATCCGTTCCATCGGTGTATCCGGTAATAACAATGCTACTATCTAAATTTGAGTACGCAATCTTTTCTCCCGAATCAAAACCATTTGTTCCAAAATATGTACACCATATTAACGCGCCACACGAATCAAATTTTACAATAAAGGCTTCGTAATTTGCTTTATAAATACTTTGAAAAGCGCCTGCGGTTACAGGAAGATCACTGCTGGTAGTATTTCCAATAGCGTAAATGTTTCCTTTATTATCCTTGCATACACCTTTAAATTCCTCAATTTGTGTTTTTCCAAAATAAGTAGAAAGTTGCGGACACGGTTGTGAGGCAACTTTTAAAAAAAGAAATGAAAAAAACAAAGCGTATAAAAATCGAGCTTGCATTTAATTACTAAAGGTAATAAAAAACGCATGCAAAATTTAAGGAGGCATTGGCCCCGTATAACTTATACAAGGTATATCGCCCGAAACAAAACACGGATGATGAATACTCCAATCGGGAATAGTGATGTTGGTTGTTTTTACTTCTAACAAATAATAAGGTTTAGCCCACCACTCTTTCATGCATTTTGCATCCACTTGCAATGACTCGGTAGACTTAAGATCCGCTCTTGTTAAAGGCTTTAATTGTTTTGCTTGAATAATACTATATGTTCCGGGAGTTATTTGAAACGAAAATTCTCCTTTTGCATCTACCGTAAAACTTGTGAGCACTTCTGCTTTGGTTGAATTTACTTTTCCTTTTCTTACATAAAAAACTTTGCCCGAGTAAGGAAAGGCTTTTTGATACTGCGCCTCCATTTCAGGAGTTGGAGCCATTCCTCCACAATAGGATTGTGTTTGCATTAACTTGCCGGTTACCGTAACGCGCAGAGGTTTTATACCACCGGTTTTATTGCTCGCGCTTTTTTGTGCAGAGCATGAAAGTGAGAATAAAAAAGTAAAGACAACGATCAGGTTTTTCATGAGCTTTTTAATTGAGATGATATAAAGATAGATATTCTGTATAAAAGAATGTTAATTCATTGGAAAGCATTGAGATTGAAGGGAAACGACTTCCGTCTTCTTTTATAAATTTGACTCCAAAAACTCCATAATTACTGAAAAATCATCCTTTTTTAATAAAAATTATATACATTTGCGATTCGATTTTTAGGTGAGATGCCTGAGTGGCCGAAAGGACATGTTTGCTAAACATGCGTACGGGAAACCGTACCGAGAGTTCGAATCTCTCTCTCACCGCCTTCGCTCGCCGTAGCGAGCTTCGGCGTTTGAAAACCGCAAGAAGATCGCGAAGGAGAGCTTTACGTAAAGAAAAAAACCGGCTGTAAAAGCAGTCGGTTTTTTTATATCTTCGTTTTTATGTAGGCAATTTATATTCTAAAATGCGCTGATGATACTTTCCTTTTTACTCTCAAAGAGCTCTTTCTCTGTAATTTTTATTCTTTATATGGGCACGCAAATACCTAATTTTTAGATATATTAGCTCTTAATTTCATGGAAGCAAAGTTTATACCCTATTCAAAAAAAACTCTAAAAAAAGATGAGTTATTAGATGAGAGCAAGCGCCATTATGAATTTATGAATAGCAGAAGAACCGTTAGAGAATTTTCTACAGAACCAATTGCGATAGAGGTAATCGAGAATATAATAATGGCGGCATCCTCGTCTCCATCTGGTGCTAATAAACAACCTTGGACCTTTTGTGTGGTTACTAATCCGGAATTGAAATCACAAATACGAGTTGAGGCAGAAAAGGAGGAATACGAAAGTTATAATGGCCGTATGCCTCAAGAATGGTTAGACGATCTAAGCTACTTAGGAACAGATTGGCATAAACCTTTTTTGGAAGATGCTCCTGCATTAATAATCGTTTTTAAAAAATCTTATGACCTTGAAGATGGCATTAAGAAAACAAATTATTACGTTACAGAATCTGTTGGGTTAGCGTGTGGTTTTTTATTGCAAGCCATTCATCAATGTGGATTAGTTGCATTAACTCACACACCAAGCCCGATGAATTTTTTATGTAAATTATTAAATAGGCCAGTTAACGAAAAACCCTTCTTGTTGATCCCAGTTGGATATCCTGCCGAGAATGTAATGGTTCCTGATATAAAACGCAAAGAGGCGGCAAATGTTATCGTTCATTACAAATAAAGCATTTGAAATTAGCTTTACTACTTTACCCTAAATACATTTCTATCAAGCCCTCTGGAGCTTCGTAGTTTACAACCTCTGTGACCACATCAATGCCAATTACAAGATCTTCGTTATACGGCAAAATAACCTGTTTGCCTTTGTGGTCAATATTAAAAACAGGATTTGCACCCGAATCACCAATATCAGTTATAGTTCCAACCACACCAAAACTCTTATCAACTAAAGTAAACCCGATCAAAGGATGCGTTTCATCTTCAAAAACAAATTCTTCATTTGCAGCTACTTTTTTTCCAACAAATGGTTTTGCTTTTTCTATGGTGTCAATTTCCTCTAAACAAATAATGAATCCATTTTTGTTCTCACGAAATTCTGAAATAAATTGTGGTGAATCTCCACCGGATGTTTTGATGATAATGGCGTTACAATTCTCAATGTCAAAATCGCGCGTAATGTTCAATTGTAATTCTCCCTTTAAGCCGTGCGTTTTACTAAAATAACCTATTTCTGTAAAGATCATTTTTTTAACGCTGCTTCAACAAAACTTATAAATAAGGGATGAGGATTTTCTACAGTGCTTTTGTACTCGGGATGAAATTGAACACCAATAAAAAATGGATGCTCAGGTAATTCAACGATCTCTACCAAACCACCTTCGGGATTTACTCCCGAAAGAACCATACCTGCATCAGTAAATTGTTTTTTGTACTCGTTGTTGAATTCGTAACGGTGACGGTGGCGTTCGGAAATGCGATCTGTTTTATAAATAGAATGCGCTAAAGTTCCGGCTTCAATTTCACAAGCATATGCACCCAAACGCATGGTGCCTCCCATATGCGAAATGCTTTTTTGATTCTCTAAAAGATCAATTACCGGGCTATTAGTTGCAGGGTTCATTTCGCGGCTATGCGCATCTTTTAATCCTAAAACATTACGAGCAAATTCAATTACTGTACATTGCATGCCTAAACAAATTCCCAAAAAAGGTAATTTATTTTCACGAGCGTATTTAATAGCGATGATCTTACCATCAATACCTCTGTTACCAAAACCCGGTGCTACTAAAATTCCTTTTAAACTCGAAAATTTCTCATCGATATTCTCTTCTGTTAAACTTTCGCTGTGGATCCAATCTACAATAACGTTGCAATCGTTAACAGCGCCTGCGTGAATGAATGCTTCTGAAATAGATTTGTAAGAATCTTTTAATTCAACATATTTTCCGATCAATCCAATACGAACTTCTGTTTTTGGATTGTGAAATTTTTCAAGAAAATTCTTCCAATTATCTAACTTGGGAGCTCCGGTTGCATCAATTCCTAATTTTTTAAGCACCATTACATCCAACTTCTCTTTCTCCATCAAAATTGGCACTTCATAAATAGTACTTGCATCAATAGCTTCAATAACCGACTCTTGCGCCACGTTGCAAAACAAGGCTAATTTTTTACGAATATCTTTATTTACGGGATGCTCAGTTCTACACACCAAAATGTCCGGCTGAACACCATGCTCTAATAATAACTTTACCGAGTGTTGAGTTGGCTTTGTTTTTAATTCGCCTGTAGTACTTAAATAAGGTAAAAGTGTTAAGTGAATTACTGCACAATTTCCTTCTAATTCCCAACGCAGCTGACGAACCGCTTCAATATAAGGCAATGATTCAATATCACCTACAGTTCCGCCGATCTCTGTGATCACATATTCAAACTGACCGGTTTTACCCAATTGTTTGATACGGCTTTTTATTTCATCGGTGATATGAGGAATTACCTGAACGGTTTTTCCTAAAAATTCTCCCTTACGTTCTTTCTCAATAACCGATTGATAAATGCGCCCTGTTGTTACGTTATTCGCTTTTGAAGTTGGAACATTTAAAAAACGTTCGTAATGTCCAAGATCAAGATCGGTTTCTGCGCCATCATCGGTTACATAACATTCGCCATGTTCGTAAGGATTTAAAGTTCCCGGATCCACATTAATATACGGATCGAGTTTTTGAATGGTAACGGTAAAACCACGGGCTTGAAGTAATTTGGCTAAACTCGCAGCAATAATGCCTTTTCCGAGAGAGGAGGTTACACCACCTGTAACAAAGATATATTTGGTTGGATTAGACATTGCAATTTATAAAAAACTGCCTACGAAAGTACTAAATTAAAAAGTACCAAGAAACTTAAATTTGTGAAAACACCCTGTAAATGGTCACAATTTCTAACATTATATTAACCTTAGCCCAAATAATGTGGAACAATGGTCGTGGAACCTACATGAAAAGCAAAAACCCCCGTCCAGACATGAAAAGGACGAGGGTTTTTGAGGTCGATACCAAATCTATACATAATTTAGTCCAACCTGCTTGTCCTTTTTCCTCAATACTTCTTCAAAAAATAGTTCCGTAACTATTGCTACGCAACCATTTTTGTCCATCGTCTTGATGAAAAATTACTTCGCATCTTGAACTAAATCATATATACATTTGGTATTAGTCGTTGTTGCTCTTCTTCACCTTTTTCTTTAGTTTGATCTCGTGGTTATCACTATTAATGTTAACCCCTTTTTCATCTATAATGATATGATTACCATCTTTATCATTTACTTCTATACCTTCCTCGTTTATTTTCACCTTGTCCTTATGTGAATGCTCAAATTCTTCGCTTTCTGATCTTTCTAAACCATCACAATCAATGCACTCCAATTCTTTGTCGTTCATTTTCCATCTGCGCCCAAGCATGTCTTGATCATACGTATTCGTTGCATTATCTACATCGTAAACAACATTTTTTAATGATCTGTCGAGATAGATAACTTTACCTTTAGGAACTTTTACAATGATCTCTATTTCCTGCATCCTGAATTTTTGATCTCCATTTAAATAAAATATCTCATCAAGTACAATTCCTGTACTATCCAATTTATAATTGTAATTTATTTCTTTAGCACGTTCGTACGCGATGCGTTTTTCTATTCCACGTGCTTTTCTACTAATGATCACTTCAATATTCTCACCTGATGTATTTATCACTCTTACTTCCGGAAAACCAACGATCACTTTTTTGTTATTCATTACACCAATTGAATATTCGTCGTGACCAAAATGTGCTTCGCTATGATCATCAAAATTCAATTCTTCAATTTTGTATTGTGCGATCAATTTATCTTCGGGGAATGCTGAGATGGTAAATACTTCCGCGCTTGTTACTATTGTTTTACTCTCTTTGAATTTGCTTGTTTCGCTAAAATCAGAAGCTGTTTTTACACCGGCGTATGTTGCCATTATAAAACCTATCAACCATAATAAACCCGCCCCAATATTTAACCAACGGTTTGAGTATTTTATTTTGAATAATAATTTTATTCCGCCGTATAGGATCATAAAAGCAGGAACTGCAAATACAATAATGCCACCAACAAACGCTAACCAATAGTGTGAACGATCAATGAAAATAATATTTATCCAATCGTTGAACTCCGCCGATTCGCCCGCGATTGAAAAACCAAACACAGTTGAAAGCACTCCAAACATGATCATAAAACCAATGAAGATGAGGAATGCGCCTAATAAACGGCCAATAACTCTAAAGAAACCTCCAAGGATCATGGCTAATTTATCTATACCATTTCTACTGTGTTGTCCTGCATTTTTAAATCCATCGTTCATGCGATTTTTTACTCCTTCCATTTCATCTTTAAAAGAGCGGCTAATGTTATCAATATTAACTGGCTCACCACGCATGGCTAATCTATCGGCAGTTGTTTTAGCTTCGGGAATAACGATCCAAAGAACGATATATACCCATAAACTTATACCTCCAAAAAAGATCAATAAGAAAGTTGCTAAGCGGATCCACACAACATCTATATCAAAATAATGCGCTACACCCGAGCATACACCGCCAATTGCTTTTTCGTCGGGATCGCGGAACATGCGTTTTTTAATTGGCCCTGTATAGTTTGCCGACTCCGATTGAGTTGATGAAGATGACGTGTTGTTTGTTGTTTCACCATCTACAAATTCTTCGGGTTTTCCCAAGGCGTTTATTACTTCGTCCACATCAGCCATTAAAACCACTTGTTTAAATTGGTTCACTTTGGCTTGCAGTAATTCTGCAATGCGGGCTTCAATATCGGCTATAATTTCGCTGCCGCTTTCGTTACTTGTAAAATATCCTTTGATGGTACTCAAATACTTACTCAACTTATCGTAAGCATCTTCATCTATGTGGAAGATTATACCGCTGATATTTATAGTTACCGTTTTATTCATGACTTCTTTTATTTAATGTTTTTTTATTTGATAATTGTTTTGTTCACTGCACTCACCAGATCTTCCCAGCTCATTTGAAGTTCTTTTAAATATTGTACACCAATTTCGGTGAGCTTATAATATTTGCGTGGTGGGCCGCTGGTGCTTTCTTCCCATCTGTAGGTTAATAAACCTGTGTTCTTTAACCTGGTGAGCAAAGGATAAAGTGTGCCTTCAACTACCACTAACTTTGTTTCTTTAAGCTTTTCGATGATCTCGGTTGGATACGCATCGCCTTGCGATAGAATTGAAAGTATGCATAGTTCAAGAACACCTTTACGCATTTGCGCTTTTGCATTCTCTGAGTTTACTGACATGTTGTTAGATTTTTTTAATGTTAAACACAATACTGTACGCCACGTTGCTTTTGATCTTGGTCAATGTCATTTCTGCAAATTGTTTTTCGATCTGTTTCTTTAAAACATCATTGTCTGTTTTTGCCAGAACAAAATTCACTTTACCATTTTCGGCTGTTGTAAAAACAACTTCTACTTTTTCGGTTTTATTAAGTGGTAAAATGATATTTGGAAAACTGATGTGTTGTTTGATCTCTTTTTGCGTTTCAATGATATTCTCATTTCCATGGTTATCAGAAGCAAGTGCGGCGCTACCTAAAAAAATAAAACCAAGTATTGCACTTAATTTTACTAGTCCGCTTGTTGATTTTAATTTGTTCATCTTTTCTTTTTTTGTGAGACCCTTGGTTCTGTCTCGTTTAATTTAATTTGTTTACCTTTTTAAATAAATTGCAATTATTTGGTGATACAAAGATATGTTGTTTTTTTAGTACTATGCAACACATAGTACTGGAATTTAACATATAAAATACCTAACTAATTGATTATCAACAATAATAATTTTATTTTAAATTTAATTATTTCGTATCTTCGCAAAATATTTAAGGAATAATGCACGATACCGGATCCGTTTTTGATGTACTTTTTACCTGGCACGGTGTGGTTAACCTTATTACCTTATCTGTTCTGGAGATCATTCTTGGAATAGATAACATCATTTTCATTTCAATTGCTGTAGATAAATTGCCGCGCGCCTTACAAAAACGTGCGCGCTTTATTGGATTAAGTTTGGCTTTGTTGGTGCGTTCGGTTTTACTTTGTTTGGTAGGATGGATAGCGCATTTAAGAGATGCCTTATTTACTATAGGGGATTACGGCATTTCGGGCAAATCATTGATATTGTTTGGAGGAGGTGTGTTCTTAATTTTCAAGACCTATAAAGAGATCATTGAAAAATTACACGAACATGAGGGCGGCCACACTAAAAAACATGACGACAAAAATTCTTTTGGCGCAATCATTGTACAGATCATCATTATTGATTTCATTTTTAGTTTCGACAGCATATTAGCTGCAGTAGGCGTAAGTGGGGAAGTAGTGATCATGATCGGTGGAGTGGTGATATCGATGATCTTGATGATATTATTTAGCGGTTACGTGGCAGATTTCATCAATAGAAATCAGGGAATAAAAACAATTGCCTTAGCTTTTTTGTTGGTGATAGGAGGAATTTTAGTTGGGGAAGCGATGATAGACGCTTACAACTTCACGGTTCCTGAAGCCGAACATTTGCATTTGAACAAGAACTACGCTTACATTGCTTTGGCTTTTGCCATGTTCATTGAATTTTTGAACATGCGAGAAAAGAAGATAAGAAGGAAAAAGGAAGCTACTTCGGTTGAGGAGTCTCAGAAGTAGTTACTGCATTTTTGCTTTGCAGATATTGGTTGTAGGAAATAGAGTTGTAGATGTACAACATCACAAAAAAAGGAAATCCGTTTAAAAAGTAGTGACCTTGCCTGAACAGATTCAAAAGGATCATGATCAAAATTCCATTGCTTACTAACCAATGATAGGTGTCTTCCTCATCGGTTCTTCGTATGTAAAATTTAAAAATAATAAAAAGGAAAATGCTTACACCAAACAATCCTGTTTCGGAGATCAAGCGTAATAACATGGAATTAGCATCGGCGGAATTTAAGTTGAAGCCGTAAACCTCGATCTTATTTGCTAAAGAATGCTTCTCAAAAGCAATTGGATGCGAACCTATACCACTACCAAACAAAAAATTTCCTTTGAAATTTTCTGTAGCAACATGATAATTATTGTACAAGATAAATGACGATCCATGCGTTTTACCTAATACAAACTTACCTGTTGTATATAGACCCACTATACCGTCATATCTTTCTCTGAAATCCTTCACATTATTGTATAAATAATTAAACATCAATAGCGATATAGGTATTATTATAAAAATATATCTGATCAATCCAAAATTTAAAGCAAATAAAATGACAGTGAGGAAAATTCCAATTTGACCTAAGCCGGAGAATGAGAGTAAATAAACAATTACAATCACAATACTCTTGAATTTAGAAAGGTAGTAAGGCTCTTTAATAAATAAATTATATACAGATACAAAAAAAGAAGCCGAGAGAACGGCACCTAAATGGGTAGGTTCGGAGAATATTGAATTCACACGTAATCCAAAATTCCCTCCAGGCGCTAAGCCCCATTTGTTCAATAT
>JAGPDW010000104.1:0-10614 GCA_018057345.1 Bacteroidia bacterium | reverse complement strand
ACGTTGGATAGAGATACCAATTGTCGCCAAGGTTCTCAAGAATGAGCATCGTTTCGGAGGTAAAAGAAGTTGCGGTATCTTTAAACGTGAGGTGATCAATAACTTCGTTGGCCGTGGTTTGAAAAATATTTTGTTTCTCAACCAAAACTTTTTCTTTTTCATGCTTAATAGCATCCGCTTTATTAAACGCACTTTTTGTAACGCCATCAACGCAGGTAGAAAAATAAAACACAAAGGGTAAGAAATAACACGCAAGGGTTAGAAATCGTATTGTTGTGGCGGGCAGTTCAATTTTTGAAAACATTCTTTGAAGTATTTAATAAATTAAAGATACGGCAAGAACTCGCACATATCACAAAAAAAAGCATAAAAAAACTAGAGTTCAATGCTTTGGGGATGCCTGATAAAATTGTCTTTATCGTATCTCCGCTTGATTTCTCTCAAGTGCTCGTAATTTTTACCATAATACGCGGTTTGCCAATCGGTGAATTCTGCGCTGCAATAATTAAAGTATTGGGCATTAATGTTATTTGCTTTAAGCAACTCTAAACAATCGTGCGTAACTTGTTGCAGGCCCATTTCTTTATAATCTTCGGTCCAATATGCCTGGATCTCGGAAATAAAATCATATTCGCGATGAGGAAAACACGAATCGTTAGCAAATAATTGATCTTTTACTTTCCCGCCAAGCGTATTTACCTGGAAGATCATGCCTCTATTATCAATGATGCTTTTTAAAACTTTACCAATACAACCGGATATATGATCAAAATCTTTATAAAAACCCGCTGAGGAATTCCTAAAATTCAAAGGAACCTTCGACCCGTAATAATTCTTTAGTTTTTTTGCTAATTCTAAACGCACGCCTTTTTTGTATTCGTCTGTTTCGCCTTTCAGCCCCTCAATAAACGACTCTACGCCCTCATTATCTTCTCCGGCAAAATTGGTAAGTAAGATGTTAAGCGTTCCTCCATTAAGAACATATGCCGAAAAACAAGAGTGTGGAAGTTGTTGAGTAAGCAACATCCATTTTTCCAAAATAGCCGTTGCGCGATCGGGATCTAATTTGCGCGCTTTAAAATGATGAGAGATCATATTGGCCGGCGCTTCATGAGAGCGAAATACCATTTCAGTAACAATTCCAAAATTTCCGGAACCGCCTCCGCGTAAAGCCCACAATAATTCCGCATCGTCTTTGGAAGAAATTATTTTTCCGTTGCCATCTACCATAGTTGCTTCTACCAGATGATCGCAGGTCAACCCAAATTCACGAGAGAAGAGCCCGTAACCTCCGCCGGTTGTTAATCCTCCAATACCAACACTTCCGCAAGAGCCCGCCGGAATTATTCTTCCCTTTGGTAAAATGTGATCGTACAAATTTGAAAGAGTACAGCCTGGGCCAACTTTTATTTTATTATCATCTAAAAATTCAACCGAATTCATTTCCGAAAGGTTGATCATAAGGCCATCGTCATTTGAAGAAAATGCCTCCATGCTGTGTCCACCACTGCGTATGGCAATTGGATAGTTATGGTGTCGCGCATAACGAACGGCTTCAGCAACTTCAGCGGTTGTGGTAGGAAGCGCAATAGCCAAAGGATATTTGTCAAAACGTTTGTTGAAGCCTGCGCGAAATCCTTCGTAACGCTTGTTGCCTTCTTTTTCCATGATGTCAACATCAAAGTTTTCCGCAACGGGATCAGAAGTGGCAAGCGTGTCAAATGGAGTTTCTTTTATTAGCTCCTCTTTTTTCTCAACGGGGTCGTTTCCGCAAGCGCCAAACAAAAGACCGGCCGCCGCAAGCGAACCAGTTCTTAAAAAATCTTTTCGAGAATATTTTTTAGACATGCGTTAAAGATAGTATTCCGTTTTTAGTTAGGCAAGCAACAAGGAGAGCGCGAAAACGCCTATTTTCGGATTCAACAAAAAACAGGTACCTTGTTGAGAATCTAAACTCTCGGTGCGTCAATTCTTTTCTAAATATCATTTGATCGGTACGTGTTGTATCGTTCTTGTATCCATTAATTTTTCGCAAAGTAATTGTGTTGCCGAGAACACCGCATATTCCCCCGGGGAAGAATTGAACTATAAGGTTATTTATAATTGGGGAATGATATGGTTGGAGTCGGGCAAGGCCACATTTAGAGTTGGGTCGGCTAAAATAAAAAACAGAACTTTATACGTTTTTAATGGTAGCGGCAGCACGTATCCTAATTATGATTGGTTCTATAAGGTTAAAGATGTATTTGAGGCTTATGTTGATTCAGCTACCCTAAAGCCACTTATAGTTAACGCTAGTATTTGGGAAGGAAGCAAAAAAGAAAAACACAATTATGTTTTTAATTTTCAAACTAAAAAGGCGTATACAAATATAACGCGAGGCAAAAACCCGGCGAAGCTAGATACGGTAAAAACAACAGAGTGCACAATAGATGTAACTACAGCAATTTATTATGCGCGCAATATTGATTATTCTAATTGTAAAAAAAACGACACCGTTGGCCTATCGCTTTTAATTGACGGAAAGGTTTATCCGATCTACATCCGTTACTTGGGAAAAGAAAAGTATAACGCTGGAAGCCTTGGTTATTTTAATTGTATAAAGTTTAGTCCGCTTTTAGTGGAAGGCTCCATTTTTAAGGGCGGAGAGGGGATGAAGGTTTGGGTTACGGATGATAACAATAAAATCCCTTTATACATTGAGACCCCAATTGTAGTTGGCTCAATAAAAGTAAAGCTGGTAAGTTATAAGGGACTTAGAAATCCGGAGGACGCTAAAGTTAAATAATGAAGATCTTTAAGGGCTTAAACATCATTTTATATAAATTTGAGAAAACACCCAGACGATGAAAAAAATAATTGTATTAGTATTGTTGTTTAGCGCAACTGCCCGCGGTCAGCTTACAATGGATTCTTTAAAGAAGATCGTGAAGCCGCTTAGGCTAGGCTACTCAACATATTTTAGTGATTTTGCAGGAAAAGAAGGATATGGCGGACCGTGGATACTTACCAAAGATGGAGGCGGAGCGGCTTTTGGTGATAACGTACTTTATAAATTTGACAAGAAAGGAAAAGAAACCTGGAAGCGCACGATCAAAGACAGATATGAAGAAATGGAAACTCAGGTAGCTGCCGAAGACTCAAAAGGAAATTTATTTTGTTTTATGTTGGAGTATAATCAAAAAGTATACAGAGGCGGAAATGAGCGCTTGGTGTGTTACGATAAAACAGGAAAATTAGTTTTTGATAAATTGATCGGAAAACCGGCCGCACTTAATAATCCAATTGTTTCTTATGTAAAACCTACAACAGAAGGAAAGATATATATGCGTGGGCACATTGCAAAAGAGAAAAAAGAGAATGGCGACCCAAAATATTTGTATTGGGAAGGATGGATAGACGCAACAGGAAAATTAACGCAAGCAACCGGTGAAGAAATTGATTGGGCAAAACAAGAATGGCAAAAGAAATTTAAACCGGAATAATTTATATTATTCCCGAATTTAAGTCGCTCCTGTTGTTTATTGAAACGTTGATATACTTATACCCCTCCCAAATTTTTACTTCCTCTAGATCTGTTTTTTCAAAAACACTCCATTCATAACCAAATTCTTCCCAACTGTTTTTAAATTCGGAATAATTATGAAGCGTAAGTTCAGCAGCTTTTGCTATGGCATCGTTGGAATTTGAAAAAACTTGCTCATCGGTATACCAATTGCCGCGAAAGGGGTCGGCAGGGCCTTTTTTAATTATGTAGATTTTTACACTCAAATAAATTTACCTTTCTCATTTTGGCTGCGTAGTCTTTATAGAAAGCACATATTTATACACCGCGTCTTTTTGTGTTTCGGTTATTTTAGCCCTTTGCGCCATGTCGTCAACAATATCTTTCCAGCGCTCTAAAGGGCGCTTGTAAATGTTTTTAGCTTCATGACAACTAACGCAAGCTGTTTTGGAATAAAGCTCGTAGCCCTCTTTTAATTGCGAGGCCGTGGCATCTTTATGTTGTACTTGAACGGCGGCCAGCTCTTGATCTCCTGGAATATAAATTCCATCGGCAGACTTGGAGATCATTATAGGTCCGGAAGAAACAGTTGAAGTTGGAGTAGTTGCAGTAGACGCGTTTGTAGTTGAGTTTTTTTTGCGAGAGCTACACGCAACAATAATTAAGGCGGCAAGAGTAAATATGATCGATCTAAGCATTTTCATTTTTCTACGGGAAATAAGGTTCAATGTACCATAAATAATCTTTTTCAAGACCCGAAGGGATTTTATTTTATATTTTTTTAGGGACTTTTAACTTACACAGGTTGACGAGGAAGGTGCGTCAATTATTATTTTTCGGGTAACAACTTATTTAAGCCCTTTTCAAATAGTGGAATTGCCCATACAAAGACCAGCGCGCCTGAAATATTAAAGATCATGTGCGCGTTTGCAACCGCCCTTTCAACGGGCGCGTTTAGGCTAACTAACTTTACAAGTTCTAAAAATGGGGAAAACAAAAGCAGACCAATGATTATAGATAATAAATTAAATGATAAGTGAAAGAGTCCTGTTTTTATGGCCTGCCGGCTTCCTTTAATTGTTGCAAGAAGTGTATCGCTGCACGTTCCAAGCTCTGCGCCCAGCATTACAGCAACACCTCCGGCCAAACTAAGAATCCCCTTTTTCGAAAGAATAATCGCCATTCCTACGGTTGCCGATGACGACTGAATTATTAAAGTAATTACAGCACCAATTAACGAACCCGAAACAGGGTCTTCTGTCTTTTTTAACCACTCCAAAAAGAAAGCTTCGTCTCGTAAAGGCTCTACGGCAGTTTCCATTGTAAATAATCCAAAGAAGAGCACGCCAAAATATAGAACAACCTTGCCGGTGTTATTGATTTTTTCAGATTTGGAAACAAACAATAAAATAAAACCGATCAATAAAAGAATAGGCGAGTATTTACCTACATCCATAGCTATTATTTGACTACTAATGGTTGTTCCTATATTAGCACCAAGCACAATGCCCATTGCTTGCCTAAACGTAAGTATCTTGGAATTTACAAGCACAATGGTGATGATAATAACCGCAGAGGAAGAATCTAATAATGTAGTTACAACTATACCAACCATTATGCCCGAAAAAGTATTTGACGTGAATTTCAGGATCCACTTGTTAGCGCTATCCCCAATAACCGTTTTAATGGTTTCCGAAAGACTATTTACTGCAAACAAAAAAAGAATCAGTCCTGCTAGTATTGATAATAGTATTTCGGTCATAATAGTGTATAAAAAACAGCCAAAAAGATACGGATATGCCAAAGACAGACTATAAAGCCAATATTAAGAGTTTATTAAGACTTGTAGTTTTAAATGGAATTTAAGATTCTTTATACGCGCGAAGGCTATGTATGAAGCGTAATTGGTAGTGAAGGAAATTTTCTAATTCAACCTTCATCATTTGGTGTGATCTAAGATAAACGGGCGCTTTTTATAAATAGGTTAAATAGTGTGAATTAGAAAGATAATTGTTTTTTCGCCCTACTTACAGTGTACCTTTGCGGAATAAAAAGATAAAATGCAAAAACTGATCAAGAATATCGTTTGTCCCGTAATTACATTTATAGGAACACAAAGAAAAAACATTAAAGGCTTTCCTGTAAGTCGCCGCTAGTTGCCGGCTTTCTTAGTTGCTACTAGCGAAAAAACCAAAGGAATTTTATCATCAAAAGCAGGGATGCGATATTTTTTTGAACCAACCTCTACAGCGCCCCTAAAACAACTGTAAGGAGAATAGTTAAACTCATCAAACGAATTTAACTCAAGTCCGTTTTTTATAAGGCTATTTAAAACTTCGCTTGTGGGGTGATTCCACGTAATAGTTTTGTCAACGACAGGAGCATCCCTATCCGCATATGTTCCGGTTTCAGTTTCTACAATTGGGCCAACATTAAAATAACTGTACTCAACCTTAGTAAAATTATTATCATACATCCAAACAACAGGATGAAATTCTACAAAAACAAATTTTCCGGTTGGTTTTAAAAAGCGCGAAACAATTCCGGCCCATTTATCAAGATCCGGGAGCCAGCCAATAGTTCCGTAACTGGTAAACACAATATCGAATTGTTCATTTAAATGTTGTGGCAGATCGTAAACGTTGCTGCAAATAAATTTTGCTTTTATGTTGCATTTTTGAGCGAGCTCTTTGGCTTTGTTAATGGCATTGTCCGACAGATCAACTCCCGTAACATCGGCTTCAAGACGTCCTAAAGAAATTGTGTCTTGACCAAAATGACACTGAAGATGCAAAACGCTTTTTCCTTTTATATCACCTAGTAATTTTAACTCAATATCGTTAAGTGAAGTATTTCCCTTTAAAAAACCATCAAGATCATAAAAATCAGAAGCCAAGTGCACATCTGTTTTTTTGTTCCACGATCGTTTATTTATATCTATGTAATTTGCCTCTGCCATTGAAGAGTAAATTTAGAGATAATTTTTGTTTAATAGGAGTTGTGGTTTTGGCCTATATAAGAACAGAATTAACAAAATCAACCTTTAAAAAGGGACTATCGTCCTTTTATGAACGCATAAAATCCCTAGATTTGCTAGGTCTTGAAATATATCAAACACATATTCCCGTTTTTGCTGTTAGGCGTAATGCTTTTTATTGGAGTGCGTTTTGTGGTATTTAAGTCGGTAATAAAATTGCAAAAGCGCGAGTTCAGACAAATAGTTTTAAAACAACAACACAAGACCTTTAAACAAATTATTGTTTCAGCAAAAGATCTTTACAAAGATGTAAATGGTTTAGAGTGGAAAGAGAATAATAAGGAAATAGTGATCAAGAATACATTTCACGAGGTGATTTCAGTTACAAAACAAGGAAGTGTTTATGTTGTAAGCATCATTGAAGATAAAATGGAGAACGAACTCTTTGCGAATTTTTTTGAGAAAAGCGACGAGGGAAAAAACCTGGCCGACCATTTACTTTTAGTTTTTGCTTTGAATTTTGTTTTGCCTCACCAACAAGAAATAAAGCAACAGGCCGAAGATCAATTGGCGTATTGCAATGCAGAAACACAAACACTTCTAAAGGGGTTTTATTCTAAAGCCACTAAACCACCCCGCTCATAATTTTATTTTAGTTTTTGTGTCGCTTGTATTTTATAAAGCGACGATGTAACCATTAAAAAATTTAAAATGAAGAGAGCACTATTCATGCTTGGGGCATTGTGTTTTACATATACACAAGGCCAAACACTAACCGTAATAGATAAAACAAGCCGCGAAAAATTACCCGGCGCCGTGATATTATCTGCAAAGATCAAAAACCCTGTGTTTACAAACGCAAAGGGGAAGGCAGATATTTCTGTGTTTAAAGGAGAGGATAGCCTGAGCATTTCGTTCTCAAACTATAAAACAGTTTACGCATCGTTTATAGAACTTGAAAGCAAAAAGTTTAATTTAGAACTCGAGGAATCAAACATTTATTTGTCGGAAGTAATTGTGTCGGCCAATCGTTGGGAAGAAGATAAAATAGAAACGCCGGCCCGCATTGAAGAACTAAAAAGGAAAGACGTTGCGTTTCAAAATCCGCAAACTACTGCCGACGCTTTGGAAACATCGGGATACGTGTTTGTTCAAAAAAGTCAAATGGCCGGTGGCTCACCTTCGCTAAGGGGTTTTGCAACAAACCGCGTATTGTTAGTGGTAGATGGTGTTCGCATGAACAATGCTATTTTTCGCTCCGGGAATTTGCAAAACGTGATCTCGGTAGACGCCAACGCGCTTGAGAACGCAGAAGTTCTTTTTGGTCCGGGCGCTGTTATGTATGGCAGTGATGCTATTGGTGGCGTAATGGATTTTCATACACTAAAACCAAAGTTCGCAGACAGCACTGGCAAAATACTTTTTACAGGAAACGTTATGGGGAGGTATTCAACAGCCAATACCGAAAAAACGGGGCATATTGATTTTAATATCGCTACAAAGAAATGGAGTTTCTTAACCAGCATTTCTTATGCAGATTACGAAGACCTGCGCGCCGGAAGTATGGGTAACAGATATTTTTTACGACCATCATACCAAAAAACGGTTAACGGAAAAGATTCCACGTTTGCAAATATCGATTCGTCGCTGCAGGTGAATTCTGCGTTTTCCCAACTGAATCTTATGCAAAAAATTCATTTCAAGCCAAACAAGAGTTGGCAAATTGAATATGATGCGCACTATTCGGCAAGCTCTAACTCTCCACGTTACGACAGATTAGTTTTGGACGCCAACAGTGATGGCGTTTTGGATAATGCAGAGTGGTATTATGGTCCGCAAATTTGGATGATGCATCGCTTAGGAGTGAAAAGTAATGCGTCAACAAAACTGTATGATCAAATCAAAGCCGGAATAGCGTATCAAAATCATCAAGAGACCAGGCACGATAGGCGCTTTAATAGCAAGCAACTGCGCAATCAGTTTGAAAAGGTAGATGCCGTGTCGCTCAACTTAGATGTTGATAAAAAGCTAAGCGATAAATTAATTTTGTTTTATGGCGCAGAAGCAGTGTATAATAAGATCGGATCGAGAGCGTATAGAAAACACATTGAAACAAATATTGAAACCCCAAGCACAACGCGTTATCCAAACGGATCAACTTGGGAAGCCTATGGCGCTTATGCAAGTTTAAAGTACAAGCTCAATTCAAAATTAATATTGCATTCAGGAACGCGTTATAGTTACTATAAAATAAAAGCAGAGTTTGACACAACCCTGTTTCCGCTACCTTTTGTTACAGCACAAAACAGCAACGGCGCACTCAACGGAAGTTTGGGCATGGTGTTTAATCCATTGCGATCTTTTCAATTTTATGTAAATGCATCTACTGGTTTTCGTGCGCCCAACGTAGATGATATGGGAAAAGTGTTTGAATCGCAACCGGGTTCGGTGGTAGTGCCTAATGCCAATTTAAAACCTGAATATGCTTACAGCGCTGAAGTTGGATTTGTAAAAATATTTGGAAATTATTTAAAGATAGATGCTGTGGCATATTATACGCTTTTGAAGAACGCATTGGCTAGACGGAATTTTAGTTATAACGGATCTGATAGTATTATTTACGACGGACAGTTAAGCGAAGTGTTAGCAATACAAAATATAACGCAAGCATATGTGTATGGTTTGCAAGGTGGCGTGGAAATTAATTTTGGACATGGGATCGGAGTAAAAAGCACAATTAGTTTTCAAAAGGGAGAGGAGCAGAGCGAGGACAGTTTAAAATATTATCCAAAACCGCATGTGCCCCCACTCTTTGGAGCAACGCATTTAACGTATAAACGCAAAAAAATAAAACTGGATCTGTATATGCAATACAATAAACAAATGAGATTTGAGGAACTTCCTTTGGTTGATCGTACAGATAATATTTCGTTTGCAAAAACAACCAACGGCTTGCCGTTTGTGCCTTGTTGGTATACGCTTAATTTTAAGGCTGCGTATTATGTAAATAATTATGTAAGCGTAAATGCGGGAATAGAGAACATAACCGACCAGCTTTATCGCACTTACTCATCGGGCATTAGCGCGCCGGGAAGAAATTTTATTATTTCTGTAAGAGCGAAATTTTAATTTTAGCCACCAAGGCGAGGAGGCACGATAATTTAAAATCGTATCCCAATCAAAAGCATATCATCTGTTTGTTCGTAATCCATTTGCCAACCCGAAATTTCTTTCTCTATTTTTTTGGCCTGATCTTTCATTGGCAAACCTTGAATGTTGTTGAGCATGTTTCTAAAACGGCTGATCATGAATTTTTTTCCTTCGCTACCCCCGAACTGATCTTGCAAGCCATCAGAGAAAATGTAAAGTGTATCATCCTTACTCACGTGAATTTTATGTTCAGAGAAATTTTTATCGAGGTTGTGTGAAAAACTTCCAATAGGTGATTTGTTTCCTTTGATCTCAACCAGCTCACCTTTTTTATAATAGTAAAGCGGACGTTTTGCGCCGGAGAATGTAACCTCGTTCTTACTTATTTTGTAGCGACAAACAGCGGCATCCATACCATCGTTAGTAATAATGTTACCGTGTTGTTTTAATGTTTGGTGTAATTTTTGATCGAGCTGTGATAAGATCGTAGCGGGATTTGTAATTCCTGAAAACGAAATGATCTGGTTGAGTAGCGAATTTCCAATAACGGTCATGAATGCTCCGGGCACGCCGTGGCCCGTACAATCTACCGCGGCAATAATGGCCTCATCGCCAATTTTAGTGAACCAATAAAAATCGCCGCACACTACATCTTTTGGTTTATAAAAGATAAATGAATCTTTGAACACATCTGTGATCATGTGTTCGGCCGGTAAAATAGATTCTTGAATTCGCTTGGCATAGCTTATACTATCTTTTATTTCGCCATAAGCTATTTTCAATTTGGCACTTTTTTCAATTACCTCATAGGTTCGTTCCTGAACTTGTTGCTCCATATCATCTGAATATGAACGCAAACTATCGCGCATGTTGATCAAGGCATTACCTAAAAGATCATTCTCGCTTAGTTTATTATAATCAACCGTCAAGTTTCCTTTTCCAATTTCGCTTGCAAATTCTGAAGTACGCGAAAAACTATCCG
>JAGPDW010000273.1:0-3063 GCA_018057345.1 Bacteroidia bacterium | reverse complement strand
TGATCAACCATATAGATCTTGTATTTAAAATTCTTGTATTTAGAATCGCTTCTCCAACCAACAAGTGTAATAGTTATCTGTCCTTTTATAGGCTGATCTTTTGATAATTCACTTGGGCGAATAACGGTATATGCTAGAGGACGGTTATTGTAAATGGTTGTGTCCGGTCCCGGTGGATTTGGAGTTACTAATGGCCATAAAGCCGGTTTAAAAGCACCATCGGTGTCTTTATAATAGAACCACGCAAAAAAGTTATTGTCTTTTGCGCCTTCTTCAGCAAAAATATCACCATCGCCATCAGTATAATTGATGGTGAGGTAAGCAATGTCCTCATTAGAAGCAATAAAGCTTTCGTAAGCAATCGTTGGTATAGGATCGGTATTTGAGCGTTTAACACACGAAATTAAACTTGCTACACAAAAAAATAATATGAGGGTCTTTAAATTCATTCCGTTAAATATACGAAAAGTAGCTGAAATTTCGAAAAAATAAAGCGTACTTACCGTTATGCCGAAGAAATCAAACAATAAAATTCCGAGACCTGATTTCGTTCGGTATATTACCTAAATTTACAAAATAAAACCTTTGGTTAAAAATGTTTAGTGATATAACGGATATTTTTAAAATAAATTGTGATGAGGACTTCAAAAATGTGGCTCTCAAGGTATTCCGTTACCAGTATCAAAATAATCCTGTTTATAGAGCCTGGACCTCAGGGTTTATACGATCAGAAAATGACGTGACTGAGATTGAGCAAATACCCTTTTTGCCTATAGAGTTTTTTAAAACGCAGGATGTTATTTGTGAAGGAAAAGAACATGAAGAAGTATTTACGAGTAGTTCAACCACGTCACAAATTCCTTCAAAACATTTTATAAAAGACCTAGGTATTTATGAGCAATCGTTCACAAGCGGATTTGAATTATTTTTTGGAAGGCCAAAAGACTATTGCATTTTAGCATTATTGCCCGGTTATTTAGAAAGAACAGGATCCTCTTTGGTTTATATGTGCAAGAAATTAATTGAACTTTCTGAGCGGAAGCAAAGTGGTTTTTATTTGCGTGATCTTGATGAATTGGTAGAGGTGATAAAGCAATTAAAAATAGCAAAGCAAAAAACCATCATCATAGGCGTTTCTTATGCATTACTTGATCTTGCTGAAAAGAATATTGAATCGAATAGTGATTTTACTATTATTGAAACCGGTGGCATGAAAGGAACGCGAAAAGAAATGCCAAAGGAAGAGTTGCACTCAGAACTAAAAAAGAAATTTAAATTAGGGCAAATTGCAAGCGAATATGGAATGACTGAATTACTTAGCCAAGCTTACGCGATTAAAGATGGACAATTCAAAAATCCCCCATGGTTAAAGTTTATGATAAGAGACGTGAATGATCCATTAGCTTTTCTTGCGCCAAACAAAACCGGAGGGATAAATGTGATAGATCTGGCCAACGTGTATTCGTGTAGTTTTATTGCAACTCAAGATCTGGGGCAATTGAATCAAGCGGGAGAATTAAAATTAATGGGACGATATGATAACAGTGATATACGCGGTTGCAACTTAATGTTAAGCTGAAATGGCAGAACGAAAACTAGATCCCGATTTTTATCAAATGGTTTATCAGGTGGCGCGTTTAGTTCCTAAGGGAAGGGTTACTTCTTATGGGGCCATCGCACGTTATTTGGGGGCACCTGGTGCCGCAAGAGTTGTAGGTTACGCAATGAATGGAGCACACTCGCAAAAGAAAAAAGTTCCTGCGCATAGGGTGGTAAATAGCAAAGGAATTTTAACCGGAAAACATCATTTTGCAACACCTTTTGAAATGCAAGCCCTATTAGAGAAAGAAGGAATGAGTGTAAAAAGAGATACGATCGTTGATTTTTTGAAATACTATTGGGACCCTGTGGTTGAATTAAAAATTTGACCTATATTTAACCCAAAACAAATCAAATGAAGAAAATAATTATTATTGCAGTTGTATCGGCTAACGTGTTCTTAGCTTGCAAAAAAGACAGAACGTGCGAATGCTCAGTAACTAAAATGGGAACTTCGACCACTATGGCCGCTTTAACTTTTTCTATTCCTATCATTGGAAGTGTTCCTATCATTGATACATCATTTGTAACTACGGTTTCTGACGTATTTACTTTCGAGAGAACTTTAACTAACGCTTCAAAAAAGCAAGCGAAAAATAATTGTTTAGATTATAAAGAACCATACAAAGAGATCAACACCAATTCGGCGCCACCGCTTAGTTTGGTAACAACCGAAACAGGTACAAGAACCTACGACTGCACTCTTAAGTAAAGTAGAATCTAATTAATTTAAAATCAAGCAATTACAAGGCTCTTCAAAAGAGCTTTGTGAGTACCGATTTTATTTATATCTTTGCCATCCTTAAAAAAACAAGTACAAATGCCAAAAATGAAGACAAATTCCAGTGCGAAAAAGAGATTTAAGCTCACTGGAACAGGTAAGATCAAAAGGAAACATGCCTATAAGCGTCACATTTTAACAAAGAAAGAAAAAGACCGTAAACGTGGTTTAGCAAAATCAGGTTTAGTGAGTAAAGAAGATTCTGGAAATGTTAAGATGTTATTAGCCATTGGAAAATAACCTTAAGGAATTATCGGTTTAAAAAACAAATGTTTAACCAGAGCTTCAGTAAATAAGAGTCGTAAAATCGAACGCTGAAGATCAAAAACTAAAAAGAAATGCCAAGATCAGTCAATCACGTAGCCAGTAAGGCTCGCAGAAAAAAGATCCTAAGACTTACAAAAGGTTATTGGGGAGCAAGAGGTAACGTTTTAACCATTGCAAAAAACACATTAGAAAAAGGTTTATCGTACGCGTATCGCGATCGTAAGAACAAAAAACGCAATATGCGTTCACTTTGGATCCAACGTATCAACGCAGGTGTTCGCGAACATGGTTTAAGCTATTCAGAATTCATTGGTAAGCTAAATGCTAAAGGTTTAATGCTAAACCGTAAAGTATTAGCCGATCTAGCTATGAATCATCCTGAAGCGTTTACTGCTGTTATAAATCAGGTAAAGTAA
>JAGPDW010000103.1:0-10716 GCA_018057345.1 Bacteroidia bacterium | reverse complement strand
CCAACAATGGCAGCAATTTTTGTGGTTCCAATGTCTAGCCCTACTACAAGGTCAGAGCCTAAATTAGTTGTGTTTTCTTCCATAGAATTATTTTTTGGTGCAAACAACCAGGTTTTTAAATTTTAAATTAATAGTTGAATATTTGTTCCAGCTATTGGTCTTGTTCAAACCTTCGCTATAGAATAATTTAAGTTTATTTAATTTTACATCCAGATCTTGATTTTTACCAAGTAAAATAGATTGACCGCCAACTACCGGTGTTAACACAAATTCTTTATCGGGAGTAACATAAATTTGATGAATAAGATCACACAACAACGAATCGGCATAAATGTGTTTTGAGATATCGTAAATGTCATCGAGCACACTTATTTCTTTAAATAATGCGTTCTGTGCAATTTGATCAACTGAATATTGGTATCGGCGAGCGTATGATTCATAAATAGCACCATTCGCAACTAAAACTCTTCCGGTTGATCTGGTGCTTAATGGCATCAATTTGCTTAGTGAATCTATATAATAACTTTCGCCGCTTGTGGTAATGATGCGAACTAAAGGGCGACGTTGTTTCACCGAAATTTTAAGATCGCCATTCACATCATAAGAGATCTCTGCATTTTCAACAGCGGGATTAGAATTCAAAGCTTTCTCTAAACCATTGATGTCGATATTTTTTAGTTCGTTGTTCACCAATACATCATGTCGTTCTTCAAAGAAATTCTTTACTTCAGTTTCGTTGATGAATTCGTTATCGGATGGATTGATGATCTCTACAGAAACATGATCTACCTTGGCGTGGCTGTGTTTTTCACTGGCAAACGACCATGACATCACAAGGCCCGAAAGAACAAGGACCCAGGTAAGTGCGGTAAAGAGTTTTCTATAATTTATCTTCTTCAAAATTCTATTTTATCTTTTCTTTTAGTATGTCTTCGATGGGTTTTACTAATCCATCAATATCTCCTGCGCCCATGGTAACGATCACTTCGTGATCATTAGTTCGAATGTGTTCCAGTGCTTCCTGTTTGCTTAACAACTTTTTATTTGCTGTTGTTACTTTTTCAAGAAGCATTTTCGACGTAACACCTTCTATCGGAAGTTCACGTGCGGGGTAAATGTCCAGCAGAATTACTTCATCTAGCAAACTCAAGCTCTGCGCAAAACCATCGGCAAAATCCCTTGTGCGGCTAAAAAGATGAGGTTGAAAAATTCCTGTTATCTTTTTGCTTGGGTAAATTCGCTTCACGGATGATATGGTCGCTTTCAACTCTTCCGGGTGATGCGCGTAATCATCAATGTAAATTGTTTTGCTCGACTTGAATCGGTAATCAAATCTGCGTTTCACACCACTAAAAGAACGTAAGGCTTTTTTTATCTGTTCGCCTTTTAAACCAACTTGCTGCGCGATCGCAATTGCCGCGAGCGAATTTTCAACGTTATGCATCCCTGTAATTCCGAGACAAACGCCTGTTAAATTTTCAATCGGACTGATCACATCAAAGTGCGCTTCATTTTCTATAAAACGCACATTTTCAGCAACATAATTGGTATTTAAATTTAAAGAGTAGATGAGCTTATTGGGGGGAAGAGTTAATTCATTATCAACATTTTTGTTAACAATCAAACAACCTTCTTTTTGTATCAAATTCGCAAATAATTCGTAGCCTTCCTTTACAAATTGGTGGTTCTTGTAAATATCTAAATGATCTGCGTCACAACTCGTAATTACAGATAGATACGGATGTAATGTTAGGAAAGAACGGTCGTATTCATCCGCTTCAACTACCACATATGTTTCGCTTTTTGAAGGATCGCCAAGTAAGAGATTTGTGTCGTAATTCTTTGAGATTCCGCCCATGAATGCAAAACAATTAACGTCATTGCCCTTCAATAAATGCGAAACCATGGTTGTTGTTGTTGTCTTTCCGTGAGTGCCCGCGATGGCAATTGTTTTAAATTGTTTGGTTATCTCACCCAATACAGCAGAGCGTTTTAAAATTGTGTAGCCATTTTGTTTTAAGAAGATATATTCTTTGTGTTCCAGAGGAACAGCAGGCGTAAATACGATCAATACTTCTTCAGATTTATATGCGCTTAAAGTTTTTTGGAGTAATTCAACATTCTCTTCGTAATGACATGGAATTCCTTCGTTCTCTAATTGAGATGTAAGACCAGTTCTTGTTTTATCGTACCCCGAAACCTTTTTGCCGTAATGATTGAAATACCTGGCCAGAGCGCTCATTCCAATGCCTCCAATTCCCAGAAAATAGTATAGTTTATAATTTAGGATGTTCATTTTTTGAGGAGCTTTAGTACTTCTTTGGCAATGATCTCCACCGAATTGTGAATGGCCATGGTGCCTATTTTTTCCGTGAGTTCCTTTTGAAGTGGTTCGTTCTTTATTAATTCAACAGCTTTACTTACCAGATCTTTTTTTGCGTCAACATCTTTTACCAATAGTGCAGCATTTTTCACCACTAACGACATAGCATTTTTTGTTTGATGATCTTCGGCTGCTGTTGGGAGGGGAACAAAAATGCTTGGTTTTTTTACCGCGCAAAGCTCTGAAATAGCACCGGCGCCTGCTCTTGAGATTACAACGTTAGCAAAGGCATAGGCAAGATCCATGCGTGTGATAAAATCAACGGCTTTAATATTTTTTGATTCAAAAGGAGCGCATTGTTGTTTAGCTGTTTCAAAATAGTTTTTACCTGTTTGCCAAACAAGCTGAATGTTTTCGTCAGCCAATTGTTTTAGGCCTTCACCAAGAGCTTCGTTAATACCTTTGGCGCCCAAACTTCCACCAACAACTAAAATGGCTTTTTTATTTTTGTCGAGTTTAAAAAATTCAAACGCTTCATTTCTTTTTTCTGAAACGCCTGTTATATCCTGACGAATTGGATTTCCGCTAAATACGATCTTTTCTTTTGGGAAGAATTTCTCCATGCCTTCGTAAGCCACACAAATAGTATTTACTTTAGATCCTAAAATTTTGTTGGTAATGCCGGCGTAAGAATTCTGTTCTTGGATCAGAGTTGGAATTCCTTTATTTGTAGCGGCTTTCAAAATGGGGCCGCTTGCATAACCTCCTGTGCCAATAACTACATCAGGCTTAAAATCTTTAATGATCTTACGAGCTTTAAGCAAACTCATAATAAGCTTGAACGGAAATGTAAAATTTGAAAGAGATAAACTTCTTTGAAATCCGGCAATTGGCAAACCAATAATTTCGTAACCGGCCTTTGGAACTTTTTCCATTTCCATTCTTCCTAATGCACCAACAAAAAGAATTTGAACGTTTGGAATTTGTTTTTTGAGTTCGTTGGCAATTGCTACTGCCGGAAATATATGTCCACCGGTGCCACCACCGCTTAATATAACTTTAGTCGGTTGCAAGTTGCTCTTCGGTTTTATCGTTATTGCTGTTGCTTACGCTTAATATAATCCCCAAAGAGATCATAGTGAACCAAATGGATGTTCCACCCATACTTATTAATGGCAATGGTTGTCCTGTAACCGGAAAAAGATTAACCGCAACGGCCATGTTAATGAGTGCTTGAAAAACAAGACTAAATGCGAGCCCGACGGAAATTAATCCACCAAAGGTTTTATCGGAGTCTCGCAAAATGCGAATGCCACGGAAGAATAAAATGAGATAGAGGAATAAAATTAAAAGAGCTGTGATCAAACCATACTCTTCAATGATGATCGCGTAAATAAAATCGGAAGAAGCTTGCGGTAAAAACGCACGTTGTGTTGAATTACCCGGACCTTTACCAATAACACCACCGCTTGCAATGGCAATTTTAGCCTGTTCGGCTTGATAATTACTTTTGCTATCATTGCTTGCAAAATTCTCAATACGCGCTTTCCATGTTCTTCCCCTTGGAATAAGATCGGGAACTGTAAAAATTAAAAGACTTAAAAGCAAACCAAATCCAACGCACAGTAATAAAATATAAGAGATGAATTTTAATTTGATACGCCCTGCGAACATCAAGAATAAGCAATTAAGAAATAATAGAGCGGCCGTAGAAAAGTTAGCAGGTAATATCAAACCACAAATAATGCCTATTGGTAAAAGTAAATGAAGCGTTAAACCTTTGAAGTCTTGTAACTGATCAAATTTTAAAGTGATAGTTCGCGCCACATATAATAATAACATGATCTTGGCAATGTCTGACGATTGAAAAGTTAACGATGTTCCCGGAATTGGTAACCAACGAACTGCTTCACCTGCACTAACTCCCTTAAATAAAGTGAAGAGTAGAAGCGGTATGCATAAGTAAAAACCAATTTGCGAGATCTTACTAAAGGCCGTATATTTTATTTTATGAAAAAAATACGCCAGTAAAAATCCCGAAACGATCAAACCAAAATGTTTAATAAGGAAAAATTCAGTATCGCCTTGCTTGTATTTGTGTGCAAGAGTTACAACGGCGCTATAAACCACCAAAGTAGAGAGCAGTGATAATAAAAGCATTATCACCCAAATAACCTTATCGCCTTTTAAGTAACTGAATAATTTCATTTTTCCTTTTTTATTGCGCTTGCGAAAATATTCTGATCTATTTTTGATCAGGTATGTGCCGTCGTTTTTAAAACCATTTCGAAAAATGATGTAAAACCTTAAGGCTTTCCGTTAAGCTGCGTTCTTAATTAAAGTGACCTAACAGCCGCTTTGAACTGCATTCCTCTGTCTTCGTAATTCTCGTACAGATCGAAGCTAGCGCAAGCAGGTGATAAAAGCACAACATCACCGGTTTTGCCGATCTTGTAAGCAGCAGCAACAGCATCATGAGCATTATCAGTGTCAACAATAAGTTCAACAGTATCTTTAAAAGCATTGATGATCTTTTTATTGTTTTTACCTAAGCAAATGATGGCTTTTACTTTTGCTTTTACAAGCTCAGTAAGTTCGTTGTAGTCATTGCCTTTGTCTTGTCCACCGCAGATCCAAACGATAGGTTTTTGCATGCTTTCTAATGCATACCAAGTAGAGTTGATGTTGGTAGCTTTTGAATCGTTGATAAATTCTACACCATTGATAGATGCAACAAATTCAAGGCGGTGTTCGATACCTTGAAAATCTTGCATACTTTCTTTGATGCTCTCTTTACGCACATCAACGATGCGCGAAGCCAGAGAGGCTGCCATTGAATTGTACACATTGTGTTTGCCTTGTAGGGCGAGTTGTTCAATCGTCATAATTAAGGGATTTTGGTTTGGTTTATAGTTTATGGTTATTTGGTTTTCGGTTAAAAATGCGCCATCGCCATCAATTGGTTTTTTGATGCTAAATGGCACAAGGTGTACTGGGCTTTTCCAGGTTTTCATATATTCTCTCATCACTTCATCATCTGCATTGTACACAAATGAATCTTGCGCGGTTTGATTTTGCACAATGCGAAATTTGGAGGCTACGTAATTCTCAAATTTGTTATCGTAACGATCTAAATGATCGGGTGTGATATTTAATAGAACAGACACATCCGCTCTAAAATCAAACATGCCGTCGAGTTGGAAGCTGCTTAATTCTAAAACATAATAATCAAAATGCTCGGTAGCAACTTGTAAAGCAAAACTCTTTCCTACATTACCTGCTAAACCAACATTATACCCTGCTTTTTTAAGAATATGATAAGTTAGCATAGTTGTAGTTGTTTTACCATTAGAGCCTGTAATGCAAATTGTTTTGGCAGAGGTATAACGTCCTGCAAATTCAATTTCGGATATCACCGGTATATGTTTCTCTTTTAACTTCACAATTAATTCGGCCTTATCTGGTATGCCCGGACTTTTTATGACTTCCGTTGCATTCAATATTTTTTCTTCTGTATGTTTTCCTTCTTCGAACTCAATTTTATTTTCTACTAATTGCGTTCTGTATTTTTCTTTAAACGTTCCTTTATCACTTAAAAAAACCTCGTAGCCTTTTTGTTTAGCTAGTATAGCGCTACCTACACCGCTTTCGCCTCCTCCAAGTATCACCATGCGTTTGCTCATTATCTTAATTTGAGTGTTACGAAGGTGAATACCGCCAGTACAATTCCTATAATAAAAAAGCGCATCACGATTTTTGCTTCATGAAAACCCTTTTTTTGATAATGATGATGTAAGGGAGCCATTTTAAACAAGCGATGTGTTTGTGCGTATTCCAATCCTCTTTTTTTCTTTTGATATTTAAAATAATATACTTGAAGAATAACGGTTAAACTCTCCACTACAAATACACCGCATAAGATGGGCACCAATAATTCTTTACGAATGGAGATAGCGAATACGGCAATAATTCCTCCGATAGCTAAACTTCCGGTATCGCCCATAAAAACTTGTGCCGGAAAAGAATTGTACCAAAGGAAACCAACACAGGCACCAATAAAGGCTGCAATGAATACCACTAGCTCAGAAGAGTAGGGGATATACATAATGTTGAGGTAATCGGCAAAGATGGTATTACCCGATACGTATGCAAAAATCCCAAGAACAACACCAATAATGGCGCTTGATCCTGCAGCTAATCCATCGATCCCATCGGTAATGTTTGCGCCATTTGAAACTGCTGTTACAACTAAAATTACCATTGGGATAAATATCAACCAACCATATTTAGCACAATCATCGCAAGCCCATGAGATAAATTTACCATAATCCAATTCGTTATCTTTTAAAAATGGAATAGTGGTCTTTAAATTTTTACTTGGTTTGTCAGCGTATTTAGCAGGCGTTGTTGTTTGTTGTTTCTCGCCTGTATTAGAGATACTGAAATTATCTGTGGTTGCTTTACTTAAACGTTCTTTAACCACAACATCCGGATGAAAATACAAAACACAACCAACAATTAAACCAATACCAACTTGCCCAACAATTTTAAATTTGCCTTGTAAACCTTCTTTATTCTTTTTAAATACTTTTATATAATCGTCCAGGAATCCAAGAGCACCTAGCCAAATTGTAGAGATGAGCATGAGTATGATATATATATTTAATACTTTTGCAAATAGTAATGTTGGAATTACGATGCCTGCAATGATGATCAAACCACCCATAGTAGGTGTTCCACTTTTTTTAGCTTGTCCTTCTAAACCTAATTCGCGAATAGTTTCTCCAATTTGTTTTTTGCGAATGACTTCGATAATGCGTTTACCAAATATGAGTGTGATAAGCAAAGAAGTGATCAATGCAAATGCTGCTCGGAATGAGATGTAATTAAACACCCCTGCTCCGGGAAAATCGAAGGCTTTATTTAAATATGTAAATAAGTAATACAGCATTATACTTCTATGGAACTAATGGTTTCTTTAAATAGTTTGTAATCATCAAAATCGTGTTTCACTCCTTTTATCTCCTGATATTTTTCGTGACCTTTTCCGGCGATCAAAATAATATCTCCGCTTTTTGCTAATGTACACGCGGTACGGATCGCTTCTTTTCTATCAGAGATGCGTAATGTTTTTTTCACATCTACCGGAGAAACTCCTTTTTGCATTTGGTTCAAAATTTCTTCCGGATCTTCACTACGAGGATTATCGGAAGTTAAAATGATCTTGTTGCTTAATTCGCAAGCAATGCCAGCCATAATAGGACGCTTTGTTGTATCTCTATCGCCACCGCAACCAACTAAGGTTATTACTTGCTCGTTGCCAGTGCGAATATCTTTTATTGTTTCTAGAACATTTTTTAATGCATCTGGTGTATGTGCGTAATCAATAATACCAATAACACCGCCTTTGGATCTAAAATATTGAAAACGACCTTCTACTGAATTTAAATTACTTAAAGCAGTAAGTACATTTGTTTTATCTTGTTTTAAAAGAACGGCTGTAGCGTACACAGTTAAAACATTATATGCATTGAATGAACCTATCAATTTAACCCACACTTCTTTATTGTCAATATTGAGTAATAAACCGTTCAGATGATTTTCAATGATCTTGCATTTAAAATCGGCAACGGTCTTTAAACTATACGAGTGCTTACTTGCCTTCGTATTTTGCAGCATAATCTTACCGTTTTTGTCATCCACGTTAGTTAATGCAAATGCTTCCGATGATAACTGATCGAACAAGCCCTTTTTTGCTTTTATATATTCATCAAAAGTTTTGTGATAATCTAGATGATCGTGGGTGATATTACTGAACGCTGCTCCTGCAAATGAAATTCCGGTAACACGATGTTGAACAATGGCATGAGAACTCACTTCCATAAAGGCATACTCACACCCTTGCTCTACCATGGTATGCAAAAGTTCGTTCAGTGTTAGTGCATCAGGAGTGGTGTGCGTGGCAGGAATAACTGTATTATTTATTTTATTTTGAACTGTAGATAATAAACCTGCAGAATACCCCAGTGACCTAAATAGATTAAATAACAAAGTAACCGTAGTTGTTTTTCCGTTAGTTCCGGTAATACCAACGAGTTTTAATTTAGAAGATGGATTATCAAAATAATTACAAGCAACAAACCCTAATGCTTCGTGAGAATTTTTCACTTTCACATAAGTAACTTCTGTCTTGCGTTCTTTTGGAAGTTCTTCGCAAATAATGGCAATAGCACCATTTTCAATCGCTTTTGTAATAAATTCATGCCCATCACTGGCTTCCCCTTTAATAGCAACAAATACTGAATCCTTTTTTACTTTTCGCGAATCAAAGGTAACCGACGAAATAGCAGAATGCGTAGAGCCAATGATCTCTTCCAATCTTACTTTATATAGTATGTCGCTCAGCAGTTTCATTAACTCAGTGTCAAAATAATTTTATCACCTTTGTTGTATTTTTGTCCAACCGAAATGCTTTGTTTTTTTACAAGTCCATATCCTTCCAATTTCACATTCAATCCTCTATTCTCTAATAGATACAATGCGTCCTTTGCTGAAAGGCCGCTCAAATTTGGAATGAATCCTTTTTTAAGTGTGTCTTCCAGTTTTGCTTCAGCTACATTTAATTTTGTACTGTCGCTATAATTTCTTGAAACGTAGGTTGAAGTTGCCGGAATATTTTTGCTTGGAATATTCAGTTGTTTAACGACTTTATTTAATTCATCACCTTTTAGCATGGCAATAACCGGTGTTCTATTGATCACATTGTTTTGATCATTGATAGGCGAAAGAAAATCTAAACTTCCCGAATAAACTTTTTCAGCGATCTCTTTAAATACCGGACCGGCAACTAATCCTCCGTAATAAATACCGTTGCTTGGCGAATTGATGATAACGATACATGTATATAAAGGATTATCAGCAGGAAAATATCCTACAAACGAAGCTTGGTATGTGCGTTGATTACCCTTACCATAAATACCATTTTTAGCTATAGCCGCTGTTCCGGTTTTGCCACCAACTTTAAATGCAGTAATGTTCAAGCCTTTTCCTGTACCGTTTAATACAACTCCTTCTAATAATTCTTTTGCTTTTTTTATAGTACTAGGTTTTACAACTTGTTCTTTAATGACCTCAGTTCCAAATTTCATTACTGTATTATCGTTACGCTTAATTTCTTTTACAAAATGTGGTTTTACCATTTTACCATTATTGGCAATGGCATTGTAAAGCGTTAAGGTTTGTAGAGGTGTGATTAAACTTTCATAACCGTAACTCATTTGAGGTAGTGTAACACCACTCCAGTCTTTATCTTTTGTTTGTTTGATCAATGGCTTACCTTCTCCGGGAATTGTAAGACCCAACGGTTTGTTCAAACCAAATGAATTTAGCCTGTCAACAAATTGTTGCGGATTTTTTGAATAGTACTTTGTAACTAATTTTGTGGTTCCAACATTCGACGATGTTTCAAAAACACGTTGAGCCGATATCTTCTCGGCTTCAGGTTCGTGAGAGTCGGTTACGGTGATATCATAATAATTACATTTCCCTCTTCCAACTTGAACTTGTTCGTCTAAGCTCAAATTATAGTCTTCAAGCAATGCTAAGAAAGAAGCTAGCTTAAAGGTTGAGCCTGGTTCTGTTGGATAACCAATGGCATAGTTTAGCGACTCGTAATATTCTGTAGAATCTTTTCCACCTTTGGTTAAGTTGGCAATTGCTTTTATAGCACCCGTTTTTACTTCCATTAACACAGCACAACCATGCGTTGCATTATTTTTCAGCAGAGCTTTTAAAAGTGCATGTTCGGCTACGTCTTGAATGTTGATGTCTATCGTTGTGTAAAGATCACTTCCATCCTTTGGTTCAACTTCATTCTCATCATTAATTGGTCTCCAAACATCTCCTGCAATTTTTTGCATTAAACGTCTACCGCTAATACCCGTAAGTGATGTATCAAACGCGCCTTCTAATCCAACAGGTTTAACTCCATCACGTGCTAAACCAATGGTGCGGGCAGCTAATAATCTAAACGGACGTTCGCGCTTATTTGTTTGAAGTGTTACTAAACCACCTTTACTTCCTTTGCGAAGAATAGGGAATTTTTTAAGTGATTGAAGATCTTTATAGGAAACGCTACGTTGTAATAGTACGTAACGATCTTTCGTTTTACGTGCGCTATTTAAAATTCGTAAGTATTGAGTTTCAGTTTTGTCTTTGAATAAGTTATGCAAACAATAAGCTAACGAATCTTTATTCTCACGGAATAATTTTTCATCAATACTTGGCGCATTAATGTCAATTCCAATTTCGTAGTAGGGGAGGGAGGTAGCCAGCAAAGCCCCGTTCACATCAAAAATATTACCGCGAACGGCTTCTATTTCGTGAACTTTTGT